>NZ_CP048817.1:4744837-5057175 GCF_014171475.1 Sphingomonas sp. So64.6b
GATCGCCAGTTCCGCCTCGTAATCCAGTTGCGAGGATTCGGGCGGCAGCGGAATCGGATCATAGGGCCCGTTGATCGAGGTCGGCAGCTTGACGAACCAGCGCTGGTAGACTGGCGGGACATAGTCCGGATTTGCCGCCAGCACCTCGTCGATATGGCTTTGGTAATTGGCCGCGATGCCGAGATATTTGCGCGGCCGCAGCACCGGCGCGCGCAGATGGACCGAGGCCAGCGGTACAGCCGCACCCGTCCCGGCCGCGCGGCGCGCGGCATCCATGCCGTCGATGCCGAGTTCGAGCAGGGCCTCCATCGTATCGGGAACGTCGCCGCCGGCGATATCGACGATCGTCTCGCCGATCACTACGCCGATCGAGGTCCGGCCGTTCGCGCTGAACGTAGCGAGCTTCATGCTGCCAGCAGCTTTAACAGCTTCTGGCGATACGCCTCTGCGGACATATAGGTCGGGTTGGCGAGCGAGGCCTTTTCGGTCGCGGCATAGATCGTCTCGTCGCTTTGGCTGAAGTCGATCGGCGTGCCGTAGGGCTGGCTGACATGCCATGGCGTATGGACATAGGTCTCGACGATATTGTCTTCCGGGTCCTTGAAATAGACCGTCCAGCTATTGCCGTGATCGAGCGTCCACACCTTGCTGATCCGGCTATCGCCGGTCGCTTTCTCATGCACCCGGCGCAGCGCGGCGAAATCGTCGAGCAGGAAGGAAATCTGCGCCACGGTCGACGGGCTTTCGGGCAAGCGCCCCTGCACCAGCAGCAATTGGTGATGCTCGTCGGGCGACATCGTCATGAAGCGGATCGGGTTCACATCGATCCGTTCGTCGGTGACGACAAAACCGAAGAACGAGGTGTAGAAATCGGTCATCGCCTCGATATCGATGACATAGATTCCGACGTGATTGAGCGAATATCTGATGCGGTTCATGTGCGGTTCGCCTCCATGCTGACGGTCGGTTGGTCGGGCGCCGCTGCGCGCCGAAGGTGCAGATGATCGAACAGGGTCGCCATGACGGGCGCGGGGTCGCCGCTGCCCGTGGCGTAGATATAGCGGTCGGGGCGGACGATGATCCAGCGTGCGGCGCGTTCGCCGAGCCAGCCGGTCATCCGGCCATCGGCATCCGCATCGGTGATATCGACGATATGGCCGTCGATCGCGTCCCACTCGGGCGGCGTATCGAACGGATCGAGCGTCAGCAGCGTGAAACGGCCATCGAGCAGCGTGTCGATATGCCGCTCCACGCCACTATCGAGGACGACGAATTCGGGCAGGCGCATTCCGCCGCTCTTCATGTCGATAATGCCGTCGCGGATCGGCGGCACGATGTCGGTCATGGCGACTTGACCGGCGCGCTCGCATTCGATCGCGCGAAACGCCGCGTCGCGCGCCACCGCTTCGGCCGGGTCCAGCTTGCACACTTCGGCGCCCGCCGCGACGGATGCGTTGACGATCGCGCGGACATGTGGCTCACGCTCGACCTGATAGCTGTCGAGCAAGCCATGGTCGGCGACCCCCGAATCGACCAGCTTCAACTTCCAGATCAGCTGCGCCGCATCGCGAATGCCATGGCACATGCCCTGACCGAAAAAGGGCGGCGTCTGATGCGCCGCGTCGCCAAGCAGCATGACCCGCCCCGCGCGCCAGCGATGCGCGACAAGCGCGCGGAAACGATAGACTGCGGTGCGGATGATCTCGACATGATCCGGGTCGATCCAGCAGCCGATCTGCGTGCGCAGCCAGTCCGGAGTCACGACGTCAGCGTCGCGCTCGCCCGGCAACAGCATATATTCCCAGCGCCGGTGCGTGCCGCGTCCCGGGATCAGCGTCGCCGGCCGTTCGGGGTCGCACACCATCAGCGAGAAGGCATTGCTGCGCACCTCGGGCGGAATCTCGTGCGTGTCGGGCCAGCGCATCGGACCGTGCACATTGGTGTCGATCACCAGCCAGCGTTCCTCGAACCCGATATCGTCGAGCGGGATGGCGAGCGCCTTGCGCACCGCGCTGCTCGCGCCGTCACAGGCGAAGAGGTAGCGCGCGCCGATCTCGATCGTCGCGCCCGTCGCATCGGTGGCGCGGGCGGTAACGCCGCTCTCATCCTGTGCGACATCGGTCAGCCTGTGGCCCGACATCACCGTGACGTTTGGATAACGGCTCAGGCCGGCGCGAATGATCGTCTCGAGCTGCGGCTGATAGAACAGGTTGCTCGGATACCAAGCGATTGGATGCGCCCTGGGGTGCGCGCGAAAAGTGCGGATCGGCTTGCGGTCGGCACCGAGATAGACCGACCCGCCCAGCGGCTTGGTCACCGCGGGGATTTCGTCGGCCAGGCCGATCGAAGCGAATACGCGCATGATTTCGGAATCGAACACGATCGCGCGGGGCAGCTTGTAGGGTTCGCTATCCTGCTCGATCACCAGGGTGCGAAAACCCGCCTGGCCCGCCAGATTGGCCGCGACCGCGCCGACCGGTCCCATGCCGACGATCAACAGGTCGTAATCTGGAAACCCTGTCGTCATCGTTATCGGCCGCCCGTTTCAAGCCCGTCCCATCAGGTTTGCGATCCGGCTTGGGACCGTAAATCCTGATCCCCGGGCTATCGTTCAGTGCCTTAATCGACAAACAGTATCGGAGACGATTTCGATAACCGGCGATTATCGATCGCGCGGCACAACATAGCCGGGCAGGGTGGCGCACTGGTCGCGGATCAACTGCATGATCGCGCGCGCGCCGGGCAGCAGCGTGCTGTTCTGGCGAAAAGCCAGGCCGACCTGCTCCTCCGGAAAAGTGAAATCGGCATCGAGCGCGACCAGGTCGGTGTCGCGCGCGGTGAGCAGCGTGGAGGGGACAATCGTCACCAGATCGGTCTCGCGGATCACCGCATCGAACATGATCACCGTGCTGACCTCGATCGCCCCGGTCGGCGGCGGCACGCCGGCGTTGATGAAAGCCTCGTTGACGATCGCACGGTGCGTCGGCGGATAATCGGGGATCAGCCAGGGAAAGGCCGAAAGGTCGGCCAGCGTCAGCCCCTTCTTGCCGGCAAGCGGATGCCCGCTACGCGCCGCGACCTTTGGACCGGTGCGCATCAGCGGCTCGAACGTCAGCCCAAGCGGCGCGTCGCTGCCGGGGAGCAGCAGCAGTGCGAAGTCAAGCTCGCCATCGAGCAATGCCGAGGTCAGTTCGGACGAAAAGGCGATCTTCAGCTTGAGTTTCAGCCCCGGCAAGGTCGCCATGACGTCGCGCGCGACGCTCGCCATCACGTCGCTCATCGTCGGGATCACCCCGACCACGATCATGCCGCGCGTCATACCGCGCATCGCATCGATCTCCGCCACCGCGCGGCGCATCTCGCTGTCGATCATCTTGGCATAGCGGAACAATGTCTCACCATAAGCGGTCGGCACCACGCCGCGCGGCCGGCGATCGAGCAGGGTCACGCCAAGCTGCGCTTCGAGATTATGGATCGCCTTGCTCAGCGCTGGCTGCGACACATGCACCGCGGCGGCGGCGGCGTGCATCGTCTTGTTTTCGACGCACGCCACGAAATAGCGCATCAACCTCAGGTCCATTTAGCCACTCCCTCTTTCTCGTAAAATAATGACGGCGAGTGTGATATTTGGCAATCACCGATAACCGGAAGGAATAGCTTCGCGCCCAAGTTTCAATTTCGCGGCAAGTCTCCTCTGTCCAGTAAGGCCCCAAGAAAAGAAACCAGAATGGAGGGGATTATGATGGGATTCACCGGCCTGCGCCGCCGCGGCGCGCTTCGCGCCTGCTGTGCGATCGCCGCACTTTCGGTCGGCTGCGGCGCGGTTCAGGCCAGCGCGCAGGATGTGCCCGCCAATCCACCGTCCGCCGATCAGACGGCGCCCGACCAGGATACCACCAACGACATCGTCGTCACCGCGCAGAAGCGGGCCGAGCGGCTGCAGGATGTGCCGATCGCGATCACCGTGATCACCCCGGCGGTGCTCGACAGCACCAACGCGCGCAATTTCGCCGAACTGCAGGGGGCAGTGCCCGGTGTCTATTTCGCGGGCAATTCGGGCGGCGGTCGCACCTATATCACGCTGCGCGGCGCGACCGGCCTTGCGCTCAACACCGGCGACGAACCGGTCGCCATCTATATGGACGACATCTATCTCGCGCGCGGCGTGACGATCGGCATGTCCGACCTGGTCGATATCGGTTCGGTCGAAATCGTGCGTGGTCCGCAGGGCACGCTGCAGGGCCGCAACGCGACCGCTGGCGCGATCCTGCTGCGCAGCGCCGACCCGACATCCGATTTCCGCGCCAAGGTTTCGGCAAGCGTCGCCTGGCCGGAGGAATTCCGCGCGCAGGCCTCGATCTCCGGCCCGCTTGGCGGCGGCTTCGAGGCACGATTGTCCGGTGGTTATACCACTGAAAAGGGCTGGGCCTACAACCCGTATACCAAGGCGCATATCGGCGGATCGGAAAGCGCGCAGGGCCGCCTGGTAGTGACCAAGGAAGCCGGCGCCTTCTCCGCGCGGATCGTCGCCGACTATGCCTGGACGGAGAATTTCCCGGCGATCTTCCGCTACGCCAAAACCAATTTCAGCCCGCTGCCGACCGGCGCGCTGGTGCCGGCGGGCACCGCGACGCCCAACACGCCGCTCGACCCCGCGACGCGCGATGCGATCTTCAACCATAACCGCATCTCGCTCAATCCCGGCACCGACACGGTGGTCAAGGGCGGCGGCATTTCGGCCAAGTTCGAATATGCATTCGGCGGCGTCGATCTCATTTCGGTCAGTGGTTATCGCAAGGCGCATGTCGATGGGATCAACGATTCCGACGGCCTCGACGTGGCCCGCATGGGTTATAACCACAATGACGACCGCAGTAATCAGTTCAGCCAGGAAATCCGGCTGCAATCCTCGGGCAAGAGCCGCTTTTCCTGGATTCTCGGCGCCTATCTGTTCGACGAAAACCAGAATTACGTCGACGACATCTACAATCTGCGCCTGTCACTGCCGACCAACACCGTGACGCGCTATGCCGGCAAGCAATATACCCGCTCCTATGCCGCGTTCGCCGATGCGACCTTCAACATCACCGATCAATTCTCGGTGATCGGCGGCATTCGTTATACCGAGGATACCAAGCGACTTGTCTCGACGATCCGCGCGACCAACCTCGACACCAATGTCTCGACCGTCACGCCTTATTCACCGCCTCAGGCGAAATGGACCGACACCTCATATCGCGCGAAACTGGTCTACAAGCCGAGCCGCGACCTGATGTTCTTCGCCGGCTATGGCAAGGGTTTCCGCGCCGGCGGCTACAACCCGTTCGCGGTGCAGGTTCCCTATGCGCCGGAAACCAACAAGTCGTTCGAGATCGGCAGCAAGGGCGAGCTGCTCGATGGTGCGCTGAGCTTCTCGCTCGCCGCCTATCGCAACAAATATTCCAACCTCCAGCTTCGCGCGGGCGTGCCGACCGGCGGCGCGATCATCACCAACGCGGCCGAAGCGCTGATCAAGGGCGTCGAGCTGGAAATGACCGCACGGCCGGCGGACGGGACCAGGTTGACCGGCAATGTCGCGTATACCGATGCGAAGTTCACCAGCTTCCCGACCGCGCGCAACACGCTCGACCAGCCGGTCGATGCTTCGGGCAACACGCTGCCGCGCACGCCGAAATGGCAGTTCTTCGTGTCGGCCGAACAGGATTTCGCGATCGGCAGCTCGTTCCTGCTCACCGCGGAGGCCAATTATCGCTGGCGCGACCGGATCTATTTCTTCTTCACCGACCAGAATTCCCAGCCCTGGCAGGACCCGCCCGGCGACGAACTCGGCGCACGCCTGACCCTGAAGCCGATCGACGAGCGCTGGTCCTTCTCGGTGTTCGGCACCAACCTGACCAATTCGCGGATCATCAATACCGCGGCGGTGACGTTCAGCTACCCGCAGGTGGGGTTGAACAAGCCGCGCGTGATCGGTGTATCCACCGGGTTCAAATTCTGACCTTCAGCGACCGGAGACGATGATGACTGGACCAGCGCCGCGCGAGTTCGCCGAGCATTGGCGCGCGCTGGTCGGTTGCACGATCGCCGCGTCGATCGGTACGATCGGACTTCATGCCTATACCAGCGGCGCGTTCATGCCCGCGCTGATCACGGGCGCGGGATACAGCAAGGAACAATTGTCGCTCGCGACCTTGCTGCTCTCCGGCATGGTCGCGATCTGCGCGCCCTTTGCCGGCTCGCTGATGGACCGGCATGGACCGCTCAGGATCATCACCATCGGCGTGCTCGGCGAGGCGGCGGTGTTCGGCCTGCTCAGCATGGCGCCGGCCAGCTTTCCCTATTATGCCGGGCTGATCGTGCTGCTCGCCCTGCTTGGCGTCGGCACCACGCCGCCCGGTTTCGCGCGCATCGTCACCGCGCGCTTCGACAAGGCGCGCGGCATGGCGCTTGGCTGCATGATCAGCGGGCTTGGCCTGATGGCGATCTCCGGACCGATCTGGGCGACTTGGGTGATCACCCATTTCGGCTGGCGTGCGGGTTATGCGACGATGGCCGGGCTGGTGCTGCTGCTCGGCGGCACCGGGCTGTTGCTGATCCGCAGCGACCGGCACCAGCACCCGGTCAAGGTGCAGGCGACCGTCGCGCAGCGTTCGGCGGGCAATGCCGCGCTCAAGAGCCCGTTATTCTGGACCTTGCTCGCCGGTTTCCTTGCGCCGAGCCTGTTCGGCGGCGGGTATCTTCTCCATTTGATCAGCTTGTTGCAGGAACGCGGCTTCTCGCCTGCCGCCGCGGCGCAAGTGCAATCGCTGATCGGTGTCGCGGTGCTCGCCGGGCGGCTCGTGTCGGGCGCGGCGCTCGATCGCTTCCCGCCGCGCTGGGTTGCGGCGATCGCCTTCACCATCTCGGCGGCGGGCTGCGCCCTGCTGCTGCTGTCCGATCCGCTGCTGATGGGCATCGCCGCGCTTGCCATCGGCCTGACGATCGGCGCCGAGCTCGACATCATGGCCTATTTCATCTCGCGCTATTTCGGCCTCGCCAATTTCGGGCGACTTTACGGCTTTGCTTATGGCGGGTTGATCTTCGCCGGCGGTGCGAGCCCGCTCCTGATCACCAAGCTCGCCGATCTGGGCGGCTATTCGCTCGCGCTGATCGTCTCGACCATCGGCACATTTGCCGGGGCGCTGATCTTGCTGTCGATGCCCGATCCGCGCGCGCGGGAAGCGGCGCGCGAATTGGGCGAAGCCGTGCCGGCCGAGTAGGGGGATCGGCATGATCGACTTCACCGGAAAGATCGCCCTGGTCACCGGCGCCGCCTCGGGCATCGGCGCGGCGACCGCCGCCTTGCTCGAACGCCATGGCGCGACGGTGTGGCGCGCCGATATCAGCGATGGCGTGGCACTCCGGCTCGACGTCACCAGCGATGGCGACTGGGCCGCCGCGATGGAGCAGATCATGACCGATTCCGGCCGGCTCGATATCCTGATCAACGCCGCCGGGATCAGTCGCGCGGGCGGCGAACAGAGCGTTGCCGCGGTCGCGATCGATGATTGGCGCCGCGTCTTCGCGGTCAATGTCGAGGGAACGCTGCTCGGCTGCCAGCATGCGATGCGCGTGATGGGCGCGGGCGGCGGGGCGATCGTCAATATCGCTTCGACCGCCGGTATCGCGCCGAGCGCGACGCTCGCCGCTTATGGCGCGTCCAAGGCCGCCGTCCATCAGTTGACCAAAAGCGTCGCCGCCGCCTGTGCGCTGGCCGGCCTGTCGATCCGCTGCAACGCGATGCTGCCCGGCATGGCCGAAACGCCGATGACCAGCGCGATGCCGCCGGCCTATCGCGAAAGCTGGGAAGCGCAAATCCCCGCCGGCCGCTTCGCCGACGCGGACGAAATCGCCTCGGCAATCGCTTTCCTGGCCAGCGATGCCGCGTCCTATGTCACCGGCACCGGCCTGTTGGTCGATGGCGGCCTGATCAATCGGCCGGTCGTGCGCTGATCCAGGTCGGCGGATGACCGCGGTGGAGCAAAGTGGCCGGATCGGCTAAGCTCCCCAAATCCGAAGCCGAACGAGGCCATGGTCCGATGTCCGATGACGATCTGCCCGACGACAGCAAGCTGACCCGCTCGAAGCAGCGTTGGGCGAGCGAAGGCAAGTTCCTGACCGGCCATATCGCGCGCCCGGAAGCGGAACGCTTGCCGCCGGGCCAGCATCTGGTGCGCGACTGGCCGGTACTCGATTTGGGCAAGCAACCCGATATCGCGCGCGAGCGCTGGCGGCTCAGGGTTGGCGGCCTGGTCGAACGGCCGGTCGATCTCGACTGGGCGGGGTTCATGGCGCTGCCGCAGACGACGCTGCGCACCGACATCCACTGCGTCACGACCTGGTCGCGCTACGACAATGACTGGACCGGTGTGGCGACCCGCGACCTGATCGACCTGGTGGCCCCGCGCGACGAAGCGGGGTTCCTGATGCTGCATGGCTATGACGGCTACACCACCAATGTCCCGCTTGCCGATTTCGCGTCCGAACACGCACTGATCGCCCATAGCTGGCAAGGCAAACCGATCACCCGCGAGCATGGCGGGCCTGCGCGGCTGATCATCCCGCACCTCTATTTCTGGAAGAGCGCGAAGTGGATCAAGGGCATCGATTTCCTTGGCGCGGACAAGGCCGGCTTTTGGGAGGTCAATGGTTATCACATGCGCGGCGATCCATGGGCGGAGGAGCGCTATTCGTAAGCGGGCATAGGTGGAATGTGTCTATTTTCTTCCTTTCGTGCCGAGCTTGTCGAAGCACCGCTCTTTCCATCGTGGGCAAGAAGAACGGCCCCCTTCGACTGCCTGCGACGGCAGCGCTCAGGACAGGCTTCGACAGGCTCAGGGCGAACCGAATAGGGGGCTGCGTTAAGCTGTGGCGGACACCCGTGGCGAAACCGGATGCCGCGACCCCACGCCACCGACCGCCTCGCCGCCGACCGCCTCGCCACCATCGTCGCCGACCAGCAGCGCCAGCAACGATCGCTCCCGGGCCGATTGCCCGCCGCGCAGATCGCTACGATATGTACTGTCCTGCGCCGCGACGTCGATGAAGCGGCTGCCCCACACATCGGCCAGTTCAAGCACCGGTTCGATCTGACCCGTGTCGGAGAGCAGGATTGTCGCGAATGGCAAGCGCACTTTCGGGCTCGATCGTGGCGATTCCGCCGCAGCGGCCGCAGCCACCGCGGAAGGAAGGTGGAACAACGCGCCGGCGATCGCCACGGTATAGGTTGCCGGGGATAGCTGTGCCCAATGCGCCAGCGCGAGGCACGCGTCGCCCTGCGCGATGACGATGATCGATCCGACGCTGTTGCGCACGGCGCTGTCGATCTGCACCGCCCAGATCGATCCATGCCGTCCCGCCTCCAGATGGAGACGCAGGTCGATTATGTCTTCGACCCAGTCGTCACGGAAATGGGCCAGTTGATCGGGATAGGGTTCGGCCGCGCTCGACAGGAGCAGCGCGGTGCGCGGGCCGTGATGGTTCGACTCATTCGGCTTCATACGACGTCCTTCCAGCAGCTGTGGCAGGTCGACTTGCGGAGAGGCGCCATGCGGCGCGTCCGACCTCAAGTTATTCCCATGCACTTGATATGCAATGGCCGTGCGCCGGATCGCCGCCCGTGCGCGCCACGTCGAGTGACGACGTGGCGGGCAACCCGGTCAGGCGCGCGCCGCGACCGCGACTCGCGCATGGGATTCGACAGGCTCAATCCGAACCGGTTTCATCGCGCTCTGAAGGGGAAGATGCCTGGCCATCATGCTCAGCGAAGCTCGAAACCGAGCTCGCCCAGCACGTCGCGCAGGACATGTCGCCCGGCCATCGACCGGGGGCCGCGCGTCCGCTCGCTCGCCTGGTCGCTCCAGTCGCGTTCGGTCAGGCCCTGCTCGCGCTGAAAGCTGCGCAGCCTCGTGTCATAATGTCGCGCGGCCTCGGCCTGCGCCTCGGTCCAGGCATAGGTTTCGTGGAACAGGACCGACGCCTGCGGCAGGCGCGGCTTGACCGATGCCGGGCGCGCCGGGTCCGGTTTTCCGACGACCAGTCCGAACAGCGGGAAGACGCGCGGCGGCAGGTCGAGCTCGGCCGCGACCTCGACCGGCTTGTTGCGTATGCCGCCGATATAGACCGAGCCCAGCCCAAGCGATTCAAGCGCGACCACCGCATTCTGCGCGGCGAGCGAGGCATCGACCGCGCCGAGCACAAAGCTTTCGGTATAGTCGAGCGCTTCGGGCCGCGTGCCGAGCGCCTCGCCGATTCGGGTCAGCCGGTCGAAGTCGATCAGCCAGACCAGCAGCAATGGCGCCTCGACGATATGCTTCTGGTTGCCGGCCAGCGCCGCAAGCCGGCCCTTGCGGTCGGGATCCTGCACCGCGATCACGCTCCACACCTGCAGGTTGGACGAGGACGCGGCGGATTGCGCGGCGGCGACCAAAGTTTCGACCGTACCGGGATCAAGCGCATTGGGTAGATAGGCGCGGACCGACCGATGGTCGAACAGCGTGCGGAGCGTGGCATTGTCGGTGACCGGCACCGGCGCGTCATCGTGGCGATAGCGCGCGCGGATCGCATTGTGGGACTCGCTCATGCCTGTTCCAGCCTTGGCGTTACGGCGCGGTTGGTCAGGCCGTTCACCGGCCGCTTCAGCCCGAGATTCTCGCGCAACGTGCGACCCTCATACTCCTCACGGAACAAGCCGCGCCGCTGCAGGATCGGCACGACCTGATCGACGAAATCGGTCAGTCCGGTCGGAAGGATCGGCGGCATGATGTTGAAGCCGTCCGCCGCTTCGCCCTCGAACCAGAACTGGATCACATCAGCGACCTGTTCGGGCGTGCCGACGGTGGTCAGGTGCCCGCGTGCGGTCGATACCTGGCGGTAGAGCTGGCGCAGCGTCGGCTGCTCGCGCTCGACCAGGTCGGACACGAGTTTCAGGCGGCTCTTGCTGCCATTGGTGTCGCTCGGCAGCGGCGGCGCGATATCGTCGAGCGAATAGCCCGACAGATCGGCCCCCTGATAATGCCGCCGCAAGATACCCCAGGCGATCGCCGGATGGACCAGCGATTGCAGCTCTTCATAATTGGCCTGCGCTTCCGCTTCGGTCCCGCCGAGCACCGGGAAGATTCCCGGCATGACCAGCAGGTCCTCCGCGCGGCGGCCATAGCGCGGCAGGCGCGCCTTCACGTCGCGGTAGAAATCCTGCGCATCGGCGAGGATCAGATTGGCGGTGAAGATCACCTCCGCGGTGCGCGCGGCAAGCTCGCGGCCAGGCTCCGACGCACCGGCCTGTACGATCACCGGATAGCCTTGCGGCGGCCGGGCGATATTGAGCGGTCCGCGCACCTGGAAATGCGTGCCGTCATGGCCGAGCACATGGAATTTGTCGGTGTCGAGATACACGCCGGCATCGCGGTCGCGCACGAACGCATCGTCTTCGTAGCTGTCCCACAGCCCTTTCACGACGTCGATATATTCCTCCGCGCGTTCGTAGCGGCGCGAATGTTCGAGATGCGCGGGCTTACTGAAATTGGCCGACACGTCCGCGCCGGTGGTGACGACGTTCCACGCCGCGCGGCCGCCCGAGATCCAGTCGAGCGAAGCGAATTTGCGCGCCGTCGTATAGGGGTCCTCATAGGTCGTGGTCGAGGTCGCGACGAAACCGATCCGCTCGGTCACCTGTGACAGCGCCGACCAAAGGGTGACCGGTTCGAAATGCGCCGCCTTGGCGTTCTGGCGGAAGGTCGCCTCGTCAGTGAAGTCGGCATAGCCGCCGGGACTGTCGGCAACGAATACCAGGTCGAACTTGCCGCGTTCGGCGGTCTGCACGATCTGTTTGTAATGATCGAGATTATGGCCGGCATCGGCCTGTGTGGCGGGGTGCAGCCAGGCCGAGACATGATGGCCGGTGGCCTGGAGAAACGCGCCGAGGCGCAGTTTGCGGATGGGCTGGCTCATGCGGTGATCCTTGTTGTGCCTGAGGGGGTTTTGCCTGAAGGGGCTCTGTCGGAGTGGGAGGCGGCGTAGGGGGAGGCGCCGGACTCGGTCTCGACGCCGAGCAGGCCGAGCAGTTCGTGCTGGAGCGCGGCGAACCGGTCGCGCCGGGCGGTACCCGCGGGCGGCAGCGCGACACTGATATCGGCGACGATACGGCCCTGATCGAGCACCACCACGCGGTCGGCGAGCTCGATCGCCTCATCGACATCATGCGTGACCAGCAGCACCGCCGGATTATGCGTGGCGGACAGGCGGCGCAGCAGGACGTGCATGCGGATGCGGGTAAGCGCGTCGAGTGCGCCGAACGGCTCGTCGGCCAGCAGCAGTTCGGGCCGCCGCACCAGCGAGCGCGCCAGCGCGACGCGCTGCTGCTCGCCACCCGACAATTCATAGGGCCAGGAGCGTTCGCGCCCGTCGAGCTCGACCTCGGCCAGCGCCTCCAACCCGCGTTGCCGCGCATTCGGGCCGTCGAGCCCGAGAATGACATTGTCGAGCACGCGCTTCCACGGCAGCAACCGGGCGTCCTGGAACACCACCGACAGCCGGTGGGGCACGACAAGGTCGCCCGTTCCTTCCGCTTCATGGTCGAGATCGGCGAGCGCACGCAGCAGCGTGCTCTTGCCCGAGCCGCTGCGGCCGAGCAGCGCGACGAATTCGCCCGCACCGATGTCGAGGTCGATGCCGTCGAGCACGCCCTTTTTGGTGAAGCGGCGGACCAGGCCGCGGATACGGACCAGGCTCATGCACCGAGCGTCCGGCGCCACACCAGCGCGCGCCGCTGGATTACGCGCACCACCGCGTCGGAGCCGAGCCCGAGCAACGCATAGACGACCAGCCCGACCAGCATCACATCGGTCTGCGCATAATTCCGCGCGAGCGTGATCATGTAACCGATGCCGCTGGTCGCATTGAGCTGCTCGACCACCACCAGCGCGAGCCAGGCCGCGGTCACGCCGAAGCGCAGGCCAAGCAGCATGCCGGGCAGCGCGCCGGGCAGCACGACATGGCGGACAAAGGCGAACCGCCCCAGCCCCAATGTCTCGGCCAGTTCGACCTGCTTGAGATCGATCGCGCGCAAGGCGCTGTGCGTGTGGATATAGATCGGCGCGAACACGGTGACGGCGATGACCGTGACCTTCATCGCTTCGCCGACGCCGAACCACAGGATCATGAAAGGGATCAGCGCGAGCACCGGGATGCCGCGTTTCAGCTGTACCAGCCCGTCGATGACATAGCCGCCCAGCAGGCTCAGCCCCGAGATCAACGCCAGCGCCACGCCGATGAGTGTGCCGAACGCCAGCCCCTGCGCGGCGCGCCAGGCGGAGACGGCGAGATTTTCCTGCAACCGCCCGTCGCGGATCAACTCGATCCCGGCGGTGACCGCGGTCCATGGCGCGGGCAGGATTCGCGTGTCGAGAAACCCGGTGAGCGAGAAGGCCGACCAATAGATCAGCAGCAACACCGGCCCGAGCACCCATCCCCAGGCGAGCGGTGCTTCGAGCCCGAGCCGGCGCTTGCCGCGTCGGGCCGGGGCTTCGGGTACGGCCTTGGGGGGAAACAGCTCGACCATGGTCGGCAGCGTCGTGAAGTTGGGGGTCGCGATGTTGGGGAAGGGCGCGTTCATGACAGCTCCTTGTCAGCGGTCTGCCGCCAGGCCCGCGGCAAAACCGTTGGCGGCGATCTCTTCGAAACGGCGATCGAACAGGGTGGCCGCGTCGAAGCGCGGCTGGTCCATTTCCGGGGCGAGCAGGTCGATCGCGGCCTGTTGATAGGCGATCGGCTGATCCCAGCCGCGCGCCACGTCGATGTCGCCGATCGCGGCGATGATCAGCTTAGCGTCCGCCAGCGACAGGCCCTGATGATCGACATAATAACCACGCGAGAGTTCGTCGCGATGCGTCTGCTGCCAGGCCTGGGCGCGACCCCACCAATGGAAGAACTGCTTGAGCGCCGCCGCCTTGGCCGGATTGTGCACGACCTCTGTGGGCACATAGGCGACCAGCGCATCGTCGCGGAATTCGGGATGGGGGATTACCTTCGCGCCGTCCTGCCCGAACTTGCGCAGATAGCGTTCGGCGACGATGCCGCTGCCGATCGGCGCGACATCGACCAGGTTGCTGGCCAGTGCGCTGGTATAGACATCGCCGCCGATGCTCGACGGCAATTCGACCAGCTTCACGTCCTTCCTGGTCAGGCCGAGCGCCTTCAGCGTCTGCAGCACGACCTGGCTCTGCACCTGGCTCGGGCTGAACGCGATGCGTTTGCCGCGCAGGTCGGCAAGCGTCCGGATTCTCGCCTTGGGCGCGATGGCGAGCACGAAGGCGGGATGCGCCAGCGGATCGCGGCGCTGGCGGAACGCGACGATGCGGACCGGCAGGCCGACCCAGGTCGCATGGATTGGCGGCACATTGGCACCGAGTCCGACATCGAGCGCCTTGGCATGGAACGCCTCGGTCACGTCGGGGCCGCCGGTGATCTGCACCCATTTCACCGTGAAGGGCAGCTTCTTGTCCCAGCCGAGATGCTCGAACACCCATTGCGTCACCGGGTCGCCGACCACCAGCACGGTGCCCTTGGGCACGGTATCGGGCAGCGCCTCCGCCTCCGACAGGTCGGCGCTGCTGTCACGCGGCGGCTGGCGATTGGGCGCGAAGACGAAGAGCAGCGCGATCGTGACCGCGACGAATGCGGCCAGGCCGATAAACCCCCAGGGCCGGGGGCGTGCACCAGTCCTGGCCGCGTGTGGCATCAGCCGAGCACGTTGAACAGCTCGCCTTCCAGCGGCTGCGAGACAAAGCCATCGGGGCCGCGCGTCAAATCGCCGGCAATTGTGATGCGCCGCACCGCGCGCGGCAGGTCGAAATTCGAATAGTCGATTGGCCCGGCATGGGCGACCGCCTGATTGTCCCACACCACCAGCGATTTGGGCCGCCAGTGGAAACGTACCTGATATTCCGGCCGCGTCGCTTCGTAGAACAGCAAGTCGAGCAGCGCCTTGCTCTCCGGCTCCTTCAGTCCGACGATATGGCTGATCGTGCCGGGGTTGAGGAACAGCAGCTTCTCGCCGGTCTCGGGATGGATCCGCACCAGCGGATGGAGCGAGACGAACGGGCCGGTCGAACGCCCATCGCGGCGCGGCTTGGCGCCAGCGGAATCATAACCGCTGGTGCGATGCACCGCTTGCAGCCCGTCGATCAGCAAGCGGATCGGCGCGGACAGGCCTTCATAGGCGGCGATCAGATTGGCGAACAACGTGTCGCCGCCATAGGGCGGTATCTCGACGCCGTGCAGGATCGAATAGCGGTTGGGGTTGGCGACGAAGGTGATGTCGATGTGCCAGCCCTTGTAGTCGCGCGGCGGCTCGCGGCCCGGCGGAGCGGCTTCGTTGCGGCTGCGGCGCGTGCGATATTCCTCGACGCTGCGCTCCCAGATCTCGGGGTGATCCTCCAGCCCCTCGGCGATCGGATGGGCTGGCGTCAGCGGGCCGAACGCGCGGCCGAACGCCTTTAGCTGGTCGTTGCTGATGTCCTGGTCGCGGAAGAACACGACGCGCCAGTCGTGCAGCGCCTTCTGGATGTCGGCGGCGGTTTCCGCATCGATCGGCTGGCGCAGGTCGACGCCGGAGATTTCAGCGCCGATGATCGGCGTGACCGGATCGACGGTGATGTGGCGATAGCTGAAACGGTCGGTCGCGCCATCGGGGCGCAGGGCGGTGACATTGCTCATGAGTTTCTCCTCTCGGCGGATGCTGTTCGATGGATCTGGGACTCAGGCGGCGACCGGCTCCGGCGGCACCAGCTTCAGGCTCTCGGTCGGGTAGCGCGCGCCGACCGTCGATCCGCGCGCGAACGCCGCCTCCAGCGCGACGACGGATTCGGCATCAAGCGCCAGGTCATTGGCCGCCCAGTTCGCCTCGAGATGCGCGATGTGCCGCGTGCCCGGGATCGGCACCACGCCCTTGGACAGGACCCAGGCGAGGCTCACCTGCGCGACGCTCACGCCGAGGCGCTGGGCGACTTCCTCGATCACCGCGCGGCGTCGGCTGTTCGCGGCGACCGCGTCGGGCTGGAAGCGCGGATGCTGATGGCGGCGATCGTTCGGGTCGGTCACTTCGGCCCCTGCGAGGAAGCCGCGGCCGAGCGGGCTATAGGCGACGAAGCCGATGCCCAGTTCGCGCACGGTGGGCAGGATCTCGACCTCGACATCGCGGGTCCACAGCGAATATTCGCTCTGCAGCGCGGTCAGCTTATAGGTCGCATGCGCGCGGCGAATGCCGTCGGCGGTCGCTTCGGAGACACCGACCGCGCCGATCTTGCCCTCATCGACCAGCCGGCCGAGCTCGCCGATCGATTCCTCGATCGCGATCAGGGGGTCGACGCGGTGCAGGTAATAAAGGTCGATACGCTCAACGCCCAACCGCTTCAGGCTGGCCTCCACGGCGTCGCGTGGATGGACCGGTTCGACCTCGGGTCCGCCGCCATGGGGGCGGTGGACGAACTTGCTGGCGATCACCAGTTCGTCGCGCCGCGCGGCGATCGCCTCGCCGAGCAGCCTTTCGTTATGGCCCTCGCCATAGCCCGTCGCGGTATCGAAAAAGGTGACGCCGAGATCGATCGCGCGGTGGATCGTGGCGATCGAAGCGCTGTCCTCCGCCTGACCATAAGCGTGGGACAATCCCATCGCGCCAAAGCCCTGACGGCTGACCGTGAGATTTCCGAGATTGGGCATGTGATTACTCCTGAAGGCGCGGCCGGTCAGGCCGGGGACAGGTAAAGGGTGCGCGCGGCTCGCCGCTTCGGGAACGTAGAAAAACTTTATCGTAACGCAGAATCCATATTGAACTAGTAGGATATAGGCAGAGCGGTTTTTTTGACCGACGAATGCCATCACTGGTGAGTGGCAAAACCCCGCTTGGTGCAAAATTTGCAAACCTTATCAGCCTTAAAATTCTGGCTGGTTTGCCGGATTGGAATAACCACGGCGGCCGGACACTAGAAAATCTTTCCCGATCAAAGGCTCATTCTCGCCTCTATTCCTATTGACTAAGTAGGAATTGAGACGGACCCTTAAAGACGTCGATCGATGCCGACCGGGCCTGGCGGAAGCCAGCCTTGGGACGAGCCTGGCGACGACCAAGTCACTGCAATCCCGGGGTAATGAGAATGAAGCGATCCTATCGCCGCGCACTGTTTCTATCGTCGGCCGCCGGCCTCGTCCTGATGGCGCAGCCAGTCTTCGCCAAGGAGGACCCGACCGAGGAAGCTGCGCCGGTAGTCGATGAGGCGGGCGACGATGCAGGCGGCGAAATCGTGGTCACCGCGCGGCGCCAGTCGGAACGGGCGCAGGATGTGCCGATCGCGCTGTCGGTGCTGACCGGCGCCTCGCTCGAACGCACCGGCGGCTATACGCTGACCGATGTCCAGTTCCAGACGCCAAGCCTCACCGCGTATAATTCGAACCCGCGCAACAGCTCGATCGGCATTCGCGGGATTGGTGTGTCGTCGGCCTCGGACGGGCTCGATACGTCGGTCGGCGTCTATATCGACAATGTCTATCTCGGCCGGCCCGGCATGGCGCTGTCCGACCTGATCGATGTCGATCGGGTCGAGGTTCTGCGCGGACCGCAGGGCACCCTGTTCGGCCGCAACAATTCGGCCGGCGTGCTGAATATCACCACGCGCAAACCCGAATTCACCTTTGGCGGCACCGCCGAACTTTCGGCGGGCAATTACAGCTATAACCAGGAACGCATCAGCATCACCGGACCGCTGATCGACGGCCTGCTCGCCTTTCGCGTGACCGGTTTCAACACGCACCGCGACGGCGTGTTCGACAACATCAAGACCGGGATCGGCGCCAACAGCGTCGGACGGAGCGGTGGCCGTATCCAGTTGCTGGCGACCCCGGCGAGCAATTTCACGCTGCGCCTGAGCGCCGATTATTCGATCGAGGACGATACCTGCTGCGTCAGCGCGACGAAGCTGGTGCTGCCCGCCAGCCTGAGTGCGACGACCAACCGTACGCTGCAGACGCTCGCCGCGCTCGGTTATGTCCCGGCACCGAACAATTACAGCCAGAACAATGCGTTGCAGAATATGAAGACCGACCAGAAGGGCGTCTCGCTGCAAGCCGATTGGGATCTCGGTTTCGCCAGCCTGACGTCGATCACGGCATGGCGCTACTGGCATTTTAACCCGCTTCAGGACAGCGACGGCACGCCGCTCGACGTGATCCAGGTCAATGTCGCGCAGACCAAGGACGATCAATATTCGCAAGAGGTTCGGCTAGCATCGCCTCCGGGCCGGTTCAGCTGGCAGGTCGGCGCCTATCTGTTCCATCAGAAGCTGAAGGATCATTTCATCCTCAACCAGTTCGGCACCGACGCGAGCAATTTCTACACGACCTATGCGCGGTTCGCCAATCCGGCGGCCCCGGCGATCGTCATCGCGCCGGGATCGCAATATCTCGACGATGTCGACACGACGGTCGACAGCGTCGCGGCGTTCGCCCAGGCCAATTTCTCGGTCACCGATCGCCTCACGCTGACCGGCGGCATCCGTTACACGCACGACAAGCGGTCTGGCACGTCGGACACATCGACCATCGGCACGCCCTATGTCCCGACCTCGATTCCGTTCCATTATGACGTGTCGGTGACTGACGATAATGTGTCGTATCTTGCCAGCATCTCCTACAAGCTGGCCGATGACGTCCTCACCTATGCCTCCTATTCGACCGGCTATAAGGGGTCGGGTTTGAACCTGAATTCGGCGGTCTCGGCCGGCACGCCTCTAGTGCTCGCGCCGGAAAAGGTCCGCAACTGGGAATTGGGGCTGAAGAGCCAATTCTTCGACCGGCGCCTGACGCTCAACCTCAGTGGCTTTTCGACCAATTTGTCGGGACTGCAGGCCAATATCGTCCCGACCAATGGCAACCGCTCCTATCTCGCCAATGTCGGTGATGTGCGCTCGCGCGGCGTGGAGGTGGATGCGTCGCTCCGCGCGACCGACAACCTGACGATCAGCGCCAATGGTTCGTACAACGACGCGACTTATAAGAGTTACGCTAACGCGCCGTGCCCGGTCGGTGTGACCGGGATCTGCGACCTGACCGGCAAGCCGTTGTTCCAGGCGCCGAAATGGGTCGGCAACGCGACGATCGACTATCATTTCGAACTGGCGAACGAGGTCCGCCCCTACGCTCTGGCTCAGGTGAGTTATCGCTCGAGCACCTTCGGCACCGCCGACGCCGGCCCGTATAGCCGGATCGACAGCTACGCGCTGGCAAATTTCCGTATCGGCGCAGCGTTCGGGAAGGGGCGGTACGACTTGTCCGCCTGGGTCAACAATGTGTTCGACAAGAAATATTTCCAGAACCTGTCGACCACCGCGATCGTCGGCACCTCACCCTTTGCTTATTCCGGGCAACTCGGCACGCCGCGGACCGCGGGGGCGACATTGCGGGTGAATTTCTGATCTTTTTCGCCCCTCCCTTGAAAGGGAGGGGCGAAAGGGCGGCCCTAACCCCTGGCTTCTGCTGGCAGCGCGATTTCGCCGTCGCCGTGCAGCGTCAGCAGTGACTCCATCAGCCCCTCATCGGCGCTCGAACATACGCCGAGCACCAGCGCTTCGTCATGGCCCGGCGCGGTCAGATAGGCGTGGCCCATGTTCGAATCGATATAGATCGATTCGCCTTTTTTGAGCACGACCGGATCGTAGAATTCGGTGTGGATCTCGATCCCGCCTTCGATGACGAAGATATATTCCTCGCCCGAATGATGGACCAGTTCGCCAAACTCGGCGACGCTCTTGGCGCGGATCTTGGTCAGCACGGGGATCATCCGTTTCCGGCGCAGTTCGGTGCACAGATAATAATAATCGTAATTGGGCGTCTCGACATGCACCGCGCGCGCCATGTCGCCGATGCTGCGCCGTGCGGTGACCGCCTGTTCGGCCGTACCGGTCGATTCGGCGAACAGTTCCGACATGCGCAAACCAAGCCGCTGGCTGAGCTGCAGCAGCTTGTCATAGGTCAGGGTGAGGCGGTCATGCTCGATCTTGGACAGAGTCGAAACGGGGATGCCGCTTTTCGCGCTCATCTCCTTCAGCGTCCAGCCTTCGCGGGTGCGCAATCCTCGGAGCAGCGCGCCGAGCGTGGGATTGGTCGAAGCCACAGTGTCAATTCTCTCCCGGGATCATATTGACAATTCTCTGATTAGGATCATCATGTCCCAATCAGAACATTTCGACCAAGGTAATGGTTCATCCGCGGCGAGGCAATCCCGACCGCGGGGATACCGGAAAAGAGGGACCTGGACATGCGATCGATCAAGTTATTCGCCGCGGCAGCTTTGCTGCTGATCGGCGGCGTTACCGCCGCGCAGCAGTCCGCGCCGCTGGCGCCGACGCTCGCACCGGCCCCCGCCGGCAAACCGGTGATCGCTGCGGCGACTCCCGCCGCGCCGCTTGGCGAAGGACAGGCGCCACTGAACAAGCAGGATCTCGACGCCTGGCTCGACGGTTACATGCCCTATGCGCTGAAGACCGGCGATATTGCCGGCGCGGTGGTGGTCGTGGTCAAGGACGGCCAGATCGTCTCGAAGCGCGGCTTCGGTTATGCCGATATCGCCAAGCGCAAGCCGGTCGATCCCGATCTGACGCTGTTCCGGCCCGGCTCGGTGTCCAAGCTGTTCACCTGGACCGCGGTCATGCAGCAGGTCGAGGCGGGCAAGATCGATCTCGATGCCGATGTGAATAAATATATCGATTTCAAGATTCCGCTGAAGGACGGCAAGCCCGTCACGATGCGTGAAATCATGCAGCACACCACGGGTTTCGAAGAGCATGGCAAGGACATCATGTTCTACGATGCGAAGAACCTGAAGACGCTCGGCAATTATGTGAAGGAAGGACTGCCGCACCGTATCTTCACGCCGGGCAGCACGCCTGCCTATTCGAACTATGCGACCGCACTCGCCGGCTATATCGTCGAGCGGACCAGCGGCCTGTCGTTCGACGACTATATCGACCAGCGCGTCTTCAAGCCGCTCGGCATGGCGCATTCGACCTTTCGCCAGCCTTTGCCGACACAGTTCACGCCGCTGATGGCGACGGGGTATCCGCAAGCCTCGGAAGATCCGATCAAGTACGAGATCGTCGGGCCGGGGCCGGCGGGCAGCCTGGCCTCTTCCGGCACCGACATGGCGCGTTTCATGGTCGCGCATCTCAATCAGGGCGCCGGGCTGATGAAACCCGAAACCGCGCGGATCATGCATGATTCCCCGTTGACCGTCGTGCCGCCGCTCAACCGCATGGAACTCGGTTTCTTCGAAACCAACATCAATGGCCGCCAGGTCATCGCCCATCTCGGCGACACCACCGTGTTCCACACGTCGCTGCACCTTTTCATGAAGGAAAATGTCGGCTTCTACGTGTCGTTCAACAGCGCCGGAAAGAACGGCGCGGTCGGCGCGCTGCGGGGTGCGATGTTCCAGGATTTCGCCGACCGCTACCTGCCCTCGATCGCGCCCGCCGATGGCAAGGTCGATGCCAAGACCTCGGCCGAACATGCCAAGCTGATGGTCGGCAATTGGCTCAACAGCCGTCGCGACGAAACCAATTTCATGGCGATCGGCAATCTCATCGGACAGGTCGCGATCAGCGTAGACGGCAAGGGCAATCTCGTCGTGCCGGCCGCGCACGCGCTTAACGGTGCGCCGATGAAATGGGTCGAGATCGCGCCGTTCGTGTGGCGCCAGGTCGGCGGGCATGAACGCCTCGCCGCCAAGGTCGTCGACGGAAAGGTCGTGCGCTGGAGCTTCGACGGTGTCTCGCCGTTCATGGTCTTCGACCGCGCTCCCGCCTCGCAATCGGCGGCCTGGATCATGCCGTTGCTGTACGCCAGTATCGGCATTCTCCTCCTGACCTTGCTGCAATGGCCGGTCGCCGCGCTGATCCGCCGTCGTTACAAGGCGCCGCTCGCGCTGGAAGGGCGCGCCCGCCAGGCCTATCGCGGCGTTCGCGCCGGTGCCGGACTGGTGCTGATCATGCTGGTCGGCTGGATGATCGGCTTCTCCAAGCTGACCGGCGATATCGCCAACCTCACCGCGTCGTCCGACGGCATGTTGTGGTCGCTCCAGATCCTCGGCGCGCTCGCCTTTGTCGGCGGCGTACTGCTCGCCGGCTGGAACCTGTGGCTGACCTGGAAAGATAAGCGTGGCTGGTTCGCCAAGCTGTGGTCGGTGCTGGTGCTGATCGCGATGCTGACCGTCCTCTACGTGGCATGGACCTTCGGTCTGCTCGCCATGACGGTGCTTTACTGATGGCCGGGATCAAGCTCTCGGTCGCCAGTGAAACGCTCAGACTCGCCGCTCCCTTTCGTATCTCTGGCTATGTGTTCGACAGTGCGGATGTGGTCGTCGTCACATTGGATGACGGCGATCACCAGGGGCGCGGCGAGGCGTCGGGGGTCTATTATCTCGGCGACGACGTGCCCGCGATGCTCGCCGCTATCGAGGAGGCACGGGACGCGGTCGAGGGCGGCATCTCGCGCGACGAATTGCGCGACCTGTTGCCCGCCTGCGGTGCGCGCAACGCGATCGATGCGGCACTGTGGGAGCTTGAATCCAGGCAGACGGGCAAGCCGGTCTGGGCGCTGGCGGGGCTCGACGCGCCGCGTCCGCTGGTCACCACCTTCACGCTCGGCGCGGATGAGCCGGCAAAGATGGCCGACGGCGCGCGTGCTTACGACCATGCGCGATCGATCAAGGTCAAACTGACCGGCGACCTCGCGCTCGACATCGCGCGGGTCGAGGCGATCCGCGCCGCGCGGCCCGATGTGTGGTTGGGTGTCGATGGCAATCAGGGCTTTGCGATCGGCGATCTCGACGCGCTGGTTACAGCGATGGTCGCCGCCAATGTCTCGCTGATCGAACAGCCGCTCGCGCGCGGTCGCGAAGCCGATCTCGACGGGTATCGCTCGCCGATCCCGATCGCGGCGGACGAAAGCGCGCTGACGCTCGCCGATGTTCCCACGCTGGCCGGCCGGTTCGATGTGTTCAACATCAAGCTCGACAAATGTGGGGGGCTGACCGAGGGGCTGATGATTGCCGCCGCGGCGCGGGCCGCGGGACTCGGCGTGATGGTCGGCAACATGGTGTGCACCAGCCTGGGCATGGCGCCGGGCTTCGTGCTCGGCCAGCTGTGCGACCTCAACGATCTGGACGGGCCGATCTTCCTCAAACGGGATCGCACGCCGGGCATGATCTATCGCGACGGCACCGCCTGGTGTCCCGAAGCGGTGTGGGGCGCCGAAGCCCGAGTCCCCGCGTGACCGATACGGGGCCCGAGCCGACCTGGTTCGGCCAGCCACGCGGCCTTACCGTGTTGTTCCTGACCAATATGTGGGAGCAATTCTCCTATTACGGCATGCGTGCGCTGCTGGTCTATTACATGACCAAGCAGTTGCTGCTGGGGCAGGGGCATTCGTCGTTCATCTATGGCGCCTATACCGCCTGCGCCTATTTCACCCCGATCATCGGCGGGGTGATCGCCGACCGGTTGCTCGGCAAGCGCCGCGCGGTGATCATCGGCGCCAGCATCATGGCCGCCGGGCATTTCATGATGACGTTCGAGGCACTTTTTTATGCCGGGCTGATCACCATCGCACTGGGCAACGGCCTGTTCCTTCCGAGCCTACCGAGCCAGATCAACGACCTCTACAAGGCGGGCGATCCGCGCCGCGGCTGGGCCTATAATGTCTATTATGTCGGCGTGAACATCGGCGGATTCCTTGCGCCGCTGATCTGCGGCACGCTCGGCGAAGTCTATGGCTGGCATTATGGTTTCGGCGCTGCCGGGATCGGCATGCTGATCGGCCTGATCATCTATGTGAAGGGACAGCGCTACCTCCCGCCCGAGGCACCGCGCGTACCGACCGAGGATCTGCCCGCGACGCGCTGGGCCGATCACAAGCGTGTTTTCTTGGTGCTGCTCGCCATCGCCCTGTCGGTCACGGTATTCCGCGGCGCTTATGAACAGGTCGGCAATACCGTCGCGCTATGGGCCGATACCGGCGTCGACCGATCGATGGGCAGCGTGTCGATCCCGATGACCTGGTTCCAGTCACTCAACCCGCTGATGGTGATGCTGATGACGCCGCCCTTGCTCGCTTATTGGCGCCGTCGCGCCGATGCCGGGCGCGACACCTCGCCAGCGCGGCGCATGGCGCTTGGCGCGATGATCGTCGCGGCCGCCTATCTGTTGCTCGCGCTGATCGAATGGACCGGCGGCGGTGCGCGCGCCGACTGGCTGTGGTTCGTGCTGTTCTTCGCGATCTTCACGCTCGGCGAATTGTTCATCCTGCCGACCGGGCTTGGCCTGTTCGCACGGCTTGCGCCGCCGCGGCTCGGCGCGACCACGGTTGCCGCCTGGTACCTCGCGATCTTCAGCGGCAGTTTGTCCGCCGGGCTGGTCGGCATGTTGTGGAGCCGTACCGGGCACGCGTCATTCTTTGCCCTGCTGGCGATGATCGCGGTGGCGGCCGCCGCCTTGTTGCGTGCGCTCGACCGGCCGGTGCGCAGCGTCGATCCGACCTGGATCGCGACGAACCGAAATGCGGAGTCGTGACCCAAGGCCAGGTGACGCGACGGGGTGCGCTCGGCATCGGCATGACCGCCATGGCGGCCGCGACACCGATCGCGCGCGCCGCCGTGCCGGATGCGTGGGCGGGCGCGGACGCCGCCGCCAGAGCGGTGATAGACAAGCGGCTTGCGCCGGGCGTCTCCTATGCGGTGATGCGCGACGGGAGGATCGTCCACAGCTTCTATGCCGGACTCGCCAATATGGAGGCGGGTACGGTTCCCGCGCCACACAGCCCGTGGCGGATCGGTTCGCTCAGCAAGCAATTCACCGTGGCCGCGCTGTTCCTGCTTGCCGAACAGGGCAAGCTGTCGCTCGACGATCCGCTCGCGCGGTACATGCCGGAGTTTCCGCGTGCCGATGCGATCAGGCTTCGCCAGATGCTCAATCATACCAGCGGGCTCGGCAATTATACCGATATCGAGAATGTGAAGCTGCTGCTCAACCTCGCCCGGTCCGACTATGACGATGCCGAGCTGGTTCAGCTCCTGCTGACGCAGGGCACGTCGTTCAAGTTCGAGGCGGGCAAGAGCTGGGCCTATAGCAACACCGCTTATGTCCTGCTTGGCATGGTCGCGGCCAGGGTGGCCGGGACACCGCTGGCGCGATTGTTGCGCGAAAGACTGTTCGATCCCCTGGGCCTGAACGACACACGTGCCGACGATGAGGCGGAGATCGTGCCCGGGCGAGTCTCGGGTTATACGCCGTCCACGACCGGCGCTGGCTTTGCCAACGCATCGTTTCTTTCGCTGAGCTTTGTCGGGGCGGCGGGCAATCTCCGCTCGACCGTCACCGATCTGTGCCGCTGGCACGACCGCTTGCTTGGTGGGCACGTGCTCCAGCCGGCAAGTCTGGCGGCGATGCTCGCGCCGGTGCGGCTGGCGGACGGCACGCTCGCGATGGAAGGCGAAGGCGCGAAGCGGGCACCGAGCGGCCATGTTATGGGCCTGCAGGTGGCGACGAGCGAGCAGGGGCGAGTCATCTCGCACACCGGTGGCCTGATGGGCTTCGTCGCGCGGATGAAAAGTTTTCCCGATCGCGGCACGACGGTTGCGCTCATGGTGAATTGCGAAGGCGGTTTCGGGGCGCCCACCGGCCTGCGCGAAGCGGCGATCGCATTGGAAGCGGAGGCCGCAAGGACGGTCAACGGCAACGTCCGCTAAATCGGTCTTTAGTTTCGATTAGCGTTGACAATTCTCTGATCAGGACAATACAGTCCCAAATAGGTCATAAACGCGAGGAAGGGGATTCGTATGGCAGATTTGCCCGGTTTCAATCGCCGCGTCGTGATCGGAAGCCTGGTTGCGGGCTCTGCGCTTGGTTTCCCGATGATCAATTCGGGCAGCTTCGCCGCCGCGCCGGGATCGGCGAAACGCTATTCGAAGCGCACGCTCGACCTGCTCGACAAGACCCTGGTCATCGACATGCTCGCGGTGCCCAAGATCGACTTTTCACCCGATGTCTTTTCGCGCCCGCTGACCGCGCAGCAGATCGCCGATTTCCGCAGTTGCGGGATCACCGGCTTTCATAATTCCGAAGGTGTCGGCGGGCCGGATGCACGCGAGCAGGCACTGACCTTCCTCGCCGCCTGGCAGGGCTTTGCCGGACGCAACAGCGACCTGTTCTCGCTGGTCGGCAGCGTACACGATCTCGATCGCGCCAAGAAGGAGCGCAAGATCGGCATGATCATGGGCCTCCAGAACGCCGAACAATTCTCCACGCCCGACGATGTGCTGCTGTTCTACCGGCTGGGCCTGCGCTGCGCCCAGCTCACCTACAACACGCAGAATTTGATCGGATCGGGCAGCACCGACCGGGTCGATGGCGGGGTCAGCGATTTCGGCGCGGACATCATCGCCGCAATGAACTCGGCGGGCATGCTCGTCGATGTGTCGCACAGCGGCGACCGCACCACGCTCGACGCGATCAAGTTGTCGAAACAGCCGATCGCGATCACTCATTCCAACTGCCGTGCCTTGTCCAACCACCCGCGTGCCAAGACCGACGAAGCGATCCTCGCGCTCGGCAAGACCGATGGCGTGATGGGGATCAGCGGCGTGCGCATGTTCGTCAGGGACAAGGATCCGACCACGCTGTCGGACATGGTCGATCACATCGATCATGTCGTGAAGCTGATCGGGATCGAGCATGTCGGCATCGGGTCGGACGCGGATCTCAACGGCTATGACGACATGCCGCCCGACCAATATGCCCGGCTCAAGGCGGGCTACAAGGCGAGCTACGCCTTTCGCGACAAGATCGACATCGAGGGGTTCGACCATCCGATGAAGATGTTCGACCTGACCGAGGAACTGATCCGGCGCGGCTGGTCCGATGCCAATATCGCGCCCGTGCTCGGCGGAAACTTCCGCCGGCTGCTCGGCGCCGTGTGGAAATAGCGGCCGCGAAGACGGCTCGAACGACATTCAAGGGGAAAAGATCATGACCAATATTCGCAAGACGCTCGGCGCCACCACCGCATTTTCGATGTTCCTGCTCGCCCTACCGGCCTTTGCCCAGCAGGGGCCGTCGGTCGAGGAAGCGGCCGCGGCACCGGATAATGACGACATCATCGTCACCGCACAGAAGCGCGAACAGACGCTGTTCGAAATCCCCCAGTCGATCGCAGTGGTCGGTGGCAGCACGCTTTTACGTCAGCAGGCGGTGAGCTTCGTCGATTATGCCGCGCTGGTCCCCGGCCTTACCATCCAGCAGGACAATCCCGGCGAGGCGCGCGTGGTCTTGCGTGGTATTAATACCGGTTCAGTCGGATCGACTGTCGGTATTTATGTTGACGAAACGCCGTATGGTTCGAGTTCGAGCTTGGGTAATGCCGGCGTGCTGGCTGGCGACTTCGACACGTTTGATCTCGCCCGAGTCGAAGTATTGCGCGGTCCGCAGGGCACGCTCTACGGCGCGAATTCACTCGGCGGCGTGCTCAAGTTCGTAACCAACGCGCCCAAGCTCGACACGTTCGAAGTGCGTGGCCAGGCCGGGCTCGAAAAAATCGAAGATGGCGGCACTGGTTATCTCGGCAACGCGGTGGTCAATCTTCCACTCGGCAAAACGCTCGCCCTCCGCGCCAGTGGTTTTTATCGCAAGAATGCCGGCTTCATTGATGCGACCGGACGATCGGGCGAGAACATCAATCAATCCGAAGTCTATGGCGGTCGCGCGTCGTTGTTGTTCCAGCCCGTCGATGCCTTGTCGGTGCGTCTGACGGCGGTCGCGCAGAACATCCGTGCCAATTCGCCATCGTCCTACGACGCCGATCCGGTGACGTTCCGGCCGCTTGCGGCCGACCCGTTTACCGGCGCCGCGCTCAACGGGCAGCTGACTCGGGCAGAATTCTTCCCCGACAGCAACAAGGTCGATTACCGGCTGTATAACGGCACGCTGCGCTACGATTTCGGCTTTGCGAACCTCACCTCGGTGACCAGCTACGGCATTCTCGACCAGCGTCAGCTGATTGACGCCTCGATCACGCTGGGTGGCACGATCAACGCCGTCTATGGCGGCACGACGCCACTGGGCGTCGCGCTGCAAGCCGATATCAAACAGAAAAAATTCACTCAGGAGGTGCGCCTCGCCTCGGCCGATTCGGAAAGCTTCGAATGGCTGATCGGCGGTTATTATACGCGTGAGACGGTCGGCCTTTTCCAACGCTATGCGCCGTTTATCGACGGCACGACCGATTTCATCGATCCGACACTGAACATTGGCGGCACGGTGTTTCCGCAATTTCTCACCGTCTCGCTGGATTCGGTCTATAAGGAATATGCCGCATTCGGCAGCGCGACGCTTCACCTGTTGCCGAGCTTCGATATTACTGCGGGCGGCCGTTACAGTCACAATGATCAGCATTCGGTGCAGATTCAGGATGGCGCCTATCTGCCATTGGTCGGCATCCCGTTCATTCCGTTCGTCACCAACGGCAAGTCGGACGAGAATGTGTTCACCTGGTCGGTCGCGCCGCGCTTCGAACTGAGCGATCATGCCTCAATCTATGCGCGTGTCGCGAAGGGTTATCGCCCCGGCGGTCCCAACGTCGTACCGCCCGGCGCCGCCGCCGACTATCCGGTCACGTTCAAGGCCGACACGCTGATCAGTTATGAGGTCGGCGTGCGGGCCGAAACTGCGGATCGCACCTTTGGAATTGACGCTTCGGTATATTATCTCGATTGGAAGAACATCCTGGTGTTCGGCTCCTATGACAGCGCCGTCGGGCCGATCGGCGCCAACGCCAATGGCAAAAGGGCGCGCAGCTACGGTGCGGAAGCGACCGCGACGATCCGCCCGATCGCCGGGTTCAGTGTCGTGCTTAACGCCGCGTACAATGATGCCAAGCTGAGGCAGAGTACACCCGAAGTCACGGGCGGGCTGAAAGGCGATCAGTTGCCATTCTCTCCAAAATGGAGCGCGAACCTGAGCGCGGATTACGAATGGGCTATATCAGGTAGCGCCAAGGCTTTCGTTGGCGGCAATGTTCGGCTGGTTGACGATCAAGCGGCGGATTTCGATGTTGCATACCGCGCGGCCTTCGGCCGTCGACTGGTGCTCGATGGATATGGAACCGTCGATCTGCGGGCCGGTGTCGATCTTGGCGCGGTGACAATCACCGCTTATGCCAAAAACCTCGCGAACGAACGCGCCTTTACCAATCTTTCGGGCTTTGGCACGCGACCCGGCACCGCGCTCGCCGCATCGCCGATCCGTCCGCGAACGATCGGCGTCAATCTCGGCTTCGCGTTCTGATCGGCGGGATGATGTCAGGCACCAATGTCATGCGTGAACCGCGCGAGCGGGCGTTCGGGGCACTTCCGCAACCCTATCTCCTATTCCTCGGGGATACGACCGAGCCGGGTTATGCCAAGACCGCGTTCGGCCTGCGCGACTGGGCACGCGATTCCTGCGTCGGCGAATTCGCGCTCGCCGGGGCAAGCGTGTCGACCGGGTTGCCACGCCTCTCCCCGGCCGAGGCGCGACTGCGCGGGGCGCGGTCCATGGTCATTGGCGTCGCCAATTCGGGTGGGCTGATCCCGGACAGCTGGATCGGTGGTCTGGTCGAGGCGCTCGAGGCCGGGCTGGACCTGGTCAGCGGCATGCATATGAAGCTGAGCGATATGCCCGCCTTGCGCAGCGCCGCCGACCGCCTTGGTCGTGACCTGATCGACGTGCGCACGCCGCCGCCGGGCATTCGCGTCGGCAGCGGTGCGAAGCGCGGCGGCAAGCGGCTGCTGACCGTCGGCACCGATTGCGCGCTGGGCAAGAAATATACCGCGCTCGCCATCGCCCGCGCGTTCAAGGCACGCGGCGTCGCGGCCGATTTCCGTGCTTCCGGACAGACCGGCATCATGATCGCCGGCGGCGGCATTCCGATGGACGCGGTGGTGTCGGATTTCATTGCCGGCGCGGCGGAAATGCTCAGCCCCGCTGCCGCGCCCGATCATTGGGATGTGATCGAGGGGCAGGGGTCGTTGTTCCATCCGGCCTATGCCGCGGTGACGCTCGGCCTGCTGCATGGCAGCCAGCCCGATCTGTTCGTCGTCTGTCATGAACCCGGGCGAACCACCATGCTCGGTCATCCCGGTTACACCCTGCCGTCGATCGAGACGGTGATCGAACAAACCGTTGCGCTTGGCCGGCTGACCAATCCGGCGATCCGATGCGTCGGGATCAGCCTCAACACCGCCACGCTTGGCAGCGATACGGCGGCGGCACTGATCGCCGCCGAATCGGACCGCCTCGGCTTGCCGGTGGCCGACCCGATCCGCGGCGGCGCCGCGTTCGAGCAACTCATCGACGCGTGCCTCGCATGACCAAGGCAGCGGCAGGCGCCGGGCCAAGCTGGTTCCAGCGCTTCCTGCTGCCCGGGTTCGCCTTCAAGGCGGTGATCATCGGCGGCGGTTATGCGACGGGCCGCGAGCTCGCCGAATTCTTCCTGCCGAGCGGCCCGTGGGGCGGGCTCGCCGGCATGATCCTGGCGATGCTGATCTGGAGCGTGGTCGCCGCCGCCACTTTCCTGTTCGCGCGGATGACCGGTGCGCGCGACTATCGCAGCTTCTTCGAGGCCTTGCTCGGGCGTGGCTGGGCGGTGTTCGAGATCGCCTATATCCTGTTCATCGTGCTGATCCTCGCGGTGTTCGGTGCAGCGGCGGGAGCGATCGCGCAGGCCGCGCTTGGCTTGCCGCCGATCATCGGCACGCTTGCGCTGATGGCGGGAATCGCGACCTTTGCCGGCTATGGCAACACAGCGGTCGAGCAGCTGTTCAAATATGTCTCGTTCCTGCTCTACGGCGTCTATGCGTTGTTTCTGGTCCTTGCACTGTCCGGCTTTGGCGAGCGCATCGCCACCGGCTTCGCTTTGCCCGCCGTCTCGGATGGCTGGGCACTCGGGGGCATCACTTATGCCGGCTACAACATCATCGGCGCGGTGGTGATCCTGCCGGTGTTGCGTCATATGACCAGCGACCGCGATGCGATCGTCGCCGGGCTGATCGCCGGGCCGCTGGCGATGATCCCGGCGATCATCTTCTTCGTGTGCATGATCGCCTTTTATCCGCAGATTGGCGCCGAGGTGTTGCCGTCGGATTATCTGCTCACGCAACTCGGCAACCCGATATTCCATCTGCTGTTCCAGCTGATGATTTTCGCCGCGCTGCTCGAAAGCGGCACCGGCGCGGTCCATGCGGTCAACGAACGTGTCGCCAAGGCCTGGCATATCCGCCGCGGCGCGGTGCTCGGCAATGGCTGGCGCCTGACGATCGCGATCGCGCTGCTTGTCATGTGCATGCTGCTCGCCGATCGCTTCGGGCTCGTGACCCTGATCGCCAAGGGCTATCGCGCGCTCGCCTATATCTTCCTCGCCGTCTACGTCCTGCCGCTGATGACGCTCGGCGTCTTCCGCTTGTGGCGCAGAGGCAACCCAGCTCCGGAGGTCCTATGAAGCGGTTCGTATTCGCATTTGCGCTCGCATCGACCCAGCTCGCCACGCCGCTCTGGGCGGCGCCGCCCAAGGATCTCGAGGCGCGCGTCGAAACCTTGCGCAAGGCGGCCGGTGTGCCCGGCATGGCGATCGCCATCGTCGAGGACGGCAAGACCGTGCTGGCGCGCGGCTGGGGTGAGAAGAAACTCGGTTCGAACGATCCGGTCACGCCCAATACCATCTTCCCGACCGGATCGACCGGCAAGGCGTTTACCGTGGCGGCGCTTGCCACGCTGGTCGATGCCGGCAAGATCGGCTGGGACGACAAGGTGATCGACCGCTTGCCCGGCTTCCAGATGTACGATCCCTGGGTGACGCGTGAGATGACGATCCGCGACCTGCTGGTCCATCGCAGCGGCCTCGGCCTCGGCGCGGGCGACCTGTTGTTCGTACCGCGCAGCGACCTGCCGCGCGCCGAAGCGGTCAAGCGGCTGCGCTATATCAAGCCGGCGACCAGTTTTCGCAGCGGCTATGCCTATGACAATGTCCTCTACATGGTCGCCGGCCAGCTGATCGAGTCCGTCTCGGGCGACACATGGGAGAAATATGTCGTCGACCATGTGCTGAGACCGGCTGGCATGACCGTATCGACCAGCGACGATGACAGCTATTTCGCCACCGCCGACCGGGCTCAGCCGCATGCGCGGATGAGCAGCGGGTTGCGCGGCGTCGGCAATCAGGAAGTGCTCGACGAGCGCGACGGCCTGGCGCGTAACGCAGCGCCGGCCGGTGGCCTCGCGGTCAGCCCGACCGACATGGCGAAATGGCTCGCCGTTCAGCTCGCGCACGGCAAGCTGCCTGGCGGGGGGCAGCTCTATAGCGAGGCGCAGGCGGCGGAAATGTGGGCGCCGGTGACGCTCCAGCCGATCTCGCCCAGGCCGGACAATCTGAAACTGACCCAGCCGATGTTCTATACCTATGCGCTGGGCTGGGACGTGCAGGATTATCGCGGCGCGAAGATCATCTGGCACGGCGGCGCGGTGTTCGGTTTTCAGACCGCGGTGGTGCTGATCCCGGAAAAGAATGTCGGCTTCTCGATCGAGATCAACAGCGAGGATGGCGAGCTGATCGTCGGCCTGATGTACGAATTGCTCGACCATTATATGGATTTGCCCAAGGCCGACTGGCCGGAGAAATATGCCGCGTTCAAGAAAGAGCGCGTCGCCAAGGGGCTGGCGATGTTCAAGGCGAGCGCGGCCAAGCCGGCCAAGGTCGGCCCGTCGCTTGCGCTGACCCGTTACACCGGCATTTTTGCCGATCCATGGTATGGCAATATCGAAGTCGCGCAGGGTAAATCGGGCCTGACGATCGATTTCAAATCGACCCCGCGCATGGGCGGGCGGCTCGACCATTGGCAATATGATACGTTCGTCACGCGTTTTGACGACAAGACAATCGAACCGGCCTATGTCACTTTCGGTCTCGATGCCGAAGGTAAAGTGGAGCGTGTCACGATGAAGCCGGTCTCTCCGATTGCGGATTTCAGTTACGATTATCAGGATCTTCTCTTCGCACCGGTCGCCGCGGCAAAATGAGCCGGATCACGAAGGCCAAGGGCCTGGTCGCATCGGTTGCGCTGCTGGCGTTCACCGTACCCGCTCACGCGCAGGATGAGGCGGCGCGTGTCGCACGCGTGCTCAAGACGACGCCGATCATCGATGGTCATAATGACTGGCCGGAGACGCTGCGCGAGCGCGAAGGCGAGGGGCGCTGGACGATCGACCTGCGCCGCGGTCTCGACCGCAAGCCCGAGCCGTACAACACCGATATCGAGCGGCTGCGCAAAGGCATGGTCGGCGGCCAGTTCTGGTCAGTCTATGTCTCGGCCAATCTGCCCGGGCCGGAACAGGTCAAGGAGACGCTCGAACAGATCGATTTCGTCCACCAATTGGCCGCGCGCTATCCGGAAACCTTCGCGCTCGCCCGCACCGCGGATGATGTCCGGCGCATCCAGCGCAGCGGCCGCATCGCCTCGATGATCGGTGTCGAGGGCGGCGGCCAGATCGACGGCAGCCTGTCGGTGCTGCGCACCTATCATGATCTTGGCGCGGGTTATCTGACGTTGACTCATTCGCTGACCATCGACTGGGCCGATTCCGCAACCGACAATCCGAAACATGACGGCCTGACCGCGTTCGGCGAGGAGGTGGTGCGCGAGCTCAACCGGCTCGGCATGCTGGTCGATCTCAGCCATGTCAGCGAAGCGACGATGCGCGACGCGCTGCGCGTGTCGAAGGCGCCGGTGATCTACTCGCATTCGGGCGCGCGGGCGCTCGACGACCATCCGCGCAACGTGTCCGACGATGTGCTCAAGCTGGTCGCGGCGAATGGCGGCGTGGTGATGGTCAATTATGCGCCGGGCTATGTCTCCGACGCCTATCGACGCTGGTCGGCGGACCGGGCGGCGGAGCGCACACGGCTCAATGCGCCGCCTTTTGGCGGTCTCTATATCGGCCAGCCGGACAAAGCGAAGGCGGCGTTCGCCGAGTGGGAGAAGGATCATCCCGCACCACGCGTGACGCTGGCGCAAGTGGCCGATCATATCGAGCATATCGCGAAGGTCGCCGGGCCGGACCATGTCGGCATCGGATCGGATTTCGACGGCACCGGCAATGAGTTGCCCGACGGGCTGGGCGATGTCTCGACCTATCCGCAGCTTATGGCCGAACTGATGCGGCGCGGCTGGAGCGATGCGGATATCGCCAAGCTGGCCGGCGGCAACATCCTGCGCGTTATGGCAGCGGCGGAACAAACCGCTGCGTCGATGGCGTCGGCCAGGAAGCGTTAGCTAGATGAATCGCGGTATCGGCCGTGGATGCGGCGTCATCCGGTCGCTCAGGTCGAAGACGATTTCATCGACATAACACCAGCCCCATCCTTCCGGCGGATCATAACCTTCGATGATCGGATGGGTGGTGGCCTGGTAATGTTTGGTCGCATGCTTGTTGGGCGAATCGTCGCAACAGCCGACATGGCCACAGGTCCGGCACAACCGCAGATGGACCCACCAGCCGCCGATACGCAGACACTCCTCGCACCCATCGGCGCTCGGCGTCACATCCGCGATGCCCTGCTGATGGAGACAAGTGTCGGTCATCTGAAATACCCCGTATTGCACACCGGATTGGACATGATGCTAGCAGCGCAGGGCCCGCGCAGAAAGCCGGTATCACACCGCACGCGCCCGGTCGTTCAGCGATCGTGCAATGTCGCCAGCGCAATCCCGGCGAGATTGTGGGCGCGCCCGATCCGCCTGACCCGCACGCCGCCCAGCGGTAAAGCGAGTGCACGGAACGTCTCCAGATGCGTGCGAAATTCCGGACTGCCGCACTTTGCGCCATTGGCCTGATTCACCACCATCGCGGAATCGCCGACCAGCACGAAGTCCGGCAAATCGAGCGACCGCGCGATACGCAAGCCCTCGATCAGCGCCAGCCATTCGGCATCATTGTTCGTGCCGAACCCCAGATTCTGCGAGATAAAAGTGCGACCCTGCGCGACAACCGCGATCTCCATCTCGCCCGGGTTCGGCCGACACCCGCCATCGAAGAAAATTCTGACCTTGCGCTGTCGCATCATGTCGCCCGCTTAGCGCGTCGCTAAACGCTACCCAAGAGCGAGGAGAAATAGTCGTCTACGCTGCCAGGCGCCATTGTCCGCGACCTGCGCGCTTCGCGGCGTATAACGCGACATCGGCCTGAGCCATCATTTCGCGCAGGGTGACCTTGCCGCCGTCGGAACAGGATAGCCCGACGCTCGCACCGATATGCGCGCGCGCGCCCTTGATATGGAAGGCCGACCCGAGCTCGCTGACGATCCGTTCGGCAATAGCCTCGGCCAGAGGCTTGTCGGCATCGAGCAGGATGATGCCGAATTCGTCCCCGCCGACGCGCGCGACATAGTCTTTCTCACGCACCTGGCGCGGCAATCTTTTGCCGACTTCGCTCAGCACCATGTCGCCGGCGGTATGCCCCATCTGGTCGTTGATACGTTTGAAATCGTCGAGGTCGATCAGCAACAGGCAGGCCGAGCGTGCGCCAAGATTCCCCGCCCCGATCGGCGTGGAGAGCATCTCCTCGAACCCGCGGCGGTTGTACAACCCGGTCAGATGGTCGCGCACCACTTGCTCGCGCAGCTTGGCGTTCGCCTCCTGCAGTTCGAGGCCGACGCGCCGGCGCTCGCTCAGATCGACGATTTCGGAAATGAACTGGATCGGCGTGCCATCTTCTTCGCGCACCACGGTTGCGCTGAGCAGGACATGCAGGATCGCGCCGTCGCGGTGCAGATAGCGTTTCTCCATCTGATAGCTGTCGCGCTCGCCGCGCATCACGCTTTCGAACAGATGGAGGTCGGCCTTGATGTCATGGGGGTGCGTGAAATCGGCAAAGTGCATGCCGGTAAGATCTTCGACCGCATAACCGAGCATCGTCGCAAAGGACCGGTTCACTTCGATGCATTGGCCAGTGACGCTGATGATCGCCTTGCCGATCGCCGCGGCGTGGAAGCTCGCGCGGAACATCTGGCGACTGGTCCGGAGTTCCCGCTCCAGCGTGCCAATGTCCTGCATGAAGCTCATCTTGATCCCGCGGCTTGGCCGGTCGGCCCATTCCGATCGCTGGAACAGGCTTAACGCGACCCGGTTAAGGATTGTTTTCCTTAACCGGGTGCGTCGGGCATGATTTTTTTACAATTCAGCGTCGCATCAACACGATGATGAACAGCAGGGCGGAGAGTGTCGGCGCGATCGTACGGACATGGTTCCACTGCACCCACTCGCGCAGATAAGTCTGCCACACCGCGACGATCTCGGTCGGCGGCGCGACGGCAAGCTGGTTGTTCAGCGGCACGTTGAACATCATCGTCACGCCGAAACAGCCGACCACGTAGGACAGGCTTGCGGCCAGGATGAGCTTGGAGTCGAGCGCGGCGAAGGAGAATAAGGACCAGCCGGCCAAGCCGAAGCACAGCAAGGTCGCGCCCATGAACAGGATCATGAAAGGGGCCATGACCGCCGTCACGTTGAGCCCGTTCATGGCGTTGGCGCCCTGCTCCGGCGGGATGCGGCCGAGACCCGCCATCACGAAGGAGGAAAAGGCGTAGAACACGCCCGCATTGAGCGCGGTAGCGATGGCCGCGACGAGCAGCAGCAGCGACGGGATCGATTTCATCACTTTGCCTCCCACACGCCGGTTGCCGCGGTGCGCGCGACATAATCGGCGAAATTGCCCGGCGCGCGGCCGAGTGCGCGTTGAATGTCGTTGGTGGGCTGAAGGTTACGCCCGTCGAGCACGGTGCTGAACAGATAGATGACCAGGCCGATGATGTCGGCGGGCAGTTGCGCCGCCTCCAGGGCCTGGCGATACGCCTCCATCGACATCTCGCGATAGGCGATCTCGCGGCCTGTGGCGCTTGCGATTTGCGCGATCGCATCGGCGAAGCTGATCGCCTGCGGCCCGGTGACTTCGTAAAGCTGGTGGTTGTGGCGGTCGCTGATCAGCGCTGCGACGGCGATGTCGGCGATATCCTCGGCATCGACGAACGGCTCGTCGGCAAGGCTGTCGGGCAGCGCGATCTCACCGGCGAGGATTTCGTCGAGGAAAAACCCCTCGCTGAAATTCTGGAAGAACCAGCTCGCACGGATGATCGTCCAGTCGAGTGTGGTCGCCTGCAGTGCTCGTTCGGCATCCAGGCACTCGGGCTCGCCGCGTCCGGACAACAGCACGATCCTGGCGACGCCTGCGCCGGCTGCGGCATCGAAAAAGTCGCTGATGGTCTCGACCGCGCCGGGCACGCAAAGGTCGGGCTGATAGGCGGCATAGACCGCTGAAACGCCGGCAAGCGCCGCACCCCAGGTTGCGCGATCGTCCCAGTCGAAGCCGGGTGTCGCCGAACGCGATCCGATCCGTACATCATGGCCCGAATCCCACAGCCGGGCAGCAACTCGGCTGCCGGTCTTTCCATTGGCGCCAAGCACTAGAGTGGTGCCGGGCCGGAGCGTGTTTTCGCTTGTCATGTTTCAATCCTCGCTTTAACGTGAGTATCTCTCACATTAAATGTGATATATACTCACTTTTTGGGTTGTCAACAGCCCGGAGCGCGAAAATGAACACGAACGAACAGGCGACCGATTACCCCGATGAGGAAGCCCCGGCCGCGCGGCGTAAGCCGATGCAGCAGCGCAGCAAGGACCGGCTCGAGCGGATTCTCGCCGTCGGGTCGGAGCTCATCGTGCGCACCGGCAGTGATCAGGTGAAGATGAACGAGATCGCGGCGCTTGCCGGCATCTCGATCGGCTCGCTCTATCAATATTTTCCGGAGAAAAGCGCGCTGATCCGCACGCTCGCCGAACGCTATAATGCTGCGAGCCGCGCCTGTATCGAGGAGGCACTGAGCGGCGTCGCGACGCTCGACGATCTGCTCGGGGCCTATGCCGAGCTGATCGATCAATATTATGAGATCGTCATGGCCGAACCGGTGATGCGCGACATCTGGTCGGGGATGCAGGCGGACAAGCAGTTGATGGCGCTGCAACTGGCCGAGAGCCGGATTTGTAGTGCGATGCTGGCGGCCGCGATGGCGCGGGCGCATCCGGCGATCGATCCGGCGCGACTCGAATTGGTCGCGTTCCTCACCTGGGAACTAGGCGAAGCGACGATCCGGTTGGCAATCTCGGTCGATCCGGCCGAAGGGCGCGCGCTGGTCGAGGCATTCAAGCGCATGACGTTGCGGGAGATCGCGGCGCCGTAACTGTGATCCTCCCCGTGCCGGGGAGGATCAAGGGTTCTACCTTGACTCACATCCACCCTTGCGCCCAATAATGGAACATATCAGGAACAATTATGGCCGAGTCGCTTTCACCCCTTACCGCGCTTCGGCAGCGGATCGCCGCCATGGCGGGGGTGCAGGCGGCCGAATCGGCCAATCTCGCGTCGCTCGGCCATGCCGGGATCGATGCGCGATTGGAAGGCGGGCTGGCGCGCGGGCAATTGCATGAGGTGATTGCCGGCGAGGCCGATGATGCGAGCAGCGCGGCGGGTTTCGCCTCGATGCTCGCGCGACGCATCGTGCCGGCGAACGCGACGATCATCTGGCTGCGCGAAGGGGAGGCGCAGCACGGCGGGGGCGGGCTTTATGCGCCGGGCCTGGTCGATCTCGGGATCGATCCGGCGCGGCTGGTGATCGGGGTGCTGCCCGATGCGCTGTCGCTGCTGCGCGTCGCGGCGGAGGTGGTGCGCTGTCCCGATGTCGGGGTGGCGGTGATCGAATTGTGGAAGAGCCCGCGCGCGCTCGACCTGACCGCGACGCGGCGACTGGCGGTGGCGGCGGAGAGCTCAGGCGTGACCGCCTTGCTGCTGCGCGTCGCCGCCGAGGAGGCGCCGAGTGCTGCGCATACCCGCTGGCGGGTGCGCAGCGTCGCGGCGCTGCCGCTCGAGGCGGATGCGCCGGGGCACACCGCGCTTGAGGTAGAATTGGTGCGTCAGCGCGGCGGGAGGGCCGGGGGGCGATGGATTTTGGAGTGGGATCGTGACCAGGCTATCTTCCGTGACCAGGCGGGCGTCGGCCAAAGAGGCTATCATGCCGTCCCAGAAACCGGTGGGACGCGAGGCGCGGCGCTATCTGGCGCTGTGGTTTCCGCTGTTTCCGGCGAACCGCCTCGCCCGCACCGGCGCGCCGGATGATGCCCCTTATGTCTTTGTCGAGAAGCAACGCGGCGCAATGCGCATCGTCGCGGTCGATACCGCTGCGCAAAGCCTGGGGCTCGGGCCGGGGCTGACGCTGGCCGATGCCCGGGCGCGCGTGCCTGAGCTTGTCGTGATCGATCATGATCCGGCAGCCGATCTCGTTTTGCTCGACCGCATCGCCGATGGCTGCGACCGCTATACCCCGCTGGTCGCGGTCGAGCCGCCCGACGGGCTGACGCTCGACATCACCGGCTGCGGCGCCGGTTGTGGGGGAGGCTTTGCCGATGAAGCGGCGCTCGCCGGCGATATCGAGGCGCGGCTGACCGCATACGGCATGAAGCTGCGCTACGCGATTGCCGGCACGCCCGAGGCGGCGCAGGCGCTTGCCCGCTACCAGACCATGCCCGCGACCGACGAACAGGCGGCGGTGCGCCGTTTGCCGATCGCCGCGCTCGATCTGGACGAGGAGACCGAGCTGGCGTTGCGGCGCGCGGGGCTGAAGACCATTGCCGATCTCGCCGGCCGCCCGACCGCGCCGCTCTCGACTCGCTTTGGCGAGGATGTGACGGCATTGCTCGCGCGGCTGCTCGGCAAATCGGACAGTCGCATCACGCCGCGCCGCGTGCCGCCGGCCTTGCTGGTCGAGCGCCGCCTGGCCGAGCCGATCGCGCGCGCCGAGCATGCGCTGGCGATCCTGGGTGAGCTGGTCGCGGAAGCGGCGGAGACGATGGAGGAACGCCATCTCGGTGGCCGGCGTTTCGCCGCGCGCTTCTTTCGCAGTGACGGGATCGCGATCGACCTTACGGTCGAGACCAGCCTGGCGGTGCGCGATCCGGCGATCGTGATGCGGCTGTTCGACGAGCGGCTCGACAGCCTGGCCGACCCGCTCGATCCCGGCTTCGGTTTCGACCTGATCCGGCTCGCGGTGCCCGTGCTCGCGCCGCTTGCACCGACGCAATTGCTGCTCGAAGGGGGCGAAGTGGCGGCGGGCGAACTTGCCGCGCTGATCGACCGGCTGAGCGTGCGCATGGGGCGCGGCCGTTTCCGCCGGCTGACGCCACGCGACACGCATATTCCCGAACAGGCGGTGCTGGCGCTGCCCGCGGTTGAGGCTGCGGCGCCGGAAAGCTGGCCGCAGCCGGAGGTGGGAGAGCCGCCGCTGCGGCCTTTGCACCTGTTCGACCCTCCCCAGCCGATCCGGGTCACCGCCGAAGTGCCCGACGGCCCGCCGCGCCAGTTTCGCTGGCGCCGTACCCTGCATGAAGTGACGCGGTTCGAAGGCCCCGAACGCATCGCCGCCGAATGGTGGAAGCGCGATGCCGGTCAAGGCCTGACGCGCGATTATTACCGCATCGAGGACGCGCGCGGGCGGCGCTTCTGGGTGTTCCGGCATGGGTTATACGGCAGCGAGAAGAGCGATCCGGGCTGGTATGTGCATGGGCTGTTCGCATGAGTCAGGCATTTCATCTTACTCCCCTCCCTGAAAGGGAGGGGTTGAGGGTGGGTACCGGCGCACCAGCGCCGGGCGATCCGCGCGCGGCAGTTGTGGAAAGCTCGCTACGCTCGCCACCCACCCCCCGCCCCTCCCTTGCAGGGAGGGGAGCAGGGAAGCATGACCTCATCTCATGACCCAGTTCGCCGAACTGGTCACGGCGACCAATTACTCCTTCCTGCGCGGGGCGTCGCATCCGTCGGACTTTGTCGCTCACGCCAACAAGCTCGGCATGACCGGCGTCGGTATTGCCGACCGCAACACCGTGGCTGGGGTGGTGCGTGCCTATAGCGCGCTCAAGGAAGCGCCAGAAAAAGCGCGCGCGGCGCACCTCGCCGACAAGAAGGCCAAAGGCGAGGCGGAAGTGCTGACGCCGGAGGAATCGGCCAGTTGCGAGATCGATATAAGGCTCGTGGTTGGCGCGCGGCTCATATTCTCCGACGGCACGCCGGACATCGTTGCCTATCCCGCGACACGTTATGGCTGGGGACGGCTCACCCGCTTGCTGACGGTCGGCAATCTGCGCGCGGTGAAGGGCGACTGCATCCTCAAATTCGATGACCTGATCGACTATAGTCAGGACCTGCTGCTGATCGTGCTGCCCTATTCCACCGCGCAGGAGGAAGAGGAGCACCGCAAGCCGGTGGATTATGAGTTCGACGACGCGAGTGACCCGCCTAAGCCTTTGCTGCGTCTCGTCGAGACACAGCCCGAGGATGTCGGGGACGTGCTCGCCCGCCTGTCGCGCGCCGCGCCCGATCGGGTCTGGCTGGGGGCAGCGATGCCGCGCGGGGGCCGTGACGGCCGCGCGCTGAGCAAGCTGCAAACCACGGCGCGGGCAGCAGGTGTGCCGTTGATCGCGACCAACGATGCGCTTTATGCCACGCCGGAACAGCGGCCGTTGCACGATGTGCTCACCTGTATCCGCCAAGGCACGACGATCACTGCGGCGGGCAAGCGGCTCGAGGCTAATGCTGAGCGTCACCTGAAAAGCCCCGGCGAGATGACGCGGCTGTTCCGCGACTACCCCGATGCGATTGCGCAGACTCAGGTCCTGCTGTCGCGCATCGGCTTCGATCTCGGGCAGCTGCGTTACGAATATCCCCACGAACCAGTGCCCAAAGGCTGGGAAGCACAGGCCTGGCTCGAACATATCGCATGGCAGGCGGCGATCGACCGTTACGACCGGATGCCGGACAAGGTGCTTGCCTCGCTGACCGAGGAATTCACCCTGATCCGCGAGCGCAACTACGCTTATTACTTCCTGACCGTCTATGATCTGGTGCGCTTCGCCCGTTCGCAAAATCCGCCGATCCTGTGCCAGGGGCGCGGCTCGGCGGCCAATTCCGCCGTCTGTTTCCTGCTTGGCGTGACCTCGATCGATCCGATGAAGCATGACCTGCTTTTCTCGCGCTTCGTGTCGGAGGAACGCGGCGAGCCGCCCGATATCGATGTCGATTTCGAACATGAGCGGCGCGAAGAGGTGATGCAGTATATCTATCGTCGCTATGGCCGGCATCGCGCGGGCATCGCCGCGACGGTGGCGCATTACCGATCGCGCAGCACGGTGCGCGAGGTCGCCAAGGCGCTGGGGATGAGTCAGGATATCCCGGAGCGGATGGCGAGTACTGTCTGGGGCAGTTATTCCGGCGATATGGAGGGGCGGCGGATCGAGGAAGCCGGCTTCGACCTCGCCAATCCCGAGATCGTGCGGCTGCGCTTCATCATGGACCAGATCCTCGCCGCGCCGTTTCCGCGACATTTGTCGCAGCATGTCGGCGGTTTCGTGCTGACCGAAAACCGGCTCGACGAGACGGTGCCGCTGCACCATGCGGCGATGGCGGATCGTAGCTTCATCGAATGGGACAAGGACGATATCGACGCGCTTGGCCTGATGAAGGTCGATATCCTTGCGCTCGGTATGCTGACCTGCATCCGCAAGAGCTTCGACCTGCTGCGCGATCATGGCCTGGGCGATCATACGCTCGAGGTCGATATCGATACCAGCGATACGGCGGTTTACGACATGCTGTGCAAGGGCGACAGCATCGGCGTGTTCCAGGTCGAGAGCCGTGCACAGATCAACATGCTGCCGCGTCTCAAGCCGCGTGATCTCTACGATCTGACGGTTCAGGTCGCGATCGTCCGGCCCGGCCCGATCGAGGGCGATATGGTTCATCCCTATTTGCGTCGGCGCAGCGGGGTCGAGAAAGTCGATTATCCTTCGCCCGCGCCGCCGCATGATCCGGACGAGCTCAAAACCCTGCTCGGCAAGACCTATGGCGTGCCGCTGTTCCAGGAACAGGCGATGAAGCTGGCGATCACTGCTGCCGCCTTCACCCCGTCCGAGGCGAACCAGTTGCGCCGCGCCATGGCGACATTCCGTAACCTCGGCACGATCCATAATTTTCACGCCAAGCTGGTCGATGGCATGGTCGGGCGCGGTTACGAACGCGACTTCGCCGAACGCTGCTACAAGCAGATCGAGGGGTTCGGCAGCTATGGCTTTCCCGAAAGCCATGCGCTGTCCTTCGCGCGGCTGGTCTATGTTTCTTCCTGGATCAAATGTCACCATCCGGTGGTGTTCGCCTGCGCTTTGCTTAATTCGCAGCCGATGGGATTCTATGCGCCCGCGCAGATCGTGCGTGATGCGATCGAGCATGGCGTCGAAGTGCATGCGGTCGATGTGAATGCGAGTGGATGGGACAATAAGCTGGAGCCTGCGGATGACACGGCCGCGCACCCCTTCGCTCTGCGGCTGGGTATGCGCCAGATCACCGGGTTCAAGCAGGAATGGGCCGATAATCTAGCAAAAGCACGAGACGAGGGCGGCGCCTTCACCTCGATCGAGACGCTCGCGCGTCGCGCCGGCCTGCCCGAACGCGCGCTGCGCCTGCTCGCCGATGCGGATTCGTTCCGCTCGATCGGGCTCGACCGGCGCGACGCGCTCTGGGATGCGCGGCGCACCCCGTCCGCCGCTTTGCCGCTGTTCGCGGCGGCGCGCGCGGCTGAGCTTGGCGCGGAAGAGGACATGGCGCTGCCGGAAATGACTGGCGCCGAGCATGTTGTGGCCGATTACCAGATGACGCGGTTATCACTGAAAGCGCATCCGATGCAGTTCCTGCGCTCGGCCTTCACTGCGCGGGGCGTGTTGAGTTGTGCCGCGACATCGGCGACCCGAAATGGCCGCCGCGTGAAGACCGCGGGGATCGTGCTGGTCCGCCAGCGTCCGGGCAAGGGTAACGCGATCTTCGTCACGATCGAGGACGAAACCGGCATCACCAACATCGTGCTCTGGGCGCGGATGTTCGAACGCTTCCGGCGCCAGGTGATGGCGGCGCGGCTGATGATGGTCGAGGGTGAGTTGCAGAAGAGCCCGGAAGGGGTGGTCCATCTGATGGCGGATCGTATCCATGATTGCACCGACCTGCTCGACCGGCTGTCCGATACCGATGAGGCGAAACCGCAATTGTCGCGTGCCGATGTGTTCGAAAATCCGCAGCCGCCGCGCTATCCGGGCGCGGGCAAGCACCGCCATCCGCGCGACGTACGGATCATCCCCAAATCACGCGACTTCCATTGAGGTCTATGGCGGGCCGATGTCTTTACGACTCACCGGGAATGCCTTAATTTGCGCGATGCCGGGAAGCATCTGATAAATGGATTCATGCGATGATCCTGATGGCTGTTCTGGCGGCGGTGACCGTTCCTGCGACCGACAAGATAATGATGACGGCTTATGACGAGCTTTGCGTGCCGGGCAGGGCGTCACAGACGGTGTTGTCACGCGCCGATCAGGATGGGTGGCAAAGCAGCGGTCCAGGCAAGCCGAAGGATTTCGACCCCTCCGCCGATCGGTTCGAGGTCGTCGGGACGGCGACCTTGAAACTGAGCGCGCGCGCGACCAGCGCGCGTGACGAACGATTTGTCACGTGCGGCATTTCGGCCGCAACGGCACAGCCCGATCTTGCTTCCGATGTCCAAGCCATGCTTGGCTTCGCTCCTGCGCTCAATTTCGGCACTTCGGCAAATTTCTTTGCGCTTCGCGAGAATGACCGGTGGCTGGATGGGTCGAAGCTGACCGGAAAAGAGTTCGCCGCCGCAAAGGCAACAGGCAAGTTCTACAGCCTGTTGACGCTCAGCCATGAGGGCGGGGCATCCGTATTGTCGTTCCAGGCATTGCCAATGGCCCGTGCAAAGGGCGCTAGCGCGCCTTGATTGCAGAGGCTTCCGATCACGACGGACCGGGCTTGTGCTGTCAGAGCCCGGTCCGCTCGATCGATCCTGCCCATGCATAACCGCGATAAAGCGACACGAATTCATCCCGCGCGCCGATGGCGCCCGCGATCTCGTCGATCGCCGTCCGCATCTCCGCACGGGGCGAGACGTCGAACTTCGCCAGCCACGCGAACAACACGCTGCGCCAGCCCCGCGGCAATTTTTCCTGCTGCCCGAAATCGACCAAATCGAGCCGTCCGCCGGGCGCTAGCTTGCCTGCACCTTCACGCAATGCGCCGCGCCAGTCGGGGATCATCGACAGCGTATAGCTCTGGAACACCCGGTCGAACGCCGCGACGCCGAGCAATTCTAGCGCGTCGAACGCAGTCGCATCGCCCTGCGCCAGCGTGATGCGATCCGTCAGCCCGGCTTTGGCGACCTTGGCCCGCGCCGTCTCCAGCATCGCTTCGGAAATATCGATGCCGTAGAAGCGCGCGTCGGGCCAAGCCTTCGCCGCCGCGATCAAATTGCGGCCAGTGCCGCAGCCGATCTCGATCACGCTGCCGCCCTTGGGCGGAGCGAGCCGGCGGATCAGCCGGTCGCGGCCGAGCAGGTAATATTTGCGCGTCAGGTCGTAGAAATGGCGCTGCGTGCCGTAGATCGCATCCATATGTCCGGCGTGAGACGATTCCATCTCAGGCGGTGGCGTCCAGAACGTAGAGATGCACCCCGCCATAGATCGAGGAGCGGTCGCGCCTGGTATAATCCAGCGACTCTTCCGCACGATATGCCCAGCGCGACAGGGTCGCGTCGGCCACGCGACCCGGCAATATGCTCGGCGCGCCGGCGGTGCGGAACAGCACGCGAGCGCCCGCGCGCGCGGAGCGCGTGATCTCGTTCCACAGATCGTTCAGCTGTTCGTCCGTCATCCAGTCCTGTGCATCGAGCAGGATATAGCGGTCGAGCGTACCGTCCGGTCGGCTGCGCAGATAATCGGTGAAATTGGTGTGGCGCACGTCGATCCGGTCAGCGCGCGCGACGATCTCGTCATAATGGTCGTGCTGCAGATAGGGGGGCAGCGACGCCATCGGCCCCCGGCCATAACCGCGGCCGAACGCCTGCCAGGCGAAATAATTATCCTTGATGTCGAAATCGCAGGCGAGCTTTTCGAGCCGCTCGCGCAGCACCACCGCCATTTTCTCGTCACCGGCCAGCGCTTCATATTGCGCCGGTGGAATGCCCAGGCCGAACAGCGAAGCCGGCTGGTCGGTCAGCCATTTGATGAAACCCTTGTCGAACAGCGGCGCGAAATCGCGGTCGAAGATTTCGCGTTGCTCCTCGATCGTCCGCGCCTTGAGCAGGATCCTCGGATTGACCCCGCCAAGCCGCGCGACGAGGTGCGCCGCGCCGATGAAATTGCCCAGCAGGCCGCTTTTATAGACGCCGCGCGCAAAACCATCGATGCGCCGCCGGCCGATCAGGTCGCGCCCTTCCCAATAACGCCGCGTCGTCTCGTCGAGATGCGGGCGGATATGGGAGCGATAGGCGAGCACATTGGCATGGCTGTCGGCCCGCGCGAAGAAGCGGTGAAACGCTTCGTAATCGGGCAAATGCCGCGCGGCGACCAGCTTGAGCCGGTTAAGCGCGATATGTGCGGTGTTGAGATCGACCGCGGTGATCGCGCGCGGATCGGCGGTCAGATAGGACAGCACGTTGCAGCCGCCCGAGGCGATCGTCACGACATGATTGTCGGGCTGGATCGCCAGTGCCTCCATGTCGACCGCCGGGTCTTCCCAGATCTGCGCATAGACCAGGCCGCGAAAGGCGAAGGTGAAGGCGCGCTCGAGCAGACCCTGTTTCGACAGGTGATCGTGGCGATGGACAGCGGCGCGGACGGCACGGTTTTTGGGTGATTTGGCGGCAAGCATCGGCGTGCGTCTCCCTGTGCTGCGGGTGGCCGCGCATGGCCACTCAAGGCGGCGCTAGGACATTCGGGTGACGGTTCGATGACGGCGCCGGCAAAATGCGCCCGCGAGTGCGTCAGGCGCTCTCGCGTTCCAGCAGGTCGCTCGTGCTCAGCCCGAGCAGCGTGATATGGTCGCGGATGCGCGGCCAGCTGGTATTGAGGAAATGGTGACGCTCGGCGATGCGCAGTTTTTCGGCGGCACCGGGCAGCACGAACATGCCGACGCCGCGACGGACCTCGACATAACCATCGTCCTGGAAACTCTGATAGGCCTTGGCCACGGTCAGCGGATTGGCGCCGTGTTCGGCGGCCAGCGCCCGGACCGAAGGCAGTTGGTCGCCCGCGCGGAAATCGCCGCGCAGGATCGCTGCTGAAATGGTTGCCCGCAGCTTGATATAGACCGGACTGTCTTCGGAATTAAGTGCTGTCATGCTGCTATAATACAGCAATTGGCTGATTAGTCCAGCAACTTTAACCAGCCCAATTGGTAATAATCGTGCGCAAATCAGGGCGTGGACGCTCCTCAAATTCCCTTGTCGGCGTGCCGAGGAAAATGAAGCCGGCAATGCGCTCCGGCGCGGCGCCGAACGAATCGCGCACCGCGTCGGAATAGGTCGCCCATCCGGTCAGCCAGCCGCCGGCAAAGCCCGTCGCGTTCGCGGCATGGAGCAGGTTCATGCACGCCGCACCGACCGATAATTCCTGCTCCCACAATGGGATATGGCTTTCGATCCGCGGTGAGAAGAGCGCGACCACCAGTGTCGGGGCCTGATGCGCGAATTGTTCGATCGCTTCGATCTCCAGCCGCGCCGCCTGCGGACGCTCGAGGCGATAGGCGTCGAGCAGCATCGCCGCAAAGCGATCGCGCGCCTCGGCCGGCACGATCACGAAGCGCCACGGTGCAAGCTTGCCATGATCCGGCGTGCGACCGGCGATCTGCAGGATCGCCGCGAGTTGCGCATCGTCGGGTCCAGGCGCGATCATGTCGCGGGGTTTGCCCGAGCGGCGCGTGGCGAGATAGGTCAGCGGGGTGGAGAGATCGTTGAACATGGCTCGCCCGTAACGCCGCCCGCGCGGCACGCCAACCGTCGATATTTACACCGTGCGCTTTGCCGCTACTTTGAGCTCATCAAAGCCGGTTAAAATCGGCGGAAATTCAGGGAGCTTAACACCCGATGGCAACTGCCCATCCGACCGGCGGCGTTCCCGCCGACGCCAAGACCTTTCTTGGCCATCCCACCGCGCTGTTCATGCTGTTCTTCGCCGAGATGTGGGAACGCTTCTCCTATTACGGCATGCGCGCCATCCTGATCTTCTATCTGACCAAGCATTTCCTGTTCACCGACGATCCTGCCTATGCGGTGTACGGCGCCTATACCTCGCTGGTGTATATCACCCCGGTGATCGGCGGTTATCTCGCGGATCGCTATATCGGCGCACGCAAAGCGGTGCTGGTCGGCGGTATATTCATCGCCATCGGACATTTGCTGATCGCGCTGCTCGAAGGCCCCAAGGGCGAACAGGGCATCTATCTCAATGGCTTCTATCTCGGGCTGGCGGCGATCGTCATCGGCACCGGCTTCCTGAAGGCCAATATCTCGGTGCTGGTCGGCCAGCTTTATCCGCGCGACGATATCCGGCGCGATCCGGCCTTTTCGATCTTTTACATGGGCATCAACGCCGGTGCGTGGCTCGGGCCGATCATTATCGGTATTCTGGGCGAGACGGTCGGCTGGTCATATGGCTTCGGCGCGGCCGGCATCGGCATGCTCCTCGGCCTGGTCTGCTTCGTCCTGTTCCAGAAATCGCTCCACGGCGCGGGCGAACCGCCGGCACCCGAATTGCTGTGTGCGCCGGCCTTTGCCGGGCTGTCGCGCGAATGGCTGATCTATCTCGGCGCCGTGCTCGGCATCGCGGTCGCCTGGTGGCTGATCCGCTCGCAGGGTGCGGTCGGGATAATGCTGATCATCTTCGCCGTGCTGGTGGTCGGTTTCATCGTCTATCGGTCGGTCTGGATCCTGCCGGCGGTGGAGCGCGACCGGGTGTTCGCGGCATTGTTCCTGATCGCGCTCAGCCCGCTGTTCTGGGCGCTGTTCGAGCAAGCGGGATCGTCGCTCAACGTCTTCACCGATCGCCGCGTCGATCGGGTGATGCTTGGTTGGGATGTGCCCGCATCGGTGTTCCAATCGGTCAACTCGGCCTTCATCATCACGCTCGCGCCGCTCTTCGCCGGCCTGTGGACCTGGCTTGCCAAGCGTAATCTCGAACCCAATGCACCGCTCAAATTCGGCATCGGCCTGATCCTGGTCGGATTGGGCTTCCTCGTGCTCGTCGCAGGCGCGATCGCCAGCGGCACCGGCCTGACCCCGGCGCTGTTCATCATCCTGCTCTATCTCTTCCACACCATGGCGGAGCTTTGCTTCTCGCCGGTCGGCCTGTCGTCGATGACGCGGTTGTCGATCGGCAGCATGACCGGGCTGATGATGGGCACCTGGTTTCTCGCCACGGCGGCGGGCAATTTTATCGCCGCGCTGATCGCGCAGACCACCGGCGGCGAGAATGTCGGGCCGGAGAAGATCCTCGACGTTTACAGCAATATCGGCTGGTTCTCGATGGGGGTCGGGGTGGTCGTGATCGGCGTCAGCCCGTTCGTCAAACGGCTGATGCATCTCGACAAGCTGGGCGATCCGGCGGTCGATCATGCGCTGGCGGGCGAACGGCAATTGGGCGAGCCGGCGGCCGCCGGCATCGACACCAGCGGCGAGACGCGCTGAGAGTCTGTTTGGAAATTCGCGAAAGAGCGAATTTTAAGGCGGTGCCGGCCCGCTCCCCCTCCCGGCCACCCATTCAGAATATGCTGTGGGTGGCCGGGAGGGGGAGCGGGCCGGCACCGCCAAATGCGCCCACAGGCGCATTTCCAAACAGACTCTGACCGGTAAAAGGGGATGATGATGCACGGCACGGAAATGGTCCTCGCGGCGGCGGTCGCGTTCGTCGGTTCGCATTTCCTGCTGTCGCATCCGCTCAGGCGGCCGATCGTCGCCAGGGTAGGGGAGGGGCCGTTCCTCGGCCTCTATTCCCTCGTTGCGGCAATCACGCTCGGCTGGCTCGTCTTCGCCTATCGCGCGGCCGGGCCGGAGGCGCCGCTCTGGCAGGTCAGCGATGTCCTCTGGGTGGTGGTGACGGTGGTGATGCTAGTCGCGAGCGTGCTGCTGCTCGGGTCGCTGATCGGCAATCCCGCCCTGCCAAATCCCGGCACGCCGGGTGACGCGCCGGGCGAAGCGAGAGGTGTCTTCTCGATCACGCGTCACCCGATGATGTGGGCCTTCGCGCTTTGGGGCGCGTGCCATATCGCAGTGTTCCCCATACCCGCCAACATCGCGCTGTCGGGCGCGGTGATCATTCTCGCGCTGGCCGGGGCTGCATTGCAGGACAAGAAGAAGGAAGCATTGCAGCCGGAACGCTGGCGGGCATGGGAGGCGAAAACGAGCTATTGGCCGTTTGCGGCAATCGTCGCCGGCCGCGCGAATTTCGGCGGCTTCCGTCCGCACGATATCGCCGGCGGCGTGGTGCTGTGGCTCGTCGCAACCTGGGCGCATATCCCGCTGGCGGGCTGGGCGGCCGGGATATGGCGCTGGATTTAGTTACTCCCCCCGCGCCGGGGAGGAATGAGCTTAAAGCCGCACGATCTTCTTGCCCCGCTCGGAATTGGGCCCAAGCGCGCGATACTTCATGCTGGCTCCACGTCCAGGTCAGCGCCGCCATCGGCGCGCGCGACGGATATGGTGACGGCGACATCCATCGTCACATTGCCCACGGTACGAAACAGGTCGGGAATCGTCTCGACCGCGACGAGCAGCCCCAAGGCTTCGATCGGCACCCCCATCGCCACCGCGACCGGCGCGACCGAGGCGAAGAAACTGATCGTGCCCGGCAAGCTGACCGATCCCATCGTCGTGATCGCCGCGGTCGCGACGCCGGCGGCCAGCGCGCCCGGGCCGATCGGCATGCCAAGCAGATGCGCGACATACAGCGCGACCGCGAGGTTCATCGCCGGGCTGGTCGCGCGAAAGATCGCCACTGCGATCGGCAGGGTGATGCCAGCGCTGGTCGCGGGCGCGCCAAGTTCGGCACTCGCCTTGAGCATCGCGGGGAGCGATGCGAGCGAGGATTGCGTGCTGATCGCGACCGCCTGGGCCGGGGCGACCGCGCGGGCGAAGCGCAGGATGCCGACCCGGCCGAAGATCGCCGCGACCGGATAAGCCGCGAGCAACACGATCAGCCCGATCGCCGAGACGGTGACAATGTAATGGAGCAACGCGCCAAAAGCGGCCGCACCGGTCTGCGCACCGACGCCATAGGCCAGCGCGAAAATGCCGATCGGGGCGAGTTTCAGCACCCAGGTGATGATCACCAGCATGGTATCGACGATCGCCTGGAAGAAGTTGGTCAGCAGCGCGCGTGGCTCCGGCGGCAGCCGCGTGATCGCAAAGGCAAAGGTGATCGCGAACACGGTCAGCGGCAGGAACGCATCGGCCGCCGCCGCGGTCACGACATTGGTCGGTACCACCGTGTCGAAGAACGCAGCCAGATTCGGCACCGTGCCGGCGGGCGCCGCCGCATGGCTGAGCGAGGCGCGCAATGCTTCGGCCCAGGCCGTCGGCAATGGCCACAGGTTGAGCAGCAACGGCACGAGCAGCGCCGACATCAATGTCGCGCTCCACAACAGGATGACGAACATCACCACCGACCGCCCCGCGATTCGCCCGGCGCGCGCGGCATCGGCGGTCGCTCCGACGCCGGTCACCAGCAGGCCGACGATCAGCGGCACGATCACCATCTGCAACCCGTGCAGCCAAGCCGATCCGATCGGCTGAGTGATCTTGGTCGCGCCCAGCGCCCAGTCGGGCGACACGGAAGCGGCGATGATTCCGATAATCAATCCGCCGACCAGCGCGACAAGGATACGAGTGGCTTGCGACATGCTGATCCTTCGATATGGCTGCTTTTACGATGATGGCGCTAGAAACGCTGCTCGCATAGCGAATGGGAATGCGCGGAATGGCAAGGAAATATTTCGGCACCGACGGTATTCGCGGAGCGACCAACGCGCATCCGATGACCGCGGCGATGGCGATGAAGGTCGGCATGGCGGCGGGCGCGCACTTCCAGCGCGGCGACCACAAGCACCGCGTCGTGATCGGCAAGGACACGCGTCTGTCCGGTTATATGCTCGAATCGGCGATGGTTGCCGGGTTCACCAGCGTCGGCATGGACGTGGTGCTGCTCGGCCCGATGCCGACGCCCGCCGTCGCCATGCTGACTCATTCGATGCGCGCCGATCTCGGCGTGATGATCTCCGCCAGCCACAATCCCTATGCCGATAACGGGATCAAGCTGTTCGGCCCGGATGGCTACAAGCTCAGCGATGAGGACGAACTGGCGATTGAGGCCTTGATCGACGGCGAAATCCCGCTCGTGCCCGGGCCGGACATCGGCCGCGCCCGGCGGGTCGACGACGCCAAGGGCCGTTATATCCATTTCGCCAAATCGACCTTCCCGGAAAGCCTTCGGCTCGACGGCATGCGCATCGTCGTCGATTGCGCGAACGGCGCCGGCTATCAGGTCGCGCCCTCCGCACTGTGGGAACTGGGTGCCGACGTGATCGCGATCGGGGTCAGCCCGAACGGCAAGAATATCAATGACGGCGTCGGTTCGACCGCGCCCGACCTGCTGTGCGAGACGGTCGTGGCCTCGGGCGCGCAACTCGGCATCGCGCTCGACGGCGATGCCGACCGGCTGATCGTGGTCGACGAACTCGGCCATGTCGTGGATGGCGATCAGCTGATGGCGACGATCGCCAGCGGCTATGCACGCGCCGGGCGGCTGAAGAATGGCGGGCTGGTCGCGACGGTGATGTCGAACCTGGGTCTCGAACGCCATCTCGCGGCACAGGGCATCGGCCTGATCCGTACCGGCGTCGGTGACCGGCAAGTGCTCGAGGCGATGCGCGCGCAAGGCTATAATGTCGGCGGCGAGCAATCGGGGCATATCATCCTCAGCGACCATGCGACCACCGGCGACGGGCTGGTCGCGGCGCTTCAGGTGCTCGCCGAACTGGTCTGGGCCGGCGCACCCGCCAGCCAGTTTCTCCACCGCTTCGATCCCGTGCCGCAATTGCTCAAGAATGTGCGCTTCAAGGGCGGCAAGCCGCTCGACAACGCGACCGTCAAGGCGGTGATCGCCGAAGCCGAGGCCGAGCTCGAAGGGAAGGGCCGGCTGGTGATTCGTCCGTCGGGGACCGAACCGGTGATCCGCGTGATGGCCGAGGGCGACGATTCCGCGCAGGTCGAGCGTCTGGTGGACCGGATCTGCGACGCGGTCAGGGTCGCCGCGGCCTGATAAACGCAACTCATCCATCGTTCGCTCGAAACGAACCGATTTTAGAACTAAGGAGCGCTCATGCTTGAAATGCGACCCGATTGCGAACGCTGCGGCGTTGACGTTCCCGCCGATGCGCCAGGTGCGTTCATCTGTTCGTTCGAATGCACTTTCTGTGCGCCCTGTGCCGAGGCGATGGACGATAATTGCCCCAATTGCGGCGGCGAGCTGATCGACCGCCCGACCCGCACCGGCAAGCGGCTGGAACGCCATCCCGCATCGACGGTACGGGTCTATAAAGGCGCGCAGTGACGCCGCGCATCCTGATCATCGCCGGCTCGGATTCGGGCGGCGGCGCCGGCATCCAGGCCGACATCAAGACGGTGACGATGCTCGGCGGCCACGCGATGACCGCGATCACCGCGATCACCGCGCAGAACACGCTTGGAGTCGAGGCTGTCCACAGGGTTCCCGCCAATATCGTGGCGCAGCAGATGGCGGCTGTGGTGGAAGATATCGGCGTCGATGCGATCAAGATCGGCATGCTCGGTGGTGCCGACATCGTTGCCGAAGTGACGAGCCAGCTTGGATGCGGGCTCTATCCGCGCGCCATCGTGCTCGATCCCGTGATGATTGCGACCAGCGGCGCAATCCTGGCAGACGATCGGACGATCGCCGCAATGGAGCAATTGGGACGTCTGGCCACGGTCATCACACCGAACCTTCCTGAACTGGCCGTGCTGTGCGGGCGTGAGATGTCATCTGTGGAAATAATCGAGGAAGAAGCGTCGCTTCTGGCCGGACGATTGGGTGCTGCGATACTCGTCAAGGGTGGGCACGCCGATGGCGATGTGGTGATCGACAGGTTGATCGCCGCCGATGGTTCGATAGCCCGCTGGGAAAACGAACGCATCGTCACGACCAGTACCCATGGCACCGGCTGCACCTTGTCCAGCGCCATCGCGACTGGCCTTGGTCAGGGCATGACGCTTGCCGACGCAGTGGAACGGGCGATCCGTTTTGTCCGCCGCGCTCTGGAAGAAGCACCGGATCTCGGGCATGGTCACGGGCCGATGGGCCAACAATATGTGACGGATTTTCGGTGACGCGTCCCAGCCTCAAACACGAAAAGCTTTGCCTCGCGCCCGTCGCCGGCGTTGACGAGGCCGGGCGTGGACCGCTCGCCGGACCGGTCGTCGCGGCCGCGGTGATCCTGCCCGCCAAGGGCATCCCGCGTGGCATCGATGATTCGAAGAAACTCTCGCCCGCCGAACGCGCCCGGCTGCACGACCGACTGCGCGACTGCGCGATGATCGGCGTCGGCATCGTCGAGGCGGATGAGATCGACACGCTCAACATCTACTGGGCGACGATGAAGGCGATGACGCTCGCGGTCGAGGCGCTGGGCTGTCTGCCCGCGCATGTCCTGGTCGACGGCAACCGCTTGCCGCGCTGGGGCCATGCGGCGACCGCGATCGTTTCGGGCGACGCGATCTCATTGTCGATCGCCGCCGCGTCGATCATCGCCAAGCACACCCGCGACACGATCATGATCGCTCACGCACAAGCGCATCCGCACTATGGATGGCATTCGAACAAGGGTTACGGATCGCGCACGCACCTCGCTGCGCTTCGCGAACATGGGCCTTCGCCGCTGCATCGGCGCAGCTTCGGACCGGTCGCGCAGGCCTGGCTTGATTTTTAATCACCGGAATTCGGCGTGTGAGTCTTTTGCGCCACACACCATGGATTGAGTCCGCCGACTCCCGCCGACTCAACATCTAGCCAGCTTCCCAAAATGTTCCGCTTTGTTAACGATTTGGCAACCGTAATCGTTAACTAATCTTTGCTTGACCGGAGTCCGCACATCCGCAGGGATGGGCGGATTAGAGACGGGGGCTACACGAATGGGCGTTATCGATAAGGTTAAGGCGCGGGTTGATGCGCCGGTGGTCGATGGCCTGCCGCTCGCCCAACTCCCACTAGACAGCATCATCATGCAGGATTGCATCACCGCGATGCGTGCGTTGCCCGCCAAGTCGGTCGACATGATCTTCGCCGACCCGCCCTATAACCTTCAGCTCGGCGGCGATCTCAGCCGGCCCGACGGCAGCCATGTCGATGCAGTGACCGACGATTGGGACAAGTTCGACAGCCTCGCCGCGTACGATAAATTCACCCGTGCCTGGCTGACCGAGGCGCGGCGCATCCTGAAGGACAATGGCGCGATCTGGGTGATCGGCAGCTATCACAATATCTTCAAGGTCGGCTCGGCGATCCAGGATCTCGGTTACTGGATCCTCAATGACGTGGTGTGGCGCAAATCCAACCCGATGCCCAATTTCAAGGGCACCCGCTTCACCAATGCGCACGAGACTTTGATCTGGGCGTCGATGGGTGAAAAGGCGCGCTACACCTTCAACTATCGCAGCATGAAGACGCTCAACGACGAATTGCAGATGCGCAGCGACTGGGAATTCCCCGTGTGCGGCGGGCAGGAGCGATTGAAGCGCGACGGCGTGAAGGTCCACCCGACGCAAAAGCCCGAGGCGCTGATCTATCGCATCCTGCTGGCGTGCACCAAGCCGGGCGATGTGGTGCTTGACCCGTTCTTCGGCACCGGCACGACCGGCGCGGTGGCCAAGCGGCTGGGCCGGCGCTGGATAGGTATCGAGCGCGAGATCGATTATGTCGATGCCGCGCGCGAGCGCATCGATGCGGCGTTGCCTCTGGACGAATCCGCGCTGAAGACGATGCAAAGCCCCAAGGCCGCGCCACGCGTCGCTTTCGGCACGATCGTCGAGAACGGCATGCTCCTTCCTGGCACCGTGCTGACCGACGCCAAGCGCCGCCACCGCGTCACGGTGCGCGCCGATGGGTCGGTCATGTCGGGCGATACGACCGGCTCGATCCACAAGCTCGGCTCGGTCCTGCAGGGCGCGCCGGCCTGCAATGGCTGGACCTTCTGGCATTATGAGACGCCGGACGGGCTGAAGCCGATCGACGATCTGCGACAGACCTATTTGCTCGCGACGCAGATTTAGAGTCGTTTTCAGGTGCCGATTCAATTCAGCTGAAAACGACTCCGGCATATCCGTCACCCCGGACTTGGCCGGGGTTACCTCTTTAGGCAGGTAATTTTTTCTTTGCTTCCCCGGCGAAGGTCGAGGCCCGGTTGAGAAAATTGACCAAAAAAAATATGATCTATCGAGGAAGATCAAAAATACCGGACCAATCAATAAACGGATCTTGATTAATTATTGTCTGAAAAGTCAGCGGGAATAGCCTAAGCCCGTCACTGATATCGAGATCTGTGCTGTCCAGGGCGAGCTTGTCGAATTGAGCAATGGATATTTCTTTCCAAGCTTTGTTTGCTCCATACCACCGTCCATTACGAAATACAGCAATGGCATCTTCTCCTGTCGACGTTAATCGCCCTTCGAATTCAAATCCCTGATGGGACGTGAACTTCGCCCGGTAGAACAAATAGTCAATCGAATCAATTGGGTGATCAAGTGATAAAACTGGAGAGTATTCTTCAGTCTCATAATCAAAATGCCACACTGGGTGTTCTACAAAATCACTATATGTTATTTCTTTCTCGCTTCTATTCATTTATTTTGTCCCTTAATAAGATTGCGTTCACGAAGCGCTCGTCGTATCTCGGCTTGGTTTGATTTGCCGTTTTTTGGAACGATCGCAATGACATGACCTTCTCCAGCGATAGGGTCCATTCGCGTCTTATTCTTCAACAAATTCAAGACAGTCGGGTCATTGGGGCTCATTACCTGAATTGGGATGTTATTGAGCTTGGCCGCCTTGAAAGCCACAAGCCGGCGGTTATCCAGCGTGAATGCCTTCCCATTCAGAAAGATCACTCTGATCGGAGTTCCAACCAGATCGGGTGACTTGCCGTTTTTGAGTTCCCCGATGAGCTCGCGGATCGTTCCATCCTTACTGAAATTCGGGCTGGCCACATGCTGACCATAGCGGATTGCGCCTGGGTGCGCACGATAGAAGCCCGGCTGGTAATTGGCGGCGCGCGAAAGATCGAGGAAAGAGCCTTCGGCCAGACCGGAAGGTCGATTGTCAAATTTCGTGATGGCGGTGCCATAGCTGACCGGAGGTCGCGCCTGCGATACACCATCTCTGGCCGCACCGGCCCCAGCAACGGCCCCGGCGACGCCAAGCGTGGCATCCATGAACTGGCCTCGGGCAATAACCTGCTTGAGTTCCGCCAGGCTCGCGCCCTGCGCCCGCGCCGTAAAATAAGTCCGCTCGACCGCACTCGGCAAGGCGTCATTACGGTCTGCCAGGATCTGTCGATCCAGCGCAGCCTTCTCCCGCTCCTCGATCATTTCCGGGGTTAGCGCCGAAACGCTCGGCTGCGTCGACTGGTTATGCAGACGAGCCTGATTGGCGAGGGCGAAATCCGGATAATCGATCCCATTATAGCTGAAGAAATCGGAAATCGGATTCGCGCCAATCCATCGCCCGTCCGACATCGCGGTCGATGCCAGTTCCAGTGCATTGGCGAATTCCAGCAGATGGTTTTTATCGGATTCCGGGGAATCAGGGTTGGCAGCGACGAGGGCGCGCGATGACTCGGCCAGCGAAGCAAGCTCGTACCCGGTCCTGGCGTTGTCGTACGAATTGGTCAGCGAGCTGGCCGTGTCAATTCCAGGGCCAGCTGTAAGAGGGCGTTTAGGCTTAGCCTGCTCGATCGCCAAATTGGCGGCATTCTGGACCGTGGCGGCTTTCAGCCAGGCATTGACTTCGCTCAGCCGAATTGCCGAGTTTTCCTCGACCGGGACATTTTTCCCCCGAACATAGTCCCCGACCGGCGTGGTACCATCCATCCTTCGGGCGGTTTGGTTGGCCGGCACAGTGAATTCAGGGACGGCGGCGTTCGGTTGACCATCGGTGCTTTGGGAATTGCCGACAACACGTTGGTCATTGACGGGCTCGGGCCAGCCGACGGGCTGCACGGACAGATCCTGCACCTGGGTTCGAACAAGGTCGCGAGACTCTGCGACGCCGGCGCCGGATTTAGGCTCAACCGGCGCATGTTTGACCGCGGCATCACGAATCGGCCCGTGCATCGCGGCACTGGCGATGCCGTCTGCGGCGAAGCCGTCGAGCGTCCCATATGACGCGAATTGCAACCCCGACTGCACACTGCCCGTCCGCTTTTGCCAGGCCGCTTCAAGCTGTGGGGTCCACACCCCATAAGCCCGCGCCGCGCGGCGCAGTTCGGTCTGGATCTCGTCATCGCTCGGCAGGCGCTTGCCGCCGGTCAGCAGCGTCAGATCGGTCATCATCCGCGCATGGAGTTGTAACGTAAGCCGACGCTGCGCCCGGCCCGGATCGACCGCATCGTCAAGTTCGGATGGTATCTGCACCGACATCTCCCGTGACGTCACGGACCGGCGCGTGATCGCCTCGCCATCGTGACGGAGCGAGTTGTAGCGGGCGGATGAAATGGTTGAATCGACGCGCCGCACTCAAAACCGCAGCGAACTGCCCCACAGACTAATCGTGCTGATTCGCCCTTGTGGCGGGGCGATCGGTACGCCATCGCGACGGACGTGACGCCGGTTCCCAGCATCTGGACAGGTGAGCGAAGGGACACTGGAAGGAAATAATCATGACTGCACCGCCCCTCCACCTCCGCCCGATCCAGTTTGTCGACACGCCGGTCGGCCGCGATGGCGAGGTCGTGCGGCTTGCCGGCGGGATGCAGTGGTTCGCCGCCTATGAAGTGATCGAAGGCGGCGCACGGCGTACCGTCCAGATCGCCGATCTCGACCGCGCACTTGGATCCGACGAACGCGCCGCAAAACTCCATCAGGCAATCACCACCCCACGCACGCCGCTGACGCTCGGCGATCGGGTGCTGCGCTTCGATCAGCCGCTGATCGCCGGCATCCTCAACGTCACGCCCGACAGCTTCTCCGACGGCGGCAAGCATGATGACGCGGCAGGCGCCGGTTTCGACATGGCGGTGAAAGGCGCGGCGCTGATCGATGTCGGCGGCGAATCGACTCGTCCCAACGCGCCGACCGTGTGGGAAGGCGATGAGATCGCCCGCGTCGTCCCGGTGATCCAGAAACTGGCGGGCGGCGGGACATTGGTCTCGATCGATACGCGCAAGGCGGCGGTGATGGAGGCGGCGCTCAAGGCCGGAGCGGCGATCGTTAATGACGTCTCAGCGCTGCTATGGGATGACCGCGCGCTGGAAATCGTCGCGCGCGCCGGATGCCCGGTGATCCTGATGCATTCGCCCGACCCGAAAAAGGGCCCGCATGGCGGCACCGGTTACAAGGCCGTGCTGACCGAAGTCTATGACTGGCTGGAGACGCGCATCGCCGCGGCGGTCGCGGGCGGGATCGATCGTGCGAAGATCATTGTCGATCCGGGCATCGGTTTCGGTAAGTCGCTGCAGGACAATCTCGCCTTGCTGAATGGTCTTGCGCTGTTTCATGGCCTTGGCTGCCCGATCATGCTGGGGGCGAGCCGCAAGCGGATGATCGGTGCGCTGTCCAATGAGGCACCAGCGGATCAGCGCTTGGGTGGCTCGATCGCGCTGGCGATGAAAGGCGTGGAGGCCGGGGTGCAACTGCTCCGCGTGCACGATGTGGCCGAAACCGGTCAGGCGTTGAAGGTCTGGCGCGGGCTAAAGGATCAGGCTTTGGTTGGATGAGCTGGAGCGGTTTCGGGCCGAGTTGATCAACTGCTTCCGTTTGCCCTGAGCCTGTCGAAGCCTGTCCTGAGCGCCTGCCTTGGCAGGCCGTCGAAGGGGGCAAGCGCTACGCTTGGGCTTCGACAGGCTCAGCCCGAACCGCGGCTGGAGTGATTTCAGTCAGCTCCAGCCGCACTGCGCGACGGCATAAATCAGCATCGCCACCACACCGATCGCGGTGCGCCCGGCATGGAGCTGGCCCCAGCGATGCAGCATCGCGATCGTCTCGGGCGATGCCTGGTCCAGCGGCGTGGCTTTCAGCCGGCCGTTGAGGTTCCAGATGACCAGAAAGGTATAGGCGATCGCCGACAGCATCACGACACCGCCGACGATCCACAATATACCGCCATCGATCAGCCCTGCCGCAATACCGAGCAGGCCAGAGATCACCGCAAGCCCCGCCTGCATCACCGTGCCGCGCGCATAAGCGGGTTTCCACTGCGTCAGTTGCGCGCGTGCGTCGAGATACGCGCGTGCGGGATGTTCGACGGCAAGGATGTAGATCGCGGCGCCCGAAAACAGCGCGGCGGTGACGAGTGCGGCGATACCCAGCATATAAATGCTCCCGGTTAATGGGAAAGCGGTTGGGCAACAAAGCGACCCAGTTGCGGACATTTGATCTACGCGTACTATCGAGCCATGGTCGATCGATATTTACCCTCGTCAGAATTTTTGAATTATATATTGGCAGGTGAGGTCGCATTCGATCTCACCACGCTTGGACAGGCAAATTTGAAGTGCCTGCTCACGCTGGTAACCGATGAAGATCGCGCGAACCGCGATTGGGCTGCTTTCCTAATTGCCGGCTTGTCCCTAGACACTGAGGAAATACGTCTCGCGCTTATTACGGCTGCCGACGATGCAGACCACGATACTCGAGACGAAGCAATCGTTGGTCTGGCACGGAGAGATCGCGCAGCGGCGCTTGAACGCCTTCGCCCCCTGCTTGAGGAAGAAATTGGCCTGGTATTGTTGGAGGCTGCCACAATCTTAGGCGACCGCAGCCTCATTTCCGCGCTCAAGGAAATCGAAAGTTGGGAAGGAGATGACGATGCCGTTCGGGAGCAATTACGGCTCGCGTTAGCTGCGTGTGAAGCTGGGGTGGGGCACGACGTGGCAGGTCACGACCTCGTCTATCAGCACAGACTCAGCGAGTAAGCCGAAGGTGTCGGACATCGGCTAACCACCATAGCATCGGGCCTCGCTGTTGATTGGGGCGCGGCCTACGAACCAAACTTCGCCTTCAGCTTCGGCCCGGTCAGCGATTTCAAAGCATCCTTGCCGATCCACCGCTCAGTTCGTTCGTCGGACGCGGCAAGCCGTTCAGCCAGTTCGGTCGCCGCGCGGTTCAACACGACGTTACGCTCGCCGATTGCGCGCAATGCCCAGCTCACGCCTTTCTTGACGAAGTTGCGCGGGTCGGTCGCCGCCGCTTCGATCAGCGGCAGGCAGGCGAGGAATGGCGCGTTCGGCGCCTTGCGATCATGCAGCGCGACGCTCGCAAGCAGCGCGAACGCGGCGCGGCGGCCGAACTCGTCGTTCAGCCGGCTCCAGTCGCGGACCTTGTCCAGCGCATGCGGCGTTCGATCGAACAGGTTGAAGCACAGAGCGTCGCAGAGCGCCCAATTGTCGAAATCGCCGCGCCACGCGTCCATGATTTCCGGCGTCGTCAGCACCGGATCGGCGATCAGTGAAACGAGCAGCCGCGCCTCGTAAATGTCGCTCGCCCAGAGGGCGAGCGCGAGAGGATGATCGCGCCCGAGCCGCTTCGCGATGGCCTTGATGTCGGCCATGCGCACTCCGATCGCGGTCGGTGCGATGATGCCGTATCGCGGCGCCAGATCGTCGCGATAGCCCGCATCCGCATGCTGCCGCAGATCGGCAATGACCGATGCGATCCGGTCGTCCATCGCTGAAATGGTCATGCCCGATCCTAGCCGGTCGCCTCGAACGGAGTCGAGAAACACGCGATATTTCTTGGTTCGATTCGCGTCGCTCGACGGGCTCGTCACCGCTGCTCGCCGATTCACATTTCGCGCGTCACGGGCGAAAGCCTGTCCAACAGATATGTTGAATCGACCAGACCCGGAAGCGAGCAGACCATGCCCCAAAGTTTTTCCCGATCTTCCCGCAGCACATTGGCGAAATTCCCGTGCCGCTCCATCAAAATTCCCGCAGAATTTCCCGTAAATTCCCGCAGCGCGCGCGAAAAAGCGTTTGCCGCAAAATTTCCCGCAGCGCCGGGAATTCGGGAGGGCGATCGATCGGGCGAGTGCCAGACGATAGCGCTTGAATCGCTTGGTCCTGAACCGCCCTCACGCCGCGGCGTTGTCGATCCCGAGTTCACCGAGCTTGCGATACAAGGTCGAGCGCCCGATCCCGAGCCGCCGCGCGACCTCGGTCATGCGGCCGCGATAATGGCCGATGGCGAGGCGGATGACATCGGCCTCGATCTCCTCCAGCGCGCGCAGATTGCCGTCGGCATGGAACAGGGTGACGCCGCCGCTGGTCGCCATCGGCGATGGCCCCGGCGTGGTGTGGCGCTGCGCGCCGAGTGCCGCGATCTGCGGGAAATCGGCGCGGGTCAGCGCGGCGCCGTCGCACAGCACGGCGGCGCGGAACAGCGCGTTCTGCAATTGGCGGACATTGCCCGGCCAGTCATATTGGCCAAGCAGCGCCAGCGCATCGTCCGTGATGCCGAGCGGGCGAAGCCCCGGCTGCTGCGCGATCCGCGCGAGCAGATGGCGAGCGAGCGCGGGGATGTCGCCGGTGCGTTCGCGAAGCGGCGGGATTGTCACCTGCACGACGTTGAGCCGGTAATAGAGATCCTCGCGGAACCGGCCCGCCTCGACTTCCTCGATCAGCCTTTTGTTGGTCGCGGCGATGACGCGGACATCGACTTCGCGGGTATGGCGCGCGCCGATCGACTGGATCTCGCCCGATTGCAGCACGCGGAGCAATTTGACCTGAGCTTCGATCGGCATCTCGCCGACTTCGTCGAGGAACAATGTTCCGCCATCGGCCTCCTGGAAGCGGCCGATCTTGCGTTCGAACGCGCCGGTAAAGGCGCCTTTCTCGTGCCCGAACAGCTCGCTCTCGACCAGATTGGCGGGGATCGCGCCGCAATTGACCGTGATCATCGGCTTCTTGCCGCGCGGGGAGGCGGCATGGACCGCTTCGGCGACGACTTCCTTGCCGACGCCGCTTTCACCTTCGAGGAGCACCGCGACACGCGCCCGTGCCGCCTTGGCGGCGATCGCCAGCGCAGCGCGGAAATCGGGCGCCGAGCCGACGATCTCGTCGAACGCGAGCAGCGCCGGGATCTTTTCGGTCAGCGGACGCAATTCGCCCGATGTCTTGCCCGTCACCGCCGCGTCGAGCGCGGCGAGCAGGCGTTCCGGGGCGAGCGGCTTGACCAGGAAATCGGTCGCGCCGGCGCGCATTGCACCGACCGCTTGCGCGACCGATCCGTTGGCGGTGAGCATGAGCAAGGGGAGCGCCGGGCGGCGCTCGCGAATCTCGGCGATCAGCGCGCTGGCATCGGCCTCGGGCGCCCAATGGTCGAGCAGGATCGCATCGAGCTGCATGCCGTCCTGCGTGCCGAGCATGGCGATCGCCATTTCGCCGTCCTGCGCGAACACCGCGCGCCAGCCGCGGCGCGCGGCAAGCGCGGCGACGAGTCGGCGCTGCGCCGGTTCGTCGTCGATCAGCATCAGCAGGCGCTGTCCGTTGCGCGTCATTCGGCCATACCCAAATTCCCTCGTTCACGGGTAACCTTAACGACGCCGGGTAAAGACGGGCTTAAACTGCCCCCTAATGAGACAGGTGGGACGGGACTTGAGGGACGGCGCGTGGCCCGCTAAGCGCAATCGGGGAACCGACAACCAGGGAACAAGATCATGGCCGGCAACAGTGATATGAAGGCGCACGAGGCGACCTATCACAGCATCATCAGCTTGCTGAAATGGGGCGCTGTCGCCTGTGCCGTGATCGCAGCCGCGGTCATCTGGCTGATCGCCGGCTAGACGCGGGTGAAGATCGCAGTCCTCAAGGAACAAGCCCCGGGCGAGCGACGCGTTGCCGCGACGCCGGAAACGGTCAAGAAATTCATCGCGCTCGGCGCCGAGATGGCGGTCGAAAGCGGCGCGGGTGAGGCGGCGTCGATCGCCGACACGCAATATGCCGAAATGGGCGCGACGGTCGGCACGCGCGCCGCGACGCTGAAAGGCGCCGACGTCATCCTCGGCGTGCAGGGACCCGATCCGGCATTGATCGGCGGCGCCGCGCCTGGCGCATGGCTGGTGGCGGGGCTCAATCCGTTTGGGGAGCGGGCGCGGGTCGATGCCTATGCCGCGGCCGGGGTCGAGGCGCTGGCGATGGAGTTCATGCCGCGTATCACGCGTGCGCAGTCGATGGACATCCTGTCCTCGCAATCGAACCTTGCCGGTTACAAGGCGGTGCTCGACGCCGCGTCCGAATATGGCCGCGCCTTTCCGATGATGATGACGGCGGCCGGTACGATCTCCGCCGCGCGCGTCTTCGTAATGGGCGTCGGCGTTGCCGGCCTTCAGGCGATCGCCACCGCGCGCCGCCTCGGTGCACAGGTCTCGGCGACCGACGTGCGCAGCGCGACCAAGGAGCAGATCCAGTCGCTCGGCGCCAAGCCGATCTTCGTCGAGAATGTCGCCGGGATCGAAGGCGAAGGCTCGGGCGGTTACGCTGGTGAGATGTCGCCCGAATATCAGGCGGCGCAGGCCGAGCTGGTCTCCGGCCATATCGCCAAGCAGGACATCGTCATCACCACCGCGCTGATCCCGGGTCGCCCCGCGCCACGTCTCATCTCGGCGGCGCAGGTCGCGAGCATGAAGCCGGGCAGCGTGATCGTCGACCTCGCGGTCGAAGCCGGCGGCAATGTCGAAGGCGCGGTCGCGGGCGAAGTCGTGACGATCGGCGGCGTCAAGATCGTCGGCCACAAGAACGTCGCCGGCCGCCTCGCGGCGGATGCCTCGGCGCTGTTCTCACGCAACCTGTACAATTTCCTCAGCGCCTTCTGGGACAAGGAAACCGGCAAGCCGGTGCTCGACGATGAAATCGGCGACGCGATCCGGCTGACCAGGGGTGGCCAGGTGGTGAATGCGCGGCTGACGGCCTGATATGGGCATCCTCAACGCCACCGCGGCCGACCCGCGCGAGCTGATCGACAAGCATGGCGAGGCGCTGACCGATGGCGAGACGATCTATTTCGTCTACAAGACGATCCGCGACTATATCGCCTTCACCAACTGGCGCGTGCTGTACATCAATGTGCAGGGCATCACCGGCAGCAAGCGCGAATTCCTGACCGTGCCGTACCGCTCGATCACTGCCTTCGCGGTCGAGACGGCGGGGACGTTCGATCTCGATGCCGAGATCAAGATCTTCCTGTCCGGCCATGAACCGATCGAATTCAAGGTGGGGCGCAATACCGATATGCGTGGGCTGCAGAGCTTTCTGGCGCAGAAGATGGACCGTTAGGGGATAATCATGGACTTCATCGCAATCCTGTCGGTCTTCGTGATGGCCTGTTTCGTCGGCTATTATGTCGTCTGGTCGGTCACCCCGGCACTGCACACGCCGCTGATGGCGGTGACCAATGCGATCTCGTCGGTAATCATCGTCGGCGCCTTGATCGCCAGCGCCGCAGCAGGCTCGGCGACGTCGAAATGGCTCGGGCTGATCGCGGTCGCGCTGGCCAGCGTGAACATCTTCGGCGGCTTCGCGGTGACGCGACGAATGCTGGCGATGTACAAAAAGAAGGACCGGCCGGCGGAGGTCAAACAGGGATAGCCGTCACTCCAGCGAAAGCTGGAGTCTCAAGCGGGTTTGTTCCGCGCGAGCAACGGGAAGATGCCGGCCTTCGCTGGCATGACGAATTTAGGGGCGGTTGTTGAGATGGAACACATAGCAGTAAATCCTTGGGTCGCCTTGGCCTATCTCGTCGCGGGGGTGTGTTTCATTCTCGCGCTGCGTGGCCTGTCCTCGCCGTCCACATCGCAACGCGGCAATCGCCTCGGCATGATCGGCATGGCGATCGCAATGGTAACGACGCTGGTCACGCATGTGCCGATCGACTTCAACCCACCAGTTGTGGCGGGTTATATATCCGAACCGATCTTCGACACGATCACGATGCTGGAAATCCTGGGCGCCATCGCGATCGGTGGTGCGATCGGTCTGGTCACCGCGCGCAAGATCGCCATGACCGACATGCCGCAGCTGGTTGCGGCGTTCCACTCGCTGGTCGGCATGGCCGCGGTGCTGGTCGCGGCGGCTGCCTATCTCAACCCGGAGGCGTTCGGCATTCTTGGGCCCGACGGCCATATCCTGACCGTCAGCAAGATCGAGATGGGCCTTGGCGTCGCGATCGGCGCAATCACCTTTTCGGGCTCGGTCATCGCTTTCCTGAAGCTCAACGGCAATATGGGCGGCAAGCCGATCATGCTGCCCGCACGGCACGTCATCAATCTCGCGGTGCTCGCCGGGATCGTCGGGCTGGTCGGCTATTTCACTCAGGACGAGAGCGCCTGGGTGTTCTGGACGATCACCGGCCTGAGCTTCGCGATCGGTTTCCTGCTGATCATCCCGATCGGCGGCGCCGACATGCCGGTCGTGGTGTCGATGCTCAACTCCTATTCGGGCTGGGCGGCGGCAGCGATGGGCTTCACGCTGCACAACACCGCGATGATCATCACCGGCGCCTTGGTCGGATCGTCGGGCGCGATCCTCAGCTACATCATGTGCAAGGCGATGAACCGCAGCTTCATCAGCGTCATCGCCGGCGGCTTTGGCGGAGACACCAGCGGCGCAGGCGGTGCGGCGGCGAGCGATCGGCCATGGAAGCGCGGTTCGGCCGAGGATGCGGCGTTCCTGCTGCAACAGGCCGAACAGGTCATCATCGTGCCCGGTTACGGCATGGCGGTGGCGCAGGCACAGCATGCGCTGCGCGAGATGGGCGACAAGCTCAAGGAGCATGGCGTGCGCGTGAAATATGCCATCCACCCGGTCGCCGGGCGCATGCCCGGACACATGAACGTGCTGCTCGCCGAAGCGAACGTGCCTTATGACGACGTGTTCGAGCTGGAGGACATCAACAGCGAGTTCGCGCAGACCGATGTCGCCTTCGTGATCGGCGCCAATGACGTGACTAATCCGGCGGCGAAGACCGACAAGAGCTCGCCGATCTATGGCATGCCGGTGCTCGATGTGGAAAAGGCCAAGACGGTGCTGTTCATCAAGCGATCGATGGGCGGCGTCGGTTATGCCGGTGTCGACAACGATGTCTTCTACATGGACAACACCATGATGCTGCTCGCCGACGCCAAGAAGATGGTCGAGGAAATCGTCAAGTCTCTCGATTGATACGAGTTTCTGGCTCGTGTGAACCGGGTTTCGGGCAAATTGCATGTTCGGCGGACGATTAGGTCCATTATGGACGAGGTCGGCTCCCGCACGCACTGTAAATTACGTAGTTTGCGAACGGGCTAAGCTATCAAGCGGGGCGGAATGAACACGGCGGCGTCATATTCTGCGGTGACACCTCAGATGCTGATCGTGGCCGACGATTCCGGTGCGGCGCAACTGGTGACCGAAGCCGCGGTTTTGGCCGGCGGACGGATCGAGGCGACGTTGCGCTGGGATCAGGTCGCCGAACGTATTGCCGACCATCCCGCGATCGACGTGATCGTCGCCGAGGCGGTAGCGATACCCCCGGACACCATTACCGTGGTGCTGGCATTGCTCGACAGCGTCGCACGCGACCGGCGCGCACGGATTATCGTGACGCTGGCCGAAGAGCAGATCGACCTGGTCGCGGCGACGATCTTCGGATCGCATGTGCAATTGCTTTGCCACCCCTCGGTTGCCGAGCGCGTTGTCGCCCTGACGATCGCGTCACGAACGCGCTCCGATTTCGCGCGTGAATCGGGTCGTGACAGCGAGGAAACCCGGCTCAGGCGGCTGAACGAGGAGGTCGCCCGGATCGCCGAGACGCTCGCCCGGCTGACCCGTAGCGACGGCGCCGAATTCCCCGAACGCTCGATGCGGCCCGTTGGCGAACGGCGCATGCCTTACGCCGCGCCCGCCGGGGACGATGTCGTGGCGGTCGATGCGCAGGAGATCCGTGCCGCGATCCGGGCGCGACGCCTGCGCGCGCAATATTTCGAGGCCGGCCTGCTCGAGGACCCCGCCTGGGATATGCTGCTCGACCTTTATGCGGCTGAATTGGAACGGTCGCAGGTTTCGGTGTCGAGCCTGTGCATCGCCGCAGCGGTCGCGCCGACCACCGCGCTGCGCTGGATCGCCAAGATGAGCGAAGCAGGCTTGCTTGAACGGCACGCCGATCCGTTCGATCGCCGCCGCGCTTTCATGGCGCTGTCGCCGATGGCGAGCATGGGGATGACCGGCTATCTGACGGCGATCAAGCGGGCCGGCCTGCCGATCGCCTGATATCGGCCGCTTGCAACTTGCCAGCGCGGTCCACTTTTGGCATGCGGCGCATGAGGGCGATTAGCTCAGTTGGTAGAGCGTCTCGTTTACACCGAGAATGTCGGCGGTTCGAGCCCGTCATCGCCCACCATTTCCCCCGGCAATCCTCTCCCTCGCTCGAAATGAACGGTGAGGGTGGAGCAATATGTGCGACAACCTCCTCTCGCTCCAATTCAGCGTGTCGCGCCGCTGAGGATGACGTCGAGGAGTTGGGTGGCGAGCATCAGCTGATCCTCGCTCAGACCGGAAAGAACCTTGGCCCGGACCTTCGCCAGAACCGGCTGCACCTGCATGACGATCTCATGGCCCGCCGGTGTGAGCTCGATCAGGCGTGACCGTTTGTCATCCGGGTTCCCGGTCCGGCGGATCAATCCGTCCGCTTCAAGCTCGTTCAAGGTACGGACCAACGGCGGCCATTTTATGCCGAGGCGCAGCGAGAGTTCGGTGGTGGTCACCGCCGGATCGGCGAACGCCAGCGACAATAATATCTGCCAGCGAGATCGCGACTGGCCGGTCGCGGCCTTGATCTGGTCGCCCGACATGGCGGTCCAGCGGCGCGCGGTCAGCACCAGTTTACGGGTCAGCCGGAATTCCACGTCCTCACGCGAACCTGGCGTGAAGAGCTCATAATACCGGCCTGATGATTGTTCAAAAAGATCGTCCGTCTCGTGGGCAGAATCTCCCATGCGCTCTCCACCTTCCGATCGATCTGTTGCGCGATGCCGCCCGTTGGGGATGAGCGAAAACGTGTCCCTCATCCATTCCGATCCCGCGAATTGCCTTTCGGTCTAGGGGAGCGAGCCCGCCTGACGCAACCGGATTGACCAACTATGTATCATGATACATATAGGTGCCGACAAGGAGCACCGAGATGCTTCGCCTGTTGGGAGAGAGCGATGTTACGAGTTTCGAGGAACCTGGTTGCGTTGATGGGATCGAGCGCGATGGCGTTCGCTTATTTGGGAGGCGCTGGCGCGGCCGTCGCACAGACCGTACCCGATAACGCCGCACCGGCTGGTGAGGCACCCGCGCAGGAAGAAGCGGCCCAGGGCGATGCGCCGGTAGATGCCGCTGGTACCCAGGCTGACATCGTGATCACCGGCACGCGGCTTGGCTCCAATTTCACCGCGCCGACGCCGGTCACCGCGATCACCTCCGAACGGCTCGAGTCGCTCTCGATCACCAATGTCGGCGAAGCGCTGATTCAGCTCCCCAGCTTCCGCTCATCCAGTGGCCCGGCGCAGCAAGCCAATCTCGGCGGCAGCGTTGGCGCGCGGCTGCTCGATCTGCGCGGCCTCGATCCGCAGCGCACGCTGGTACTGGTCGATGGCCGCCGCTTCGTGCCCAGCACGGCGCAGGGCAGTGTGGATGTGAACCTGATCCCATCATCGATCGTACGCCGCTCCGACATCGTCACCGGCGGCGCGTCCGCCGCTTATGGCTCGGATGCGGTCGCCGGCGTGGTCAATTTCATCCTCGATCGCAAGAAGAAGGGCATTGAGGCGGAAGTCGTCGGCGGCGTTTCACAACGCGGCGATGACGGCAATCTCTTCGTCGGCCTGTCGGGCGGCACGGAAATCGCCAGCGGCATTCACCTTGTCGTCGCCGGCGAATATGAAAAGCTCGAAGGCCTGGGTGATTGCTATTCGCGGGATTGGTGCGCGAACCAGACATTGATCCTCGGCAACAGCGCGCCGGGCGCGGGCGGTCTTCCCGCCAATCTGATCATCGCGGGCGTCAACACCTCGACCATGACGCCCGGCGGTCTGATCAATCGCTCCTATAATGCCGCGGGCCAGACGATCGGCACCACCGCGACCGATCCGCTGCGCGGCACTCAGTTCCTCGCCAACGGCACGCCCGCGCCATTCCACTATGGGTCGCTGGTCGGCCCGTTGTTCATGCTTGGCGGAGAAGGCACCGGGCGCAACGCCTTTATCGCGCCCTTCCGGTTGAAGGTGCCGCTGCAGCGTATTTCGACCTATGCCGCCTTCACCGCCCAAGTCAGCGATAGCGTGACGGTCAATGCCGATCTCTCCTATGGCAGGGTCAGCGGCACCGTCATCTCGAACGTGATGCGCGATTATAATGCGACGCTGATGGGGCGCATCAAACGCGACAATCCGTTCATTCCCGCCACGGTCGCGGCACAGATGGACGCGAACGGCGTGGCGTCGTTCATCCTCGGGCGCGCGGGCTTCGATCTTGGGCCGTCCTATGCGGAGACGGAGACGACGACGTATCGCGGCGTGCTCGGCATCGAGGCGAAGCTCAGCAGCAACTGGACGCTCGAAGGCTTCTACCAATATGGCAAGACCAGCTTCCATCAGCGGACCTACAACGCGATCAACCTTGCCAATCTGCCGCGCGCGATCGATGCGGTGCGGTCCGGCGGCTCGATCGTCTGTCGGGTCAATGCCGACGCCAGCACCGCCAATGACGATCCAAACTGCGTGCCGTTCAATCCGTTCGGCGAGGGCAATTACGATCCGCGCGCGGCGGCCTATGTCACCGGCAACGGCTTTCAGAAGACCGACAATGATCAGCATGTCGTGTCGCTCGATCTGCGTGGCACATTGTTCGATCTGCCCGCCGGGCCAGTGACGGTCGCGGTCGGCGCGGAATATCGCCGCGACGAGATTACCGGCACCACTGATCCGGTGTCATTGGTCAATGGTTTCTGGACGCTCAACGGCTCGGCGCTTGCCGGCCATGTCGAGGTGAAGGAAGGCTATGGCGAAATCGCCGTGCCGGTGTTCAAGGATTCGGCGATCGGCCATCTGCTCGACCTGAACGGCGCGATTCGCCGCACCGATTACAGCACCAGCGGCGCGGTCACGACCTGGAAGATCGGTGCGGTCTATGAACCGGTTGAGGGCATCCGCCTGCGCGGCACGCGCTCGCGTGATATCCGAGCGCCCAATCTTTCGGAACTGGTCGGTCCGCGCACCCGTCGCACCATCGGCCTGTCGGACCCGGCCAATGGCGGGCTGCAGACCAATCCGACGGTGATTACCGGATCGAACCCCAATCTCTCGGTCGAGCGGGCGGATAGCTGGACGGTGGGGGCGGTGTTCACCCCGCATGGCGGTTTTCTCGGTCGCTTCCGGGCCTCGATCGATTATTACAACATCAAGGTGGCGGACGCGATCAGCGTGCTGGGCGCACAGACTCTGGTCAATCGCTGCTATGAGGGCGTGACTGCATTCTGTTCGCAAATCACCCGCGATCCGGCGAACGGCAACACCATCCTGCAGGTCGATGACTTCTACCTCAATGCGAACGAGTTGCGCACCAGCGGTTTCGATATCGAATTCCAGTATCGCCAGCCGCTCGGTTCGCTCGGCAATATCAACGCGCAGATCCTTGCCAACATCACCAATGAGCTGGCCACCGGTGGCGTGGATCGTGCGGGCCAGACCGGGGTGCGCACCGGCACCATTCCGGGCATACCGGATTATGTGATTGACGGTCTGGTCACCTGGAGCATCGGCAATGTCCAGCTTACCGGCCATGGCAAATATATCCCGTCGGGGATCTACTGGACCGATTTCATCGGCCCCGATCAGCCGGGCTATTCGATCACCTCGCCCAAAAGCGTGGATAATAACCGCGTGCCCAGCCGCTTCTATCTCGATCTCACCGCGCGGGTGACGGTGCCGGTCAGCGATGGTCGCGGGTTCGAACTGTTCGGCACGGTCAACAATGTGTTCGATCAGGCTCCGCCATCGATCCCGGGGCCATCTGGCGGTACCAACCAGATCTTGTTCGATCCCGTCGGCCGGGCGTTCAAGGTCGGTGCGCGCGTGAAGTTCGGCGGCTGAACAGGGGACCGGGAGAGATTCGCATGACGCCAGATCAGCCATCCGGGGGCCAGGAGTCCGGGAGTGGGACGATCGACGTCGCGCAGGTGATCGAGCGCCAGCGGATGAACGGCTTTGTCATCCGGCTGGTGGCGATTTCCTGGATCGTGACGATGTTCGACGGCTTCGATATGCTCGTCCTGTCGTTCCTCGCGCCCTATATCCGGCATGATTTCGGGATCGGGCCGGTCCAGCTCGGCCAGTTGTTCGGCTGTGGCACGGTCGGCGCGATGATCGGCGGGATCGGCTTTGGCTGGCTCGGCGATCGCATGGGGCGGCGGCCGACGATCATCCTCTCGGTCTTCGCCTTTGGCCTCTCCAGCATGGCGCTCGCCTTTGCCGGATCGATCGAGACGCTGATGGCGCTGCGCTTCCTCAATGGCGTGGCGCTTGGCGGGCTGATGCCGCTTGCCTGGGCGCTCAACATCGAATTCGTGCCGGCGCGCTTCCGCGCGACCGTCGTGACGCTGATCATGATGGGCTATACGCTGGGTGGGGCGATCGCCGGCCCGCTCACCGTCTGGGTAGCGCCGCATTGGGGCTGGCATTCGGTGTTCCTGCTCAGCGGCATCGTCACCATGCCGCTGGTCGTATTGCTGTTCTTCCTGCTGCCCGAATCCGCCCGCTTCCTGGCGGTCAAGCGCCGCGCGCCCGGGCAGATCGCGCGTTCGCTCAACGCGATCGAGCGCGGGCTCGGCGCGACGGCGGCGACCATCTTTCTTGCCTCGGATGAAAAGCCGGCGACGGGCAGCCAGAATTTCAACCTCTCCACTTTGTTCGAAGGCTCGCTCCGGGCGATTACGCCGTTGCTGTGGCTTGCCTATATCGGCAGCTCGCTGGCGATCTATTTCAAGACGAGCTGGGGCCCGATCCTGTTCGAGGATGTCGGCTTCACCCGCACCGAAGCGGCCTATATCGCGTCGGTCACGTCGATCGGCGGTGCGATTGCCGGGCTCGCGCTGATGCGCTTCACCGATCGGATGGGGCCGATCGCGATCGCGCTTTTCCCGCTGCTCGCGGTGCCGCTGCTGCTGTTGATGGGGCTGGCCGATATCGCCCGGCCCGGCTTCGCCGTGCTTTCCGTGCTGAGCATGACGATGATCGGCGGCGCGCATTTCGGCATGCACAGCATTGCCGGGCTTTTCTATCCCAGCGCGATCCGCGCCAATGGCGCCGGCTGGGCAACCTCGGTCGCCAAAATCGGGTCGATCGCTGCGCCCTTGCTCGGCGGCTATCTGCTCGCCGCCAATCTGCCGCCGCGCCAATTGTTCGTGCTGCTCGCGGTCGCGCCGGCCGTCTGTGCCGTGGCGCTGATGCTGCTCGGCCGCGCCTTCAGCGCCCGGCGTGACCGCGCCGCCGCGCTGGAGGCGAACGCTGTTCTAACCTGATCCAAACAGCCCGCCGTTCCAAACGGGGCGGACGGCGGGGCATATTCGAAGGAGTATATTATGGCACTGACTGTGAAACCCATTCTACCGCGCTTCGGCGCGGAGGTATCGGGCGTTGACCTGCGCGCGCCGCTCGATGCGGCGCAGCGCCAGGAGATTGTCGATACGATGGATCGATGGGGTGTGTGCGTTTATCGCGACACCGGCCTGAACGATGAAAGCCATATCGCTTTCAGCCGCATCTTCGGCCATCTTGAAAGTGCGCCGTCGATAAAGGGCCGTCAGCGTCGCTTTACCCATTCGGAGCTGTTCGACGCGGGCAACCTCACGCCCGGTGGGGAGATATTGCAGGACGAGAATCTGATTCTCCACAAAAAGGGCGATCGGCTGTGGCACACCGATTCCTCCTTCATGGAAATGCGCTCCTCCTATTCGCTGCTGCTGGCCTATGAAGTGCCGTCAAAGGGCGGCGAAACCTGGTTCGCCGATACGCGATCGGCCTACGACGATCTGCCCGATGCAATGAAGGCGAAGATCGCCGGGCTCGAACTCGAACACTCGCTGTGGCAATCGCGCCGGCTCGCCGGCTTCCCGCTGAGCGAAGTGGAGGTCGATGCCCGGCCCAAGGCGCGTCAGCCGCTGGTGCTCGAACAGAAATCGACCGGCCGCAACGCGCTCTATGTCGCCAGCCATGCGCTCGACGTGGTGGGCATGCCGCGCGATGAAGGGCAGGCGCTGATCGAGGAACTGATCGCTTTCGCGACCCAGCCGCAATATACCTTCTCGGTGACATGGAATCCGGGCGATCTGGTGATCTGGGACAATCTGACGTCGATGCATCGCGGTGGCGATTTCGACGTGTTGAACGAACGGCGCGACATGCGCCGCACCACCGTGCGCGAAGGCGCGGCGCCCGACCATGCCGATGACCCGTTCGGTGAATATTTCCGCTCATCAATGGGTCAGCCGGGCTGATATGGCGGGGGATCGTCCGCGCGTCCTGGTGACGCGGACATGGCCGGAAGCGGTGGAGCGTCGATTGGCAGAGCGCTTCGACGTGACGCTCAACCCGACCGATGTCCCGCTCGATGAGGCTGCGCTCATTGCCGGGATGCGGGACTATGACGCCGTCTGCCCGACAATCACCGATCGGATGCATGCCGGCATTCTGGGGATCGAGAGGCGTCGCGCGGCCATCGTCGCCAGCTATGGCGTCGGCTTCGAGCATATCGATGTCGCGGCGGCGATGGCGGCGGGGATCGCCGTCACCAACACGCCGGGGGTGCTGACCGACGCCACGGCCGATCTGGCGCTGACCCTGATCCTGATGACCGCGCGCCGCGCCGGCGAGGGCGAACGCGAGCTTCGCTCGGGCAGCTGGACCGGCTGGCGGCCGACGCATCTGCTTGGCACGAGCCTGAAGGGCAAGACATTGGGGCTGGTCGGCTTTGGTCGCATCGCCCAGGCGACCGCCGAGCGTGCCCGGTTCGGCTTTGGCATGGAGATCGCTTATTATGCGCGCCGGCCCGGCCCGCAGGAATTGGTCGATCGTCTCGGTGCGCGCTTCGTGCCGAATCTTGGCGACTTGCTAGGCGAGGCAGATTTCGTGTCGCTGCATGTGCCCGGCGGCGCGGAGACCCGCCATCTGATCGATGCGGCGGCGATTGCGCAGATGCAGCGCCATGCGATCCTGATCAACACCGCGCGCGGCGATGTGGTCGATGAGGACGCGCTGATCGAGGCGCTTGGCACACGCCGCATCGCCGGCGCCGGCCTCGACGTGTTCGCCGGCGAACCGAATGTGTCGCCCGCGTTGCGTGGAATCGAGAATGCTGTGCTTTTGCCTCACCTTGGCAGTGCGACGCGTGAAACGCGCGAGGCGATGGGCATGCGCGTCTTCGCCAATCTGGAGGCATGGTTCGACGGCAAGGCTCCGCCGGATCGGGTGGCGTGAGCGCAGCGGCGGTCGCTGCGCTGATCGCGCGCGAGCGGCTTCCGGCGACCTATGCGGATATGGTCGATCGCTGGTGGCGGCCGCTCGCGGCGGCGATCGCGGGCTGGAGATCGGCATCAGCCGGTCCGCTGGTGATCGGGCTGAACGGTGCGCAGGGCAGTGGTAAATCGACGCTTTGCGCCTTTCTCGAGCAAGTGCTGCTGCCCGAACATGGCCTGAGCGCGGTCACGCTTTCGCTCGATGACCTCTATCTCACCCGCGCGGCGCGCGCGGCCCTTGCCCACACTGTGCATCCGCTGCTCACGACCCGCGGTGTTCCGGGGACGCATGATATCGATCTGGGCTGTGCGATCCTCGATGCGCTACGCCGCGGCGACCACGTCGCACTGCCCCGTTTCAGCAAGGCGCTCGACGATCGCGTGCCGCCGGACCAATGGGTCGCCGCGCCGCCATCGCCCGATCTGATATTGTTCGAAGGCTGGTGCGTCGGCGCCATCCCCCAATCCGCCGGGGCGCTTGTCAAACCGATCAACCGTCTCGAAGCCGAGGAAGATATTGACGGGATCTGGCGGGGCTATGTGAATGATCAACTCGCCGGGGCTTATGTAAGATTGTTCGCCGGGCTCGACCGTTTCATCATGCTTCGCCCACCGGATTTCGCTTCGGTAGTGGAGAACCGGTTGCTCCAGGAACGCAAGCTGCGCGCGTTACAGGGGCCGGGCGGGCGGGTGATGACCGACGACGAGGTGCGCCGCTTCGTTCAACATTATGAGCGCCTGACACGTCATATGTTCCAGGCGCTGCCCGCCAGGGCGGACATTCTGGTGGCGCTCGACTCAGGGCTGGACATCGTACGCATCGACGGCCTGTAGCGGCGCGATCCAATACCATGAGTGCGGATCACAATGCGGCCCAGTGCCGTTCCGCCCTAAAGCGCCCGCACCAGCCGAACCGCACGAGCGATCCAGGGCGGATCGGCGACGACTTGCTGGCGCCCGCCCGGCCCGAGTGGAAGCAAATGGAGTTTGCCGTCCTCGCGCCCGATCAGGCGGCCGAACAGGAAGCGGCCGGCGGGGCGGGGGACCAGCACATCGCGGTTCATTGCTTGTGCGAAACTGTCGGGTGCAAGCGTTTCGCACCAGAGCTCGTCACCGCTGCGATAGTCGCCGATCCCGGCCGCAACGGTCACCGCGACAAGGCCGGGGCCGGGCGATGGCGGGGCGAGTGAGGTTTGGTGTTTCGGCGCATGAACGCCGCCGGAATCGAGGATCGCCGCCACCGGAATGTCGCTGCGCGTCGGCAGCCTGACGAGATCCGCTGCGGTTACACCGAGCGCACCCGCAATGCGGTTGAGCCAGCCGACCGATACCGTGCGTGTGCCCGTCTCAAGCCGGCCGATCGTCTGCGCGGTGGTCGGTGGGGCGCAACGCCGCGCGACATCGTCGAGCGTCATCCCCCTGGCGCGGCGGACTTCGCGGATCGCGGTGATCATCGATCATCATCCTTAACCAGTTTGGTTCTATACCTGTGTGATAAACAGGTCAATCTGGCAAGTATCCAGGTGGCGGGGGTAACTCATGCTGGTGTTCGGTATGGTGCTGAGCCATGATGCCAATAATGAGCGAAGGCGGCGAGATCGGGCGCGTGGCGGCGGTGGCGTGCGACGATGCGCATCGCTTCGCCAAGCCATGCCGCGGCTCGATCCACCTTATCGAAGGGTTGGGTGTCGCTGGCGATGCTCATGCCGGTGTGACCGTCCAGCACCGGTCACGGGTCGCGAAGAATCCGGACCAGCCCAATTTGCGGCAAGTCCATCTTATCCATGCCGAGCTGTTCGACGAGCTGGCCGAACAAGGCTTTGCGATCGGCCCCGGCCGGATCGGCGAGAATATCACGGTGAGGGGGATCGCGCTGCTCGACCTGCCGACCGATACGATCCTGCGCATCGGGGACGATGCACGAATCCGCATTACGGGCCTGCGTAATCCCTGCCATCAACTCGAGGCGGTGCAGGCCGGGCTGACCCAAGCGGTCCTGGCGCGCGCGCCTGACGGATCGCTGATCCGCAAGGCCGGCGTGATGGCCATCGTGGTGAGTGGCGGCGAGATACGGCCCGGCGATACGGTGCGTGTTACCTTGCCGGCGGGACCGCATCGGCGACTGGAGGCGGTCTGACCTCATCCGCGCTGACTTTTGCCACGGAAATGGCTATCGAAACGATCGACACGAGGGAGAGTGCGATGCCGATCAAGCGCGAGATGATGGTACGTAAGGATGCGCTTGAGCAAACCGCGATCAATGAGACGATCGCGCCCGAGCCCCAGGACGGTGAGGTGCTGCTGGAGGTGGAGGCGTTCGCGCTCACCGCCAATAACGTCACTTATGCGGTGGTCGGCGAGCAGGTCAAATACTGGTATTTCTTTCCCGCCGCGGAAGGTTGGGGGATCGTGCCGGTCTGGGGCCATGCGCGGGTTACGGCGTCGCGGCACCCGGAGATCGCGGTCGGCGAGCGGGTCTATGGGTATCTGCCGATGGCGACGCACCTGATCGTCGAACCCGGCAAGATTTCTGCGGGCATGTTTCGCGACATGGCGGCGCATCGCCAGCCCATGGCGATGGTCTATAACCAGTATCGCCGGCTCGCCGCGGATCCGTCGCACGATCCGGCGCGCGAGAACGAGCGGATGTTGTTCGAGCCCTTGTTCCTGACCAGTTTCCTGATCGATGACCAGTTGCGTCGTCAGGACTGGCAGGGTGCCCGCACCGTGATCCTGACCAGTGCGTCGAGCAAGACCGCGATGGGCCTCGCCCATGTCGCGCGGACGAGCAGTCCGGGCATCAGGCGGATCGGGCTGACCAGCAAATCCAATCTCCGCTTCGTCCAGGATACCGGGTTGTACGATCAGGTGATCGCTTATGACGCGCTCGATGATCTGGACGTGGCGGGCAATGTCGTGCTGGTCGATTTCGCCGGGAATGCCGGCCTGCTTTCCGATGTTCATGCGCGGCTGGCCGAACGGCTCGTCCATATCCTCAAGGTCGGCGTAACGCATCATGACGAGGGCGGCGATGGGGGCATGACGAGCGGGGCGGGAATGACCAGCGGGCCAAAGCCAGTCTGGTTCTTCGCGCCCGATGCCGCCGCGACGCTGATCGGCGCGATCGGTCAGGATGGTTTCCAGCGCGCGGTGGCCGAGCGCTGGCGCGCGTTCGTCGTCGATGCCGCGGGCTGGGTGACGGTCGAGGACCAGCGCGGGCCGGAGGCGATGCAGCGCGTCTGGCGCGATCAGGTAGCGGGCCGGGCAAAGCCCGATATCGGTTATGTGATGCGTTGGTGACGACGCTTGGGGTGATCATGCTTCGCGCGCAGCTGCGCCCGTGCTTTCGGCGCGCCTTATCGAATGCCGATCATGGCGCGACGCTCGCCGCTTCGCTATAAGCCCAGAAATGCGGTTCGACTTCGTCAAATGCCATGGATCGGGTAATGATTTCCCGTTGATCGACGCTCGCGCGATCGAGCTCGACGATGCCGCATGGGCCGGCGTTGCCCGGGCGCTGGCCGACCGGCGCGGGCCGGTCGGCGGCGACGGCCTGTTGCTGCTGACCGATGGCGACAAGCTGCACGATTTTGGCATGCGCATGTTCAATGCCGATGGCAGCGAAGCCGAGACGTGCCTCAATGGGCTGCGCTGCGTGGCGCGCGCGGGTTTCGATGCGTTGGGGATCGACCGGGCCGAAGTCCGGTTGAAGACATCGAGTGCTCATGCCGAACGCGATGCCGACCTCGCGCCGGGTGTGGTCAGCGTGCGCGAAACGGCAGGACCGGCGGATCTCGACGTGACGCACTGGCCGCTGATCGAGGCGGAAACCGGGGCAGGACATGAGATCGTGCAGCGGCCCATCGCGATGCTGCCTTCGCGGCGCAGTTTCACTGCGGTCGCGATGCCCAATCCGCATCTGGTGAGCTTCGTCGAGACGGTCGACGAGGCGGAGCTGGTCGCGGTCGGCGAGGCTTGCGAGGCGGCGCCCGAATGGCTGCCCAATCGCGCCAATGTCTCTTTCGTCGAACAGCGCGGCGCGGACCTGTTCGTACGCACCTTCGAACGCGGCGTCGGGCTGACCGACAGTTGTGGTAGTGCGATGGCGGCGTCGGTGTTCGCGGCATGCCTGACGGGGCGAGCCGAGTTCGGTGTGGAATTGAGTGTGTTCAATCGTGGCGGCCTGGTCAGGGCGCAAGCGGAGAGCGACGGGATGGTCCGGCTGTCCGGCAACGCAACCTATGACTGGACCGGGTCGGCCGAGGTCGATGCCGATCGCGGGATCGCCGGCGATGTGAAGGTCGATCGGCATTTCAACGATGAAATCGCTGCCTGGGCGGCGGTGGTGGACGGGATCTCCTGAGGTACCAGCCTGGAATCCAGATTGTTTGAGCGCGATGTAGCGATATCGGATTCGTAACGATTTGACAGCGACGCAACAAAGAGCGTCCATGACGGTTGGGGTGAACGAACCACGCCGGAGAACATGTATGTCTCGTTTCACGATCGTCGCCGCGCTTTGCGCCACCAGTCTGATGGCGTTCACGACGCCCGCCAGCGCGCAGACACGCCAGGACGAGCAGCGTTTCCAGCAGGCGCAGCAGCGATTGCAGGATGAGCTTCGCGCATTCCAGCAGGAATATGATCGCTATCAGCAGGCGCGCAATCGCGGCGGCGGGCGTCCCGGACCGGGCGGTTATAACGGGGGCCCAGGCTATGGCGGCCCCGGCGGCTATAATAACGCACCGCGCTACGACGACGACGACCGGGTCGAATCGGGTTACGAGCCTTCGCGCTATTATCGCGACGGAAATTATCAGGAGCGGGTGCTGAGTTCGGACGAACGGGTCTATCGCGGCCAGGACGGTCGTTATTATTGCAAGCGCAATGACGGTACGACTGGCCTGATCGTCGGTGCGATCGGCGGCGGTGTGCTAGGCAATGTGATCGATGGCGGCCATTCGCGCGGCGTCGGTACGATCCTGGGTGCGATTGTCGGCGGTGTCGCCGGCAAGTCGATCGACCAGAACAACCAGCAGGTAAAATGCCGTTGAACTAGGGTCCAGACCCTCGATCGAGATCGGATTCCGGCGTTTTTCGCCGAATCCTGTCGGGCTTAAGAAATAAGAGGATCGGCGGAGCGCAGGCGCGCTTCGCCGATCCTTTTATTTCACGCTTTGGTCAGACCGCGCTTCGTCCGCTGAGCAGACGGACGGCGACGACGATCACCGCGATCACAAGCAGGATATGGATCAATCCGCCCGCAACATGGAGGCCGAAGCCAAGCGCCCAGAGGACGAGCAGGATGACGGCAATTGTCCAGAGCATCGGTTTTAATCCTTATCGAGGGCCGGGTCGTCCGGCCTGTCAGGCTTTAGGGTCCTGTGCCTACAACCATGCGGGTGCCGATCGGGTTCCAGGGACATCCGGAGCGGTTCGCCGAGGCAGATCCGCCGAAAGGGTGGTGCAAGCCCCATTGCGCGGTTAGATCGGGCCATGGTTCCACGCGAATTGATCGATAGCGCCGAGATACCGGGCGGCGGCGTGCTCAAGCTCTTCCGGCGGGGCGACGACTGGTCGATCATGCTCGGCGGCAACGAGTTGATGAGCAGCCGGGTACGCGGCTCGGAAGAAGCACTGGCGACCCTGGCGCTGGAACGGATCGGGCGTGCGGACGCGAATGTGCTGATCGGCGGGCTCGGTATGGGTTTCACCTTGCGTGCCGCGCTGGCAGTGCTCGGCGCGCGTGCCCGGTTGACCGTTGCCGAACTGGTACCGGCGGTGATCGACTGGGCGCACGGGGCGATGGCGGCGGTGCATGAAGGGAGCCTCGATGATCCGCGGGTGGTGATTATCGAAACTGATGTCGGCGCGCTGATCCGGGCAGGGTCCGAGACATATGACGCGATCCTACTCGATGTCGACAACGGCCCGGACGGGCTGACGCGCGGCGGCAATAACGCGCTTTATTCGACGCGTGGCCTTGCCGCGGCGCGCTCCGCCTTGCGGCCTGGCGGGGTGCTCGCAATCTGGTCGGCGGGCGCCGATGCGGCGTTTGCGCGGCGCCTGCGTGACGGATTCGCCGTGGAGGAAATGGTGGTGCGGTCGGGCAGCGGCGGCAAAGGCGCGCGCCATATCATCTGGCTGGCAGAGCGATCGCGCTGACTCGCTGGGCGGTGAAGCGCCTTCATCACTATCCCGGCGAATAAATCGATCCGATCCGGTCGCAATTTATGCCCCGATTGCTGCTGTTCCGTTGCAATGCCGCGATGCGGGATATTGGATCAATGAGGCAGTCGGGCTCAGGTTTTGAGCAAACAACCTGTTGCCCGATGGTGACAGGTCCGGTCATGGCAAACCAGAATCGCCCTGAACCACCGATAAAGTCAGAATCGAACCGACTCGATAAAGGGCCGATCGATCGTTGCCGGCCAGCCCGGCGCAGAAAAGAATCGTCTTCTAAAAAGCCTCGATCTTCACCTTGCTGCCCGACCTTTGTCCGGGTCGAAAACCGTTATCATATCGTCGTCGTAGCGCCATTAGCGGCTTCACGGCCGGGAAGAGCGGGATTGGCGCCACAACATACAGGCCCGATCCGGCAGCGATATGATTCGCCGATAATCGCGAAATTGCGTGGTTTTACATGTGTCTGCGGCATATCGCGCCGCGGACGGATGGGCGTGGCTCCGCCGTTGGCAAGGGAATCAGCCCGTCACCAACGGGTGATCGTCTGCACGCAGCAAGTGCCTGAAGCTTCGTATCGAAATATAGGGAATTGCCTGCATTCTGTTGCGTTCGGGCAACAGCGTGAGAAATTTGTGCGCTTGCGTGGAAACCAACCTTTGAGTAGGGAGTTTGCGCTGTCCGAGTGACAACGACGAAAGGGGATTTTTATGCGGAAGCTTGCCATCGCAATGGCGCTTGCCTCCACTGCTCTCGCCACACCAGCTCTCGCCCGCGACGATTCGTGGTACGTGGGCGTCGAAGGTGGCGCGATGATCGTGGAAGACATCGACTTCGACATTGGTGCCCTTGCGGGTGCCGGCCAGGTCAACAGTAAATACGGCTACGACGTCGATGGCGTCATCGGCTACGACTTCGGTCCTTTCCGCGTTGAAGCGGAAGTCGGCTACAAGAGCGCGAACGTCGATTCTTATAGCTCGACCACGACTACGCCGGTCTATCTGTCGAACGGCGTGCTTAACCCGGCGTTCCCGGCTGGCACTTATGACTATGCCGGCGGAAAGACTTCGGCGCTCAGCTTCATGCTGAACGGTTTGCTCGACTTCGGCGACGATGACGGCATTCAGGGCTTTGTCGGCGGCGGCGTCGGCGTCGCTCGCGTCAAGGCGAACGGCTACGCGCTGAACACCAACGGTCCATTCCTGGACGACTCCGACACCGTGTTCGCATGGCAGGGTCTTGCAGGTATCCGCGCTCCGCTGAGCAGCCATATCGACGCAACGCTGAAGTATCGCTTCTTCAACGCTGCCAAGGTTGGCCTGGTCGACGTTACGGGTCGTGAATTTGAAGGTCGTTTTCGCTCGCACAGCATTCTGGGCGGTCTGACCTACAACTTCGGTGAGCCGGCTGCACCTCCGCCGCCGCCTCCTCCGCCCCCACCGCCTCCTCCACCCCCGCCGCCGCCTCCGCCGCCTCCTGAGGCAGTGCAGTGCTCGCCTGGGCCGTACATCGTGTTCTTCGAGTGGGACAAGTCGGACGTCACGCCGCAGGCGGCGTCGTTGCTCGACAACGCGATCTCGCAGTACCAGAATTGCGGTAACACGCAGGTCATGCTTGCCGGTCACGCCGACAAATCGGGTTCGCCGAAGTACAATCTGGGCCTCTCGCAGCGTCGTGCAGACGCGGTGAAGGGTTACCTGACTTCGCGTTCGATCCCCGAGGGCGTGATCTCCACCTCGGCGTTCGGCGAAAGCCGTCCCCGCATCGAGACCGCCGATGGCGTTCGCGAGCTGGAAAACCGTCGCGTGGAAATCAGCTACGGACCTGGCTCGGGCAACTAAGCCCAAGTCTCGTACAAAAAACGGAAGGGAGGTCAGCATTGCTGGCCTCCCTTTTGTTTTGTCTGACGCCGGTGTTTGCGCGACGATCGCGCCACTTCGTCATGGTCGCGAGTTCCGGATATGCCCGATAGGGTCCTGAACTGTGAACTGGCGCTGCCTGCCTCTCGCACATGCCAATGGGGTGGCAATTTTATCATGTTCGGCTAGAGGGTCGCGGTGACGCGGGCGGGGACGCCCGCAACAAATGGGCCCGCAACAAATGGGAATGTTTCCACCATGCGCATCACGATGATCGGCTCGGGCTATGTTGGCCTGGTTTCCGGCGCCTGTTTCTCGGATTTCGGCCATGACGTGATCTGCGTCGACAAGGACGAATCGAAGATCGCCGCGCTCGAGGCCGGCCGGATGCCGATCTTCGAGCCTGGCCTCGACAAGCTGGTCGCGGCCAATGTCGCGGCGGGACGGTTGAGCTTCACCACCGATTTGAAAAGCGCCGTTGCCGGTGCGGACGCGGTTTTCATTGCGGTTGGCACGCCGTCACGACGCGGAGACGGTCATGCCGACCTGTCTTATGTCTTCGCCGCGACACGCGAAATCGCCGAGGCTGTGACCGGTCCGACCGTCGTCGTGACCAAATCGACCGTGCCGGTCGGCACGGGCGACAAGGTCGAGGAGATTCTCGCCGAGCTCGCGCCGGACATGGATATCGCGGTCGTCTCCAACCCCGAATTCCTGCGTGAAGGCGCTGCGATCGGAGATTTCAAGCGGCCCGACCGGATCGTTATCGGCACCGAGGACGCGCGCGCGATGCAAGTGATGCGCGATGTCTATCGCCCACTTTACCTCAACGAGAGTCCGATCCTGTTCACCGGCCGGCGTACCGCCGAACTGATCAAATATGCCGCGAATGCATTTCTCGCGACCAAGATCACCTTCATCAACGAGATCGCCGATCTGTGCGAAGCGGTCGGCGCGAATGTGCAGGACGTGTCGCGCGGCATCGGCCTCGATAACCGGATCGGCTCGAAATTCCTTCACGCCGGACCGGGTTATGGGGGGTCGTGCTTCCCCAAGGATACGCTCGCGCTGCTCAAGACTGCCGAGGATTATGAAACGCCGGTGCGGATCGTCGAGGCGGTGGTCCAGGTCAACGATAACCGCAAACGCGCGATGGGCCGAAAGGTGATCCGTGCGCTGGGCGGCGACGGTACGACCGGGGCCAAGGGAAAGACCGTGGCGGTGCTTGGCCTGACCTTCAAGCCCAACACCGATGATATGCGCGACGCGCCGAGCCTGGCAATCGTGCAGAGCCTGCTCGATGCCGGCGTGACGGTGCGCGGATATGATCCGGAGGGGATGGAGCCGGCCAAGGCGATGATGCCCGACGTCACCTATTGCAACAATGCCTATGAAGCGGCGACCGGCGCGGATGCAGTGGTGATCGTGACCGAATGGGATGTGTTCCGGGCGCTCGACCTGAAGCGCCTTGCCGGGGTGATGGCCGCGCCGGTGATGGTCGATCTGCGCAACGTCTATCCACCGGCCGAGGTGGAGCGCGCTGGCTTCGCCTATAGCTCGATCGGACGCTGATCCGGGGCGCCGGTCGCATTGCGCGGCGGCGTCAAGATTTTCAGGATATGGCCGGCACGTTCACTGACGTTCGTCCTGTCGAGGATCGATACGTCATATCCGGCCAGGGGATATGACCAACACAGCCGTTGATATTCCGCCATGGCATCCTCGTAATCATGACGCCGTTCCCGGTCGTTGATGTAGATTTCCGGCCAGGGCGGCACCAGGAAAACGGTCTTGTGATAGTGCGGCAAGCCGCCCAATCGCGTCACGAGCCGCTCACCGGTCAGATATTCCAGCGCCGATGCCGCGTCGATCGCGCTCCGATCGAAAAAGGTCAAACCAGGCCTGGTTTCCGCAGCAGATCGGTCAGCCAGCGCGAGCTCGATCGCGCGATGGGCGAATGCGACGCCATCCACCCAGGGGAGCGCCGCGCCATCACCGCTCAATTCCTGTGCGACGATCCGCCGCCCCGGCTCCTCGACGATGGCATGGCCACGCCGCGCCAGCTCGGCGAGCAATGTCGATTTGCCGCCGCCCGAGCATCCGGAGATGATGACGAAACGGTTTGAATTCAAATCAGGCTCAATCATCGGATCTGTCCGTATCCATATCATGTCGAGGTTGCGACACCGTGCCCGGCGACGTAAAAGAACGCGTCGAGAAAGACGGGTCGGTATGGTTAGTCCGATCGCATCCGCCCAATGAATTGGCGGTGCTCTGTCCGATGGCTGGCCATCGAGTCCCGCGACCCTTAAGTGCGCCGACGCGCGGTGCGTCGGCGCACTTAAGGGTGTGGACCATGCAGCAACAGATTTCCGTCATCACCATCGGCGTCGCCGATCTCGCCCGTTCGCGACATTTCTATGTCGATGGGTTCGGCTGGGCACCCGTGTTCGAGAATGAAGAGATCATCTTCTACCAGATGAATGGCTTGATGCTCGGTACGTGGCTCCAACCGGCACTCGAGGCGGATATGAAGCGACCCGGTTTATGCCGGCCGGGAGCGTTCGCGATGGCGCATAACGTACCTCGGCAGCAAGATGTTCAGCCGTTGATCGATCGGTTGGGTCGGGCGGGTGGAATGATCCTGCGGCGCGGCGATGCGCCCGAACATGGCGGGTTTCGCGGCTATGTCGCGGACCCCGACGAGCATGCCTGGGAGATCGCATGGAACCCTGCCTGGTCGATCGACGAACGCGGCATGGTGACGTTCGGGTTATAGAGTTCGGCGGCCTATAGCGCGGCAGCGAGCCAGCCGGGTATGATGGCGTCGCCAAGCGCTTCGACCCGGCGGTGTTCGACCATCAGCCCGAACTCGGGATAGCAAATTCGTGTCCGCTCGCCGGGCTCGCCGAGCGGGGTGACGACCAGGCGACGGTTGACCTTCGACCGGTGGTGCATGCGCGCGGTATTCTCCTGACCGACATAACAACCCTTGGTGAAGCTGACGCCGTTCAGCTCACGCGCATTGCATTCGAGCCACAAGGTCTTGTCGCTGCCCAGTTCGGCCTGTCCCTCGGTCACGCCAAGCGACAGGCGATGCGCGTGCCAGCCGCTTGCTGGTGCGGCTGGCGGTGCGAGCCAGCGATGGCCGAGCTCGGCGAGGCGCGGGTCAGGCACGCCTGAACGGGTGTTGCGCGACCAATGGACCGCCAGGCTATCGTCGCGTGTGATCGTGATCGCCCGGCGCAGGCGATAGAGTGACAGCCGTCGGGCAAGCGCATCGGCCTGATCCGCTTCGCAGTCGATCAACAGGTCGTCGCCATCCGCCCAGAGCAGAAAATCGAACAGCGCCTTGCCCTGCGCGGTGAGCAGGCCCGACCAGGCCGGCAATGGCCCCATCGTGTCCGCGCTGACAAGCCCCTGCAGGAAACTGCGAACATCCTCGCCGGCGATACGGATCAGCGCACGGTCGTCCAGCATCGTCGGGGTGGTTTCGCTCATGATGAACAGGTAGGGGTGCGGTGATCCCAGTGAAAGGGGCCCAGCGACAGGGGCCCAGCGAAAGAGGCGGATAATGGCCAAGTTCGACCTGATGCTGACCAATGGCACCGTTCATTTGCCCGCCGGACCGGTACAGGCGAGCATAGGCGTGCGCGACGGCAAGATCGTCGAGCTCGGCGCGCCTGATCGACCGGATGGCGACGCGGGCGAGACGATCGATTGTACCGGCCTCGATATCCTGCCCGGGGTGATCGACACCCAGGTCCATTTCCGCGAACCCGGGCTGGTTCATAAGGAAGATCTGGAAAGCGGCAGCCGCGCGGCGGTGCTCGGCGGCGTCACCGCGGTGTTCGAGATGCCCAACACCAAACCCAATACCGACAGCGCCGAGGCGATCGAAGACAAGCTGACGCGCGCGCATCACCGCATGTGGTGCGATCACGCTTTCTACGTCGGCGCGACCAATCATAATGCGGCGAGCCTCGCCGAGCTGGAGCGCATGCCGGGTACGGCGGGCGTGAAGATCTTCATGGGCGCATCGACCGGCGATCTGCTGGTGGCGGAGGATTCTTCACTCGCCGAGGTGCTGGCATCGGGGCATCGCCGGGTCGCGATCCATGCCGAAGACGAAGCGCGGATGAATGCCCGCGTGAACGAGCGGGTGGCGGGCGATGCGTCGTCGCATCCCGTGTGGCGCGATGACGAAAGCGCCCTGCTTGCCACGCGGCGCATCCTGAACCTCGCGCGCGCGGCACGGCGACGTATCCATGTGTTGCATGTAACCACGCCGGCGGAACTGGAACTGCTCGGCCAGAACAAGGATATCGCGAGTTGCGAGGTGACGCCGCAGCATCTGACTCTGGCGGGCGAAGAAGCCTATCCCCGGCTCGGCACCTGGGCACAGATGAACCCGCCGATCCGCTCCGGCGTGCATCGCGACGGACTGTGGCACTGGCTCAACCAGGGCGTGCCCGACATTCTCGGTTCCGATCATGCGCCGCATACGCGTGAGGAAAAGGCCAAGCCCTATCCCGACAGCCCCAGCGGCATGCCCGGCGTCCAGACGATGCTGGCGTTGATGCTCGATCATGTCGCGCATGGCCGCACGACGTTACAGCGGGTGATCGATCTCACCAGCGCCGGACCGCAGCGTGTCTTCAATATCATTGGCAAGGGCCGGATCGCCGCCGGCTATGACGCGGATTTCTCGATCGTCGACCTGAAGGCGCGCTGGACGATCACCGACGATTGGCTTGCGTCACGATGCGGCTGGTCGCCCTTCACGGGCATGGAATTGACTGGCCGGCCGATCGGCACGATCGTGCGCGGCCGCCGGGCGATGTGGGACGGCGCGCTGGCCGCAGCGGCGATCGGCGAGCCGATCCGGTTCGAGGCGGTCGAGTTCGGATAGATGGGCGAGGCATTATGGGGGAGCAGGCTTTCACCGGCCGATCTTCCTGATCCAGCGCATTTCGCTACATTTTCGCCCTTCATCCGGGGCGTCTTCAGCCAGTGGCACGCGACTCCCTTTACGGTCGGAGAGCACCGGTTTGTGACCGCGGAGCAATGGATGATGTTCGCCAAGGCAATATTGTTCGACGACGTACAACGCGCGAAAGCGATAATGGCGACCGTCGATCCAGCACAGCAGAAACGGTACGGCCAATTGGTCGAAGGGTTTCGGCAGGATGTCTGGGACGAATGGAAAATTGCTATCGTCTACACCGGCAATCTCGAGAAATTCCGGCAGAACCTCGGTGCCGGGCGTCAACTCAAAGCTACTGCTTCCGCCATGCTTGTTGAAGCAAATGCCCGAGATTGGATTTGGGGCGCCGGATTGGGGATGGACGACCCAGCGGTGCGCAATCCCGCCGAGTGGCGCGGGGCGAATTTACTTGGGCGTATTCTCACCAAGGTTCGAGCCGACGTCGACGAAACCTGAGCGCCGCTCAGGGCACGCAAACCCCTCGCTACGCCTTCTCCGACCCGGCTTTATTTCTTCTCGGTGAAGCGCTTCACCTTGACCGGCAGGTCCTTGCCCTTGGTGCGCCGCGACGGGATTTGCACCGGGTTCTTCTTTTTCCACTCGGCCCAGGTCATCGGGCCTTCGGGTGTGTCGATGATAGTGTCGTCGATCGAATCGGTCATGGTCATACCCTTTCCGGATAAGCGCGCTGCCGGAACGGCCAGTCGATCACCCGGCCGGCGAACAGTGCCCACCAGATGATTACCGGCTGAAACGCAAGACGCGGGATATGGTACCATAAGCCGAGCGTCTTGCCGCCGATCTCGACGCTGTCGATCGCATGTTTGATATTGGCGGGGTACACGCACACCGCATAGGCGGCGAGCATCATGCCCGCGATCCAGCGCAGCTTCGCGGTCAGCAAGGCGAGCGCGCCGGCGATCTCGCATATCCCGGTGAGCAGGATCATCTCTTGCGGAAACGGAACCCAGTCCGGGGTGATCGCCAGGAACGCCTGGGGCGATCGCAGATGCGCGATGCCGGCGATCAGATATGCGGCGGCCAGCAGCCAGCGAAGAGCCGTTCGAGCGCGTTCAGCACCCTGCGACAGAGAAGGCCTGATGTCGGAGAAGACCGCTCTTACAGCGGGAACCACTTCGATTTGTGGCTGAATTTCATATAGCCGACATTGACGCCCTGGCGCCACCCGACGCCCAGACGGATCGGGATGACGACGATATTGCCGCGCCGCAGATAGGTCGCGGCAAGACCACCGACGAAGTAGAGCCGACCCTCGCCTGCGGGGAAGCGCTTGTAGAGATCTTCCGAGTCATGGAGATTGTAGACCAGCGCGAAGACCTTGTTGCCGTCGCCGCCCAGATCGAAGCCGATCGACGGTCCGGTCCAATAGACTTTTTGCTGCCCCTCGACCTTATGGAAGAGCTCGCCCTTGCCATAGCGCAGGCCGACGACGATCGCGCCGGATGCTTCGCTGCCGGCGATATAAGCGTTGGGTTCGCCCTGTTCCTTGAGCAGCTTTTCGAGCATCCCGGCGAGACCCGCGGAGCCCTTGCCGAAGGTGTGCTCGGCGGCGACCAGCAATTCTTCACGCTTGAAAGTAGTGGCAGTTGCAACCTCCGCTTCGGCGCTCGCCCGATTGGCGTCCTGTGCCGGATCCGCGGAGCGGGGCATGTCGGACTGCGGCATGTCGGATTGCTGCGCATTATACTGGGGCGCGCTGTTCTGGGGCGAACTATACTGCGCCTGAGGATTGGCCGAATTTGGATCGGCGGGCGGGGTATATTCCGGATAGGCTGGCGCCTGGTCGAGCGGGACCGGCGCGTCCTGCGGTTGCGCGGACGGGCGGGACAAATCGGAATCGATCGCCTGATTGGGATCAATCGTGCGGACCTGCGCGAATCCCGCAGGCCCGGTACCCAGCATCAGCGTCGCTGCAATGATCGTCGAAATAAACTTGCGCATGGTATCCACTCCCCCGACGCGCCCAATTACAAAGCCTAGCGCGTGTCCTGATTGACCCGCAATGAACGCAGCGGTGACATGAGTCGAATTCGCGCCCAATGGCGGAACTGCGACAATTTGATGCGCAACCATCTAACTTTCATCGCGCTGTTGATCGCCGGGCAGGCCCTCGCTATAGCCGCCGCTTGCCGCCGGGTCCGGAGACGTGGGTGAGTGGCTGAAACCAGCGGTTTGCTAAACCGCCGTACCGGGTTTACTGGTACCGAGGGTTCGAATCCCTCCGTCTCCGCCAAAACCTGTTGAAATCATTGGATTTTTTCTGGTTTTGTTTTGTCCGTCCCGGTCTCCGTCCGGGTTTCTGATACGGATTTCCGCGAACTGCGGCGACCAGCCGTGAACAGACTGCGACGGAACGAGCAGGGCTAGATCGGCGGGGCGGCTTCGCGGGTAGTCATCGGAGATCTTCGGATAAGGTTGGGTTGCGACATCCACCTTGAACGAGGACGCGCCAATGACCAACCACACGATGGACCTGCAGGCGCTTGTGGGAAAGAGCCCGGACCGATTCCCTGCGCGACATGATCGGCTTTGCCACGCAGCGGCTGATGGAGCTGGAAGTGGGCAGCCTGACCGGCGCTGCTTATGGTGAGAAGGACGTCGAGCGCCTCGCCCAGCGCAATGGCTACCGCGATCGCGACTGGGAGACCCGGGCGGGCACGGTTGAACTGCGCATCCCCAAGTTGCGCAAGGGCAGCTTACTTCCCCGGCTTTCCTCGAGCCCCGCCGGCTGGCCGAGAAGGCGCTGACCGCGGTCGTGCAGGAGGCCTATATCCATGGCATCTCGACCCGGTCGGCCGATGATCTGGTCAATGCGATGAGGATGAGCGGCATCTCCAAGAGCCAGGTGAGCCGGCTCCGCGAGGAGATCGAGTGCGCGTGAAGGCGTCCTCGATCGGTCGATCGAAGGCGACTGGCCGTATGTCTGGATCAACGCCACCTACCTCAGGGTGCGCCAGGCCGGCCGCATCGTCTCGGTCGCGGTGACCATCGCGGTCGGCGTCAACAGCGACGGCAGGCGGGAGGTGCTCGATGATTGGATCAGGATGATTCACACCCGATCCAACCCCTTAAATGCCGGGACTGAACATCTGGACTGGCAGTCCCACGCCACAAAGTGAAATCAGATCGCCAGCTTGAAGAGTTTGCGCGCATTGTCCTCAAAAAATGCCTTTTTCGCGGCGGGTTCGATCGTCATCGCGTCGAGCCGGGCGACTTCTTCCACGCTGTATTGGTATGGATAGTCCATCGCGTACATCACCCGGTCGACGCCCATCGTTTCCTGGAGGAAACGGATCGGAGGATCCCATGCCACGCCGCTATTAGTGTAATGGACATTGTCTCGCAGATAGTCGGAAATCGAGCGCTTGAGCGCCGGCATGCCTTCGTAGCGGCCCGATGCGGCACTGGCACGGTGCATGTAATCGAGCCGGTATAGCGTGAATGGCAGCGACTCTCCGACATGGCCGAGCACCAGTTGCAGCTTCGGGAAACGATCAAACACGCCGGCCACGATGATGCGCAATACGTGCAGCCCGGTTTCGACGCTGAATCCCCAAATCGCGCCGTCGAGACCGCGGCCGAGCATGGGCTTGATAAGTCCATCGCTCGGCGAGTTGGGATGAAGGTAGATGGGAACATCGAGCGCCTCGGCCGCCTCGAACACGGCCCAGAACTTCTGGTCGTCGAGATATTCGTGCTGGATGTGCGAGTTGACGATCACGCCCTTGAGACCCAGCTTCGTGACGCCGCGCTCGATCTCCTTCGCGGCTGCCACGGGGTCCTGCGGAGCGCAGGCGGCCAGGCCGTCAAACCGGTCGGGATTGCGCGCGATCGCATCGGCCAGCCAGTCGTTGGCATAGGTGGCGAAGGCGGTCCCGTCCGCCGTCGTCATGACCTGCACGCCTGGTGAAGTGAGCGCGAGCACGGCGAAGTCGATCCCCGCCTCATCCATATGAGACAGGCGCACGTCGCCGACATCGGTCAGGTGATCGCGGATGAATTGGCAACGGTCGCTGCTGGAATTGGCGTAGAAACCCCACATGCCGTTAAAGCCAATGTCGTCCACTGCATTGTCAGCAAGCAGACGACGATAGCGCTCCAACAATTCTGGCGGGCAAAAAGCTTCTTCGGTCGCGATCCGCTTATAGGCGCGTCCTTCGATCGCAGTATCTCCCAGCATGTCCGTCTCCCTTGTGTTGTCGTCAAGCGGCCTGAGCAACTGGCGGCCGCCGTCCATAAATGGCTATGATGGTCTAGATTCGTGCGACCAGTCCGGCCGCAACGACTCCCGCCATCGCGCATTCTTCGTCATTGTCCGACGTGTCACCGGTCACGCCAACTGCGCCCAGCACCGCGCCTGCGGCATCGGTGACGATCAAGCCGCCGGCCGCGGGGATTACGCCATGTTGTGACAACCCGCCGAGCGCCGCGACGAAGGCAGGACGCTCTGCCGCCATCGTGGCGATGATTCGCGAGGACGTGCCGAGTGCGAGTGCGCCGCCCGCCTTGCCACACGCGATCTGCGGTCGCATCGTCGATGCGCCGTCATCGCGCGCGAAAGTGACGAGATGCCCGCCGGGATCAAGCACGGCGACGCTCAGCGGATTGAGTTGCAACTCGGCACCCTTTGCGAGCGCTGCTGCGACGATTGCATTTGCCTGCTCCAGGGAGATGACGGTCATTTCCGATTCCTTATTCAAAGGCCGCGTCAGGCCATCACGACATTGAGGCCGCGGTCGGCGAGCGTTTGGCGAACCTCTTTCAGGCGCACCTGCAAGCGATCGAGGTTCATGCCGCCTTCAACCAGCAGCCGGCGCACCTCGCCGACGTCTACGGTGCGAGGGGATACGCCATCGCGTACCGCCACCGCCGCGGCGGTGCCCGCCGCCTCGCCCATTGCGATGCATTCGGGCATCAGCCGCACGCGCTGGTGCGCTTCGGCATCGAACGACACGGTCTTGCCGGCGACAAGCAGATTTTCCACCTCCGCGGGCAACAGGCAGCGATAGGGAATGCCGAGCAATGCAACCTCGATTGGCAGTTCGGCGAGATCATGGCCTTTGCCGCCCTCGCTGCCATCGGGCTTGTGGCGGACCCAGCCTTTCACATTGGGTCCCCGATGAACCTTGAGCGCAATTTCGTCGTCGAACACCGCGCCATCAAAGATGTCGTCGCGATTGAGCGTATAGTCGCCGACGATGCGGCGACTGTCGCGCACACCGATCTGCGGCGCCATGTCGATCAGGAAGGCATCTTCCATGCCCGGGATGCGTCGCAGAAACGGCAGAAAGTCGCGCGCGCGGCGGCGCCCCTCGATTTCTGCGCCGGACAGGTCGGCAGCGTCGGTCGGATCGCGACCGAGCACTTGCACCGCATAGACATAGCCGATTCCGTTGCGCAGGTTGGCGGATGTCGCGCCGAAGATCGAAATGTGATGGCCAAACGCACCGGGCAGGGCGCCCTCGCGCTTCCCTTCCTCGACCAGCGATTTCCAGCCTGTCAGGTGGACATACTGCGCCCCGTCCAGCGCATTGGCCGGCGTGCCCCATAGCTTGGAGAAGTCGTCAGGATTGGCGCGAGCATGGCCCTGCATCCGCTGCCAGTCGACACCACCCATGCGGCACAGCATCATCATCGGCTGCGGATCAGCCGGCGGATGCATTGCGACCCCGGCACGCGCCGCGACGTCCGCGTCGCCGCTGGCGTCGATCACCACATCGGCGAGGATAGCCTGCCGGCCGGACTTGTTCTCGACGATCACGCCGCGCACCGTGCGGCCGTCCATCACGACGTCGACGACCTGTGTGCCGAGCAGGATGCTGACGCCGGCCTCGACCAGCATGTCGAGCACCGCCAGCTTCATCATCTCTGGATCATAGGCGAGGTTGAAATATTCGGGCAAAAACTCGGACGGCCCGGCGTCGCAGGCCGCCAGCCGCTGCTGCAGTTCGCGCAGGATGCCGCTGATATTCTCGCAGCTGAGGAATTCGGTCACGAACGCCATCGGGCCGGTGCCACCGACCACCGTGTTTCGTTCGATCACCATCACTTCGGCGCCGTTGCGCGCAGCACGGATGGCCGCTGGGTAGCCGCCCGCTCCCGCGCCGACCACGAGCACCTCGACCCGGGCGACCACGGGCGTCTCGCGCGCTGCCTCCAAAAGCATTTCCGGCGTACTTGCACCGGACCGAATCTTGCCTGTATCCATATTACTATCATATAGTTTATTGCTCGGCGATCAACTGGCGTCGGCAGAAAAATCAGGAGGTGAGAAGATGTTGAGCAAGGTGGACAACGAGCTGCTAACGCGCGTCGGTCCCGGTACGCCGATGGGCGAGATGATGCGCGAATACTGGTTTCCGGTCGTACGGTCGGCTAAGCTGGAACCCGGCGGCGCACCGGAACGGGTGCGACTGCTTGGCGAGAACTTCGTCGCATTCCGATCACCGGACGGCAGCGTCGGCTTCATCGACGAAGCGTGTCCGCATCGCTGCGCCTCGATGGCGCTCGCGCGGAACGAGGATGGTGGGCTGCGCTGCATCTTCCACGGGTGGAAGGTCGATGCGACAGGACGGGTTGCGGACTGTCCGACAGAGCCGGAGGCGCGTCGGGACCTGTTCGCCAGCAAGGTGCCGACACGCCGATACCATGCGCGCGAAATGGCAGGAATGCTGTGGGTCCATATCGGCCGACATGAAACACCGCCACCGCTGCCCGACTTCGAATGGTCGGCGCTGCCCGACGACCATATTCAGCCGCAGCGCGGCATACTCCGCTGCAACTGGCTTCAGGCGCTGGAGGCGACGCTCGATTCAGCACATGTGGGTTTCCTCCATTCGCGCGACGGCGCGTTGCGCGGGTCGCAGGGGCAGCGGTCCGAATCCAGCTTCATGCGGACGTACAAGACACCCCGCTTTGAGTTCGAAGTGCGGCCCTATGGCTTTCGCGAAGCGGCGATCCGCGATCTGCCCGACGATGAATGCTATGCGCGCATCCGCGAGGTTGTGTTGCCCAACTACTCGCTGATCCCGCGCCTGCCTGGGCATATCGGCGTGACCGTCATCTCCGTGCCGATCGATGACGAGAACGTGATCCAATGGTATCTGCGCTTCGATCTCGACAGGCCGATCGATACGCAAGCCTATCTCGAATTCGGCACCGATTCGCTTGATCCTGACCATTTCAATTCCGACATGGGGGACGCGAGCAACATGTGGCATCAGGACCGGGCCGCGATGAAGGCCGGGCACTGGAGCGGCATTGTCGGACGGACCAATGCCTATGAGGATTTCGTCGTCCAGGAATCGATGGGACCGATCGTCGATCGCAGCCGCGAATTCCTGGGCGCCGCCGACGTTGTGATCGCGCTGGCACGGCGCCTGTTGTTGCAGGCGGTGAAGGCGCACCGCGACGACAGGACGGTGCCGTTCCTGGGCACCGAGTCCCGATTGACCGCGCTGCGCGCGCTGTCGGCAACTTATCCTCAAGGCGAGAGCTGGAAGTGCATTGATGCGTTCAATCCGCCCGAAATGGCCTGGGCGAGTAGCGGCTGAGCGCGATATTCCAAACTCAGTGAACATCGGCATACGGCTCGACCGGTTATATCTCGCGGCATCAGGCGCCTTCGCGACCATCCCGCTTCCCCGCTGCTGATCGATGCATCGGACCGGTGTTCTGGAAGCAGCGCGCTCCGGTGCCGTCGTTGTCGCAGCTTGACGGCCCGTCCCGATACATCGCCGGGGCGGGCCGGACCGCGGATCAGGCGGTCTCTATCCGACGATAGCCTTCGAGGCCGGGGCGGTAGGATTTCTCGTCAAGGAATTGCGCCATGCCCTTGGCGCGCCCGCGCTCCGGATCGGCCGCGGCGGATGACGCGGCCATCGCGCCGAGCATCGCTTCGGACGTGTCCCAGTCCAGGCTCTCGACGAACTTGAATGCCGACTTGGCATGGCGCAGCACGGTCGGGTTCTTGCCCAGCAGCGTGCGCGCCAGCGTCTCGGTGGCGGCCCGCAGTTCGGCGAGCGGAACCGATCGGTTGACCAGGCCCATCTCCGCCGCCTTGCGCCCGTCGAACGGCTCGCCCGTCATGATGTACCAGAGTGAATCGCGGTGATTCATTACCTGCGCCACGGCACGCGTGACATTGCCGGCCGGGATGATGCCCCAGTTGATTTCCGACAAACCGAAAGTGGCTTCGTCAGCGGCGATCGCCAGGTCGCACGCGACTAGCGGCGTGAACGCACCGCCGAAGCACCAGCCGTTGACCATAGCGATGGTCGGTTTGGGATAATGCATCAGCCGGCGCCACATCCAGTCGGTCGCGGCGCGACGATAGCGCGCCTGAACGACGGGCGACAAATTCTGCGTTTCGCGGAAATATTCCTTCAGATCCATACCGGCAGAAAAGGCTTCGCCCTCGCCTGACAGCACCATGACGCCGATGTCGTCGCGCAGCTCAATCATATCGAGCACCTGCATCATCTCACGATTGACGGTCGGGCTCATCGCGTTGCGCTTGGCCGGCCGGTTCAGCAAGACCCAGGCGATACCGTCTTCGACATCGACCTTCACGGTCTCAAAGGAGAAATCATCGGCCATCAGCTAGGCTCCCTTTCTTTCGAGGATCGCGGCCGAGCGGGCAAGGAAATCGAGGATGACGTCCTGTTCCTTGGGGCTCAGCCCGGCAAGCATTTCGGTTTCGATCTGTCGCGCCTGCGCGCTGATTTCCGCCAGGCCGGTATGACCGAGCGACGTCATGGAGAGCATAGCGATGCGACGGTTCTCGTCGCTTTCGCGGCGGGTCACCAACCCTTTGACGAGCAATGACGCAACCTGTTGCGTCACCGCTTGCGGCGTCACCTTCTGCGCACGCGCCAGATCCGCCGCCGAGCAGGGTTCGAGCCGGCGCAGGAACGACAACATCGTATAGTCGCTCGTCGTTATGCCGTGCGCGCGAGTCATGTCATCAAGCACGACCTTCGCGGCGGCATATGAGCGTTTGATAAGATAGAGGAGGCGCGGGCGCGACGGTGACGAATTTTTTGCCGGCGCTTCATCAGTCGGGGACACTATTTGACCCATAATCAAACCCTATGAAAACCTTATTTATATAAAGCTACTTGATATAGGCAGCGCACAATGTCAATCCGCCGCTGCGGCCGAATCCGGCGCGGATCAGGAAATCGCGCGGGCGGCGCCCCAAACCTCTTCAGCAACCTTGACGACAAGTGAAAGCTTTGCCTTCTCATCCTCGATGCCCATGGTGTTGCCACCGATCCCGCTGGAAAAGCCGCATTGGGGAGATAGCGCCAGCTGCTCGATATCGACGAATTTCGCCGCTTCCTCGATGCGGCGCTTGAGTTCATCCGCGCTTTCCATCTGGCCATGCTTCGTCGTGACAAGGCCAAGCACAACGCGCTTGCCCTTGGGCACGAAGCGCAACGGCTCGAATCCGCCGGCGCGCTCCGAATCATATTCCAGAAAATAGCCGTCGATGTTCAGTTCGTTGAACATCACGTCGGCGACGGGCTCGTAACCGCCCTCCGCTACCCAGCGACCGGCGAAGTTACCGCGGCAGACATGCATGCATACTGCCATATCATCGGGGCGCCCGGCGATTGCCGCGTTGATCAGGCGGGCATAGATGTGTGGCAGTTCTTCCGGATCCTCGCCGATGCTGGTCTGCACCTGCGCCCGCAACGCCGGATCGCACAGATAGGCGAAATTGGTTTCGTCGATCTGAAGGTAACGACAGCCTGCATCGGCCAGGTCGCCGATCTCCTGTGCATAGACCGATGCCAGGTCGGCGTAGAATTCGTCCATCGTCGGGTAGGCCACAGTGTCGATCGCCTCGCGACCACCGCGGAAGTGCATGATCGAGGGCGACGGAATGGTGATTTTCGGCGTTTCGCGAGTGACCGATTTCAGGAATTTGAAATCATCGACGAAGATCTGGTTTGGCCGGCCGAGCTTACCAGTGACGCGCACAGTGTGCGGCTTGTTCTCGATCGTACCCTCGGCGTTGCGAAACGTGCTTTTGTGCGCCGACTGGTGCGGCTCGACATTCTCGAAGCGCAGCAGGAAATCGGTGTGCCAGCTTCCGCGATTATATTCGCCATCGGTGACCGAACATAGTCCGATCGCCTCCTGTAGCGCGACGACCTCACGGATCGCCTCCTCTTGCACGGACTTGAGCTCGTCCGCACCGATCTCGCCCGCCGCACACTGCTGCCGCGCTTCGATCAGATAATCGGGACGGATCAGGCTGCCGACATGGTCCGCACGAAAGGGCGCTGGCTTCAAGTCATCTCTCCTTGATTGATTCTTGGAACGATTTTTGTAGCTTACGACAACTATTTTCAAGCAAAAAGGATATCGAGCACGGCGATCGTCGCGATCGCGCGATGTCGACCGGCACCGGGACCAAAAGGGCGCCGCCAGCGAGGAGAGCAGCATGACCATCACCGCGACAATCGCATCATCGGACGCCACCCCAACCGAAGCGACTGCTGGTGAAATATTCCTCCGCCGTCTTGCCGCGAACGGCGTCGATTATCTCTTTGCGAATGGCGGCACCGATTTCGCACCGGTGATCGAAGGATTTGCGCGCGCCCAGATCGCGCGCTTCGCCGTGCCGACGCCGGTGCTCGTCCCTCATGAGACCGCTGCGCTCGGCATGGCGCATGGCTATTACCTCGCCACCGGCCGGATGCAGGCGGTGATGGTGCACACCAATGTCGGGCTGGCGAACTGCGTGATGGGTGTGCTGAACGCTGCGTCGGATCAGGTTCCCATCATCGTCGCCAGCGGCATTACGCCGGCTACCGAAGCTGGTACCTTCGGGCATCGCAACTCGCCGATCAATTGGGGTCAGAACATGCGCGACCAGACGGCGATGATTCGCGAGCCGGTGAAATGGGATGCGACGCTGACGCATCCGGAACAGATGGCCGACCTGGTCGATCGCGCCGCGGCGGTCGCAACGTCCGCGCCGCGCGGTCCGGTCTATCTCGGATTGCCGCGCGAAACGCTTTGCGGCGTCACCGCATATCAGGATTCGCCGCCGCGCAACGCACCAGCGCGACCCGCACCTCACCCTGATGCGCTGGCGCGAGCTGCGAAGCTGCTCGACGGAGCCGACCGGCCGTTGATCCTCGCCGTCCGGGCCGGCGCGCACCATGGCGCGTTCGACCGGCTGACCGCATTCGCCGAGCGCCATGCCGTTGCGGTGGTCGAGTTCTGGCCGTCACAATTGTCGATCGCCGGGGTGTCGCCGATGCATGCCGGGTTCGATCCGGCCGAGGATCTGGCCGCTGCCGACGTGGTGCTGGTGCTGGATGCGATCGTGCCATGGCTGCCACATCGTCACGCGCTGGCGGAAGATGCGGTGGTGATCCAAACGGGACCTGACCCGCTCCAGTTGGAGGTGCCGTTGCGAGGTTTCGCGTGCGACGTCGCGCTGACCGGATCGACCGCCGACATAGTCGCCGCCCTGGATGGTGCGATGCCGTCGCGTGACCGGACAGCGCGCTTCGACCAGCTTGCAAAGCGTCATCGTCAGCGTCGGGCGACGCTCGACGCGCAGGCCGCCGATCCGGGCCAACCACTCTCGTCGGCCTATGTCTCCCGCATGCTTGCTCAGCTCGTCGGCGCGGAGGGCTGCATCGTGAGCGAGTTGGGCACGAAGCCGGAATATATGCCCGAACTGCGCGCCGACCAGTTTTTCCAGAACCCCATCTCCGGTGGGCTGGGCTGGGGGCTGCCCGCCGCGCTGGGCGTGCAGCTGGCCGACCGGGAACGGCTGGTCCTCGCGACGCTGGGCGATGGCAGCTACATGTTCGCCAATCCGGTCGCTTGCCACCAGATCGCCGAGGCGCATGGCCTGCCGATCCTGACGGTGGTGTTCAACAATGGCATCTGGGGCGCGGTGCGCGGATCGACGCTTGGGCTCTATCCGCAAGGCCACGCTGCGCGCGCCAATGTGATGCCGCTCACCTCGCTCGAGCCTTTACCCGATTTCTGCAAGATCGCCGAGGCGTCGCGCGGTTGGGCAGCGCGTGTCGAGACCGCCGAACAGCTGGACCGCGCGCTCGCGGAGGCCGTCCGGGTCATTCGAGAGGAACGGCGCCAAGCGCTGGTCGAGGTCAGGGTCGCGCGGCGCTGAAGGCCATTGAGCCGGCCGGTTCAGTTCGCGGGCCGGCTGACCACCTGCAGTTCCTGATAGGAACGGATGCCGAGCACGCCGTGCTCGCGCCCATAGCCGGATTCCTTCATCCCGCCGAACGGTACGTCCGATTCGTTCAGGCCGTGGCGGTTGATCCAAACCGTACCTGCCATCAGCCGGTCGGCCACCGCCTTGGCGCGTGCCTCGTCCCGGCTCCACACCGACGCGCCCAGACCAAAGCGTGAATCGTTCGCCCGTGTCACGGCGTCGTCGACGGATGCGAAGGACAGCACCGGCAGGACGGGCCCGAACTGTTCCTCGCAGACCAACGGCGCGTCGTCCGCCAGACCGGCGATCAGTGTCGGTTGGATGAAGTAGCCGTCGCCCTCGGGCACTTGCCCGCCGAGCAATACCTGCGCGCCGGGCCGCGCAACCGCGTCGGTCAAATAGGCCCTGACCTTGTCGTACTGCACACGGTTCTGAATCGGACCCATGTCCATGCCCGGCTGGCTGCCGGGTCCGACCTTAAGTTTGCCGACCGCAATCACCAGCTTGTCCAACAATGCGTCATGAACCGCATCGGCCACGTAAACCCGCTTGATCGCCATGCAGATCTGGCCGCAATTGTAGAAACCACTACGCGCGATCCCTGCTGCGGCGGCATCCAGGTCGGCATCGTCAAGCACCAGCGTGGCGTCGTTGCCGCCGAGTTCGAGCGTGATGCGCTTCAATGTGGCGGCTGCGCTCGCCATCACTTTCTTGCCCGTTGCCACTGATCCGGTGAAAGTGATCTTGTCGATGCCGGGATGGGCGGTCATCCACGCGCCGAGATCGTTTCCACCGGCAACGACATTGAGGACCCCGGCAGGAAGGAGGTTGGCGGCGAGGCGGCCAATCGCCAGCGTCGTCAGCGGCGTGTAGGGTGACGGCTTAAGGACAAGCGTATTCCCGGTATAGAGCGCCTGGGCGACCTTGTGCATCGCCAACGCGACGGGGAAATTCCATGGAGCGATCGCGCCGACTACACCCAAGGGATGGTAGCGCAGTTCGACCCGTCCCTTTTCATCGTCACGCAACACTTCATCCGACAATCCCAGCGCGGCGAGTTGCTTGATGTGATGACCGGAGAGCGACAGTTCCATTCGCGCCTGCTCGATCGGCTTGCCGTGTTCGCGCGTCAGCAGCGGAGCCAATTCATCGGCTGCTGCGGTGATCGCGTCCGCCAGCACATGGAGGTATTCACGCCGCCGCGCGAAACCCAATGCCGCCCAAGCGGGAAATGCACGCCGCGCGGCGGCGACTGCAGCGTCGAGTTGTTCGGCATCGGCGTCCGGACAGGTCGAGAAAGGCTGACCGGTGGCGGGGTCGATGACCTCGAAACTGCGCGTGCTTGCCACGATCCGCCCGTCAATGAGGTGGCCGTCGATCACGTCTTCCGGGTTCGGCCGGTCCTGCACCAAAATGTCGCTCATGCCACGCTCTCCCCGAAATCCTCGGCGGAAAGAATATATGAAATTTGTTGTCTGAGTCTACAACCAAGCTCTCCGGCAGAAGTCGCTCGTCATTCGGGCCGTTAATCCGAGGCGAGGTAACGACCCAGCATATCGTGAAGCTGTCGGGCGAAATGCCTGTCGAGATCAAAGGTTTGACCGAAGGTTTCCTCTCCCGATTCGGGCGGCGGCGGAGCCCCAACACGCGCTGCGGCCGCAATATCCTCCCATTCGATCGATCCAGCCGCTCTGTCGAGCTGTTGCTCGAAGGTCGCCAGGAAAGCGAGAAAGTCGCCCACCTGGGCTTGAGTGAAGGGAAGTTGCAGCAAGTTGTTGAGGGCCAGCGCTAGTTCATAGGTTTGACCATGAATGACATTGCCGTGAGCTGTCAGTTGCAACAGCACGGAGCGGCTGTCCGACGGATTGACCAGCTTCTCCACAATCTTGCGGTCCACAAGAGCGGAAACCACACGGCTGGCGTAGCTTTTTTCCAGATTGGCGGCGGCGGCCACGCGCTTGAACGACACCGATCCATAGCCCGCGGTAATGCCGATCACACGACATTCGGGCAACGAAAGGTCGAGATGCTTTCGGTAAAATTGCTCAGAAATGCGTTCCGATATCCGCGCAACACGGTGCAGGCGAAAGGTCAGCAGGTTTCGAAAGCTCGGCTGCTCAGCCGTCCGCTCGCCGCTCGTTTTAGGCACACGCGTTTTCCCGCTCCGACATCAAAGCACCATAGCGCAGACTGCGCCGCGCACAAGCAAACCGCAGCGGATATCGATGCTCGCATCAACCTCCCTTGACGATAATCGTTGTCTATGACAATCAAATTCCTAATGATCGGACCGTAAGGGTCGGTTTCCTTGACTCCGGAGAGGCGAACCAGGGATGCTTTCGCAGGAACAGAATGATCGGCTGACACGCGTCGGGCCCGGCACACCGATGGGCGAGCTGCTGCGCCGCTACTGGCATCCGATCGCGGGCGTCAGCGAATTCGACGACAAGGCGACCAAGACCGTGCGCCTGATGGGTGAGAACCTGGTTCTGTATAAGGACCTGTCAGGCAATTTCGGGCTGGTGGATCGCCATTGTCCGCATCGTCGCGCCGACATGGCGTACGGCATGGTCGAGGATTGCGGGCTGCGGTGCAGCTACCATGGCTGGATGTTCGACAAGGATGGGCGGTGCGTCGACCAGCCCTATGAGGAGACCGCCAATCCGAGCGGTCGCTACAAGGACCGTGTGACGATCAAGGCCTATCCGGTGCGCGCGCTCGCCGGGTTGCTCTGGGCCTATCTCGGTCCCGCCCCGGCACCCGAATTGCCCGACTGGGAGCCGTTTTCGTGGAAAAACGGCTTCTGCCAGATCGTGATTTCCGAGCTGCCGTGCAACTGGCTGCAGGGCCAGGAAAATTCGATCGACCCGATCCATTTCGAATGGATGCATGCCAATTGGAGCATGCGCCTGCGCGGGGAGACCGGGCCTTATGGTCCGAAACACCTGAAGATCGACTTCCGCGAATACGACTATGGCTTTACCTACAACCGAATTCGCGAGGACACCGACGAAACTCACCCGCTATGGACGATCGGCCGCGCATGCCTGTGGCCAAACGGCATGTTCACCGGTGACCATTTCGAGTTCCGCGTGCCGGTCGATGACGAGAATATGCTGAGCGTCGGCTGGTTCTTCACGCGGGTGCCCAGGGATGCCGAACCATATGTGCAGGAGAGCATTCCCGTGTGGTACGGCCCGACCAAGGACGAGCGCGGCGAATGGATCATCAGCCATGTGATGAACCAGGATTTCGTCGCCTGGATCGGCCAGGGCGCAATCTCGGACCGCACCGAGGAGCATCTGGGACTGAGCGACAAGGGCGTCGGCATGATGCGTCGGCAGTTTCTGCGCGACATGGAAAAGGTCCAGCTCGGCGAAGATCCCAAGGCGATCATCCGCAATCCTGCGATCAACAAGGCCATCCCGCTGCCGACGATCGACCGCGACGCCGTGACCGAAGGAATGACCGCCGAGGAGATCAAGGCCGGTGGCGCGCTGCACCTGAAGCGTTTCATCTTCCAATATGGCCAACCCGAACATGTCCGGCAATTGCAGGAACAGGCGACGGGGATCGCGCAGGACACAAAGGGTTATGTCGACACCTGAGCAATCGGGCGGCGTCGGGAGCAACGGGCCGGCCGAAGCGATCGGCCGGCCTTTTGCGATAAGATTTGTCAGACTATCGGCTGGCGTGCGCTACACGTCCAGGTTGAACACCTTGCGCGCATTGTCTTCGAAGATCAGTTTCTTGTCGGCGTCGGTCAGGAAGTCGAACTTTTGGATGTAAGGCGCGATGTGGTCCATCTGCCGGCCCGTCTGGGGGTCGACGGTCGAGCCGACGCCCGGGCATTCGGACCCGAACAGGCAGCGTTCCGGCCCTACTGTCTCGATCAGCAGACGCAACGCGCCTTCGGTATAGAGCACGGTATCGAAATAGAGCTTCGCCATCCGTTCGGAAAACAGGTGCTTGGTGCGCCGCGACTGCGATTCGAAGCGACCGAACTGATACGGGATCGCGCCGCCGCCGTGACTCACCACCACCTTCAGGTCGGGGAAATCATCGAACACCTGCGAGGTGCACAAATTGTAGGTGGCGATCGTCTCTTCGTTGATGAAGTGCAGCGAATAGGGAGTCCGCTCGGACTGCGATCCTGTCGCGTGGATGTGGGCAGGAAGATCCAGGTCGCACAGCTTCTCATAAAGCGGATACCAGTAGCGATCGCCGAGCGACGGTGCTTCCTCCGCGCCATTCTCGTATGGATCGGGGTTGAGCAGGAAGCCCTTGAACCCCATCGAGACGCAGCGATCCATCTCCGGGAAGACCGCCTCGATCGCTTCGCCCGCGGCCTGCGGCAATCCGGCGACCGGAATGAAGAGATCGGGCAGCAGCGTGCACTGGCGATGGATCAGCGTGTTCACTTCCTCGCAGAACCAATGAACCACCCGGGCGGGTTTTGCCGAATTCATCATCTGAAACGGGCGTGGCGAGATCAGCTGCATGTCGGTGCCATGATTGTGCAGCAGTTCGATATGCCCGTCGGGCCAGGTTTCCTTGTGGTGAGCCGCGGCGACAATCTGTTCGTCAGTGACCTTCACGCTGCCCCGGCCGTGCGATCCGCGATGAGCGAGCAGGGTGGCCTTGTAAGCCCATAGTTCCACCGGCGCGCTCACATGGCCATGGCAATCGATAATCATGCGCAAGATCCCTTGTTCGTTACTTCTGCCGCGTCTGCAGCTGGTGATATTTGAACCGGGCGCGCGCTTCGTCGAGCCGCATGCCGCCTCGGCATGCTTCGCGAATGCGGCCCTCCACTGCATGAATCTCTTCGGCCGCAGCGAGTACCGCTTCTTCGTGCGCCTGCGGGATCACGACGACGCCATCGGCATCGCCGTGCAGGATGTCTCCCGGCGCCACACGTGCGCCGCCGATGTTGACCGGGCAATTGGTCGCTTCGACCTGCACTCGGTCCTTGCCGGTGCGCATCCAGTGGCCGCGGCTGAACACTGGATAACCAAGGCTGCGGCATAGCGCGACGTCGCGGCTGATCCCGTCGATCACCGTTCCCGCCAGACGCCGGCGATGGGCGATCTCGGTCAGGATATCGCCCCAGATCGTCGCGTCGTCGCGCCCGCCATTGTCGATCACGACTACATGCCCCTCCTGCACGTCGTCGATATAGTCGCCGACCGTCCCCGGCGGCGTCGATGCCGGGCCGCACAGCATGGTGAAGGCGCGGCCCGCCATCCGGAAGGACGGGTCACGCCCAGCGATCCGATAACATTGCCCGACGATGCCGAGGCGGTCGAGCGCGTCGCTGATCGTCGCGGTATCCATCGCGCCCGCGCGTGCCACGTTGCGGTCATCGCTCATCACGCCTCGCTTCTCAGCATATATTCGTAGTTCGCGCCCAACACCGCGCTGGCCAGTTCGCCGGTCCCGAGGCGACGCGTCATCTCCGCCTCGCGGCGAGCGATGTCTTCAGCGGCATCGAGAACGCGGTCGATGTCGGTCGGCGCAACGAACACCGCCGCGCTGGAATCGCAGATGACGTAGTAGCCCGCCTCCACCGTGAAGCCGCCCACTGCCACCGGCACGTCGGTCGCATCCTCATAGACGCGGTTGCGCGCGGTGCGGGCGGTGTAACCGCGGCAGAAAACTGGAAAACCGATCTCACGCGCCTCATCCACATCGCGGACCAGCCCCTCGGCGATCACGCCCGCGATCCCCTTGATCAACGCGCCGCGAGACAGGATGCCGCCCCAGCAGCCCGCGTCGATCCCCGTGGACTGTTCGACCACGATCACGTCGTCCGGCCCGCTCGCGTCGATCGCAGCTGCGCCGAGATGGACTGGCGGACGACCGGCGGGCGGGTTGCCGGACTTCAGCTTCACCGTATGCACCCGCCCCGCGATCCGGGATCCGGGAGAGGCCGAGCGCAGCCCGGTGACGCACCCTGTCAAGCCGAGCTTGTCCAGCGCGTCCGAAACCGCGCAGGCATCGAGAGCCCTCAGGCGGACCACCTTCACATCTTCCGTCATGGAATCCTCGTCATTGCCAGGCGACGAAACCGTTCGCCGTTCCGGTGCCGGCTTCCGAGCGGTAACACGCCTCATAGCCGACGACGTCACCGGTCAGGTCCGTATCGAACAACACGCCCGCGGCCGCGATCCAGGTCTTCAGTTCGGATGTGCCGGACTGGAGATGACGGTCCTCGATCGCGCACAGCGTCTCGATGTCCCGCGTGCGCAATGCTTCGAAGAACTTTCGATCGAAAGCCTCATCGATGACGAAATGGCTCATCCCGCCCGATCCGAACACCGCGACGCGCAGGTCCTTGTCCCAGCCGCGGATGACCTGCCCGATCGCCCGTCCCAGATCGAAGCAGCGGCGCGCGGTCGGCTGGTTGGGCGGGAAGAAGGTATTGATGATGACCGGCAGGTTCGGGACGACGCGGTCGCGCATGATTTGGCGGTAGATGAAGCCGAGCGAATGTGGCGCGCCGCTGGACCAATGCCCCACTGGTTCGGGCAGACGCTTCGAGACTGCGAGATCCCAGCCCTGCGGGACAAGCTGGCGGCAGACCTCCGTGCCGAGTTCGGGCAGGGCGGGATATTCGCGACGCTCGGGCGGGCTGTGCCCCCATTCCGCTTCATGGATGCCAGGCGGCATCCGTGCGGCTTGTTCCTCGGTGGCCGGTTGATCCCAGATCGTATCGCCAAGGTAGATCGTCACGGCCGGCGTCACGTCTTCCAGGAATAGTTCGCGCTGGTCGTTGCCCATGATGACGGCGATATCGACCTTGGCCGCTGCGAAGCGATCCGCCATCTCGGCGATGGCGCGTTGGCATGATGCCGAGCGTCGTTCGCGTTCCGCAAGCGACGACGCCTCGGCAAGTCCTTCGTCCTTGCGCAACGTCACCAACGCATCGAAGTCATAAATCTCGCCGCGGAACGGATGCGCGTTGCGCTTGTCGGCGGCGACCCGCAGCAGCCACTGCTCGGGCGTGGTGGATAAAGTCGGCCCATGCGACGTCCACATTCCTAGCACGATCTCGGCCATGTTCTCTTTCCACCTTTCCAGCTGTGACTGCATCGGATTTTGTAGACTCAGTAAACAATATGAACGCCACTTACAACATTGTATCGCTTGTTATAGGAAGCGGGTCGGCATCATGATCGTGCGCCACATATGTGCCGAAGGGCTGTCGTCGAAGCCGAGTCCTTCGGCCGGCTGGCGGAAATTACGGCCGATGAGGTCGGTGAAATCCTCGATATCGACGATCACGTCGGCATCGAATGCGTAAAGGTCGTTCATCGTCACAAGCCGCGCGCTCATGTACCACCGGTGGGCGCGCGCCGCTTGATAGGCGCGGTCGATATGCGGGTCGGGCCGGTAATCCGCACCGAGCATGCGCAGATAGGCCTCGGGATATTCATACCCGACCGATTCATCGGGATAGAAGCGTAGCGCCTGATGCTGGCGAACCGCCCAGGCGACTTCCGGATCGACATAGGGTTCGATCAGCTGCGCGCCCCAATATCCGTGATCGGCGCGGATGAAGCCGATCACCGAAATGTCGTGCAGGAGGCAAGCCAGAACGATCTTTTCATCGTGCCCCGCCCGCAGCGCCAGGCGCGCGCTTTGCAGCAGGTGCGCCGATGGGCCGAACCGACAGCGGAAAAAGTCGATCAGCGTCGGCCGCGCGGGCATCGTCGAAAGGCGCGGGTCGGGGCCCATGAGATATGGGCGCCCGGCTGGATTGGCTGCTACCGGACGCTCCTTCACCGGATCGATCTCGCCCGACACATAGATCACCGACTTGACCGCCAGCGCTTCGAGCTGGCGGCTCATCTCCTCCTCCAACGCGTCGGCACGCTGGTGGAGGTCGTCGAGCCGGTTCATGCTCATCCGGCCCTCGTCGCGGAGTGAAGGCGGTCGCGATACAGCGGGCGGACGCGCGACAGCATCAGCGCCGCCAGCAGTGCCAGCCCGACGAACAGCGCGAAGCCCATCGCGTAGCTGCCGTTCCGGTCGTAGAAGAACGCAAGCAGCGCAGGCCCCGATGCGGACCCAAGCGAAAAGAAGCCGGTGATCACCGGCAGCACCCGGTTCATGTGCTTTGGCCCGTAGACATGCTTGGCGAGCACCGGGCCTTCGCAGACGAGCCCGCCATGCGCGACGCCGAGCGAGAAGCTGAACAACAGTGCCGTCGCATAATTGTCGACCGGAAAGGCCAGGATCACCATCAGCGCGATGAGCAGATACCAGAGCGTCACCCCGCGCACGGAATATTTGTCGAAGAACCAGCCCGCCACGAACTTGGAAAGCATGCCGACCAGGAAGGTGACCGACAGCGCGCTGACTGCGAGTGCCGGGCTCAAGCCCGCCTCACGCGTGAAATAGAGCTGGGAGTTCTGGAATAGTCCCTGATCGACGCCAGCGATGATCATCACGCTGAGCACGATGCCCCAGAACATCGGCCGGCGGATCAGTTGGCCAAAGCTGAGGTCGAGTTCCGCCGCACGCGCCGCGCCAGCCACGCCCGGTGAGGACGCTGCGGCATTGCTGCTCCCGATCTCCGGCAAAAGCTCCTCTTCAGTCGGCTCCGGCCTGGCGGCGAGGATCAGCGGAATCGCGACCACGAAGATGCCGATGCCGATCAACGCGAAAGTGAGCCGCCAGCCGAGCGCCGGCATCGTCGCCAGAATATACCAGGGAAAGACGATACCGCCGATGCTCGATCCGGCCAATGCCATCGCACCGGCCAGCCCGACATTGCGGACGAACCAGCGCGACACCATCAGCTTGATGCACAACAACACCGCGCCTTGGCCAAGTCCGATCAGGAAGCCTGTCAGATAATAGGTCCAGACCGAATGCACCGCGAGGAATGCCGCGAATCCGATCGCCTGAAGCGTGACAACGGTGAGGAATACAGGCTTGAGCCCGAAGCGTTCGACCAGGGGGCCGATCAGGAAGATCGCGACAACCGCCCCGGTGATGCCCTTCCACGTATAGATCAGCGTCGCGGTGGTGCGCGACCAGCCGAATTCGTGGATGACCTCGTTGTACAACAGCGGCATGCTGGCGGTCGGGCCGCCGAATGCGAAGAAGAAGATGAGGAAGCCCGCGGCCACCACCCTCCACCCCGGATAGTCGAGGTTCACACCGAACAGGCTTTTTTGAACAAGCGCCCCGGTCGCCATGTCAGCTCCCTATCCTACGCGCCGCCGCGCATGGCGGCGCCCATATGTTATGGCCGCCGGTATCTGACTGCGTAGTGTGCGAGTCAATCATTCTGTTGCTTATGACAACATCTTCGTTGCATTTCCCCGGTCATCGATCGGGTTCGAACAGGAGGAGGTGACGACCGTCGGGGAGCGGGTGCCAATAGGGCTTCAGCGGGAGATCCGCAGCCAGGTCTTCCTCGGCGCACCCGATGAGATTGCTCATGACGTTGACGCCCTCGTCGAGCGTCACCATCGCGACAACATAGGGTTCATGGTCGCGGAACGGCGGTCGTGCGCGGCGCACGATCGTGTAGCTGAACAGCTTCCCGCGGCCCGAGACTTCGCGCCATTCGAGCGTGTCGCGCCGGCCGGTGAAGATGCTCGTCGGGCGAGGGTAGAATTGAAATGCGTCCGCGATGCGATCATATTGGATCACAAGCCGCTTCTCGCGCGTCGCATCCCAGAAAGGCGCGGAAAAGCTGCGCGCGGGCGGCAGCGGCCGTTCGATGTCGAGCAAGTCGTTCAGTCGGGTCATGCCGCCCTCAAGCGTTAGGTGTGAGGATCAGGACGGTGCTGGTGTTCCAGTTGCGGCCGTAGGGAATACCGCCGATCCCGGTCACCAGTGCGCTGGCGCTGTTCCGCACCTGTCGTGGCCCGCCGTCCCCGAATAGCTGGCGCACCGCCTCTACCAGGTTGGTGCCGCCACCCGCCAAACCGCATTGGCCCGCGGAAATCTGGCCGCCGCCGGTGTTGAGCGGCAGATCGCCGGAGAACTGAAAATCGGTCTCGTGGATGAAGGCGGCACCTTGGCCATGCGGACAGAAGTCCAGCATCTCCAACTGCATCATGATCGCGATGATGAAGTCGTCATAGGGATGGAAGGAACCGATGTCGGCCGGCGTTAGCCCGGCTTGGGCGAAGGCGCGTTCGCCGGCGACGCGGTGGCCGGTCAAGGTCGGATCGACGATCGAACTGCGCGCGCCGACATTGGTGCGCTCACCATAACCGACCGGCACGACGCAGCGGGTGAGACCACGCTTCTCCGCCGCCTTGCGTCCCGTCACGAGTACGCCACTCGCGCCGTCGCATGGCATCACGCAGTCGAGCAAGCGGATCGGATCGTTTATCATCCGCGAGTTGACATAATCGTCGACGGTGATCGGCGTGCGCAGCTTTTCGCAGGCATTGTCGTTTCGCAGGGCGTGCTCACGTTGCGCCACCGCCAGCTTGCCGAGCGCATGAGGATCGAGTCCGAAGCGATCGTCATAATAACGGCTGAGCATGCCAAAGGCAGCCGGCGCGCCGAGATAGCCGAACGGCGTCGTCCATTCCGCGCCATAGGATCGCGGCCGGCCGTTATTCTCCGCCACCGCCGTGTCGGCGAACAGGCACAGCACCGTCGCCGCCAGCCCTGCATCGATCGCGGCGCAGGCGCGCGCGACCGCGCCGAGCGGCGAGCTGCCGCCGATATCAACCGTCTGGCAGAAGTTGAGCTCCAGCCCCAGCTGATCGGCCATGGTCTGCGACCAGAAATTGTTGCCCGCCCCGGTCGAGGACGACGACAGGATCAGCCCGTCGATCTCGTCATTGGCGATCCCGGTCTGCCCGATGATGTCGTCAAGGATTTCAGCGGCGAGCTCCCATATGTCGACCTCGCTGCGCGGGACGATCTTGGTCTCCGCATAACCGATGATGGCATTGTCGCTGAGCGCCATGATCTCAATCCTCTCGCGTAATTTCGTCCGGGGCGACCACCTTGTTCTCGCCGCGCTCGATAAAGGCCGCGATGCGGCTGGTGTCCGTTGCGCCCCGCGAGGCGCCCCCGATCAGGCCTTCGAAGAACAGTCCATCGCCGTGGCCCATCTCGGCGATGCGGGGCAGCGCCGCGCAGATCGCCCAGTTGGTGGTCGGCGCATTGCTCGCGATCGACAGCGCCAGGTCCTTCGCCTTGCTCAGCGCCTCGCCGGCGGGGACGACATATTGGCACAGGTTGGCGCGTTCGCCCTCAGCCGCGCTCAGGACACGACCCGTCAGCATCATGTCGGACATGCGGGCATAACCGATCAGCCGTTGAATCCGCACCGCGCCACCGCCGCCGACGAAGATGCCGCGTTTGGCTTCGGGCAGCGCGAAGAAGCCGGTTTCGTCGGCCACGCGGATTTGACACGCTGCGGCGATTTCCAGCCCACCGCCGATACAAGCACCTTGGATTGCGGCGATCCACGGTATGGGGCCGCGTGCGACAAGTTCGAGTGGCACCGTCCAGCGCCCTCGCTCCCAGGGCTTGAAGGGCGCGCCGCCGCTCATCCGCGCTGCCGCTTCCGTCAAATCAAGACCGGCGGAGAAATTGCCGCCATGGCCGAACAGCACGCCTACCCGTGCCTCGCCCGCCGCCCGCTCGAACGCGGCGTGCATCTGCTCCATTACGGCGATGTTGACGGCGTTGCGCTTGGCGGGGCGATCGATGCCGACGATCGCGATGTCGCCTTCCAGCTCGTAGGTCACCAGGGTCTCGCTCATCTCGACTTCCTTTCGATGGGCGCGTCGCTCAACCCTGGCCTGTAATGACTAGCGCATCCACCGCGGTGAGGCCCTGTCCTTCGGCATGAACGAAGACGGGATTGAGATCGATCTCCTCGATCTCGGGCACGGTCATCATCAGCCTGCCGATCAGCGACGCCGTCGCCGCGACGGACTGTATGTCGACCGGGGGTGCACCACGCACGCCATGCAACAATTTGGCGCTGCGCAGCTTGTCGAGTTCGGCAATGATATCCTTGACCGCCATGTCCGCCGGCACCAGCCGCACGTCTCCCAACGCTTCCACCCAGATGCCGCCGAGACCGATCAGCACCACCGGACCCCATTTCGGATCGCGCTTCGCACCGATCATCAGCTCCAGCCCCTTGTCAGCCATGCGTTCGATCAGCACGCCATCGAGCATGAGACCCGGCGCCGCGCGCGCGATATTGTCGTGCAGCGTCTGCCAGGCGGTGCGCAGGGCGTCGGCGTTGCGGATGCTCAGCATCACGCCACCCGCCTCCGTCTTGTGCGCGAGCGCGCCCGCCTGCGCCTTGATCGCGACCGGGAAACCAACACGTTCAGCGATCGCTACTCCCTCGTCCAGCGTGCGGGCAAGGTCGCCATCGGGGATCCGGATACCGATCGCCGAAAGCAAACGCTTGCCCACCCATTCAGGCTGCGGGCCGCGGCCCAGCACGCCCAGATCTTCGAACGGCGCGTGGATGACCGAACGAGCATTGCGTTCCAGCGCGCGTCCATAGTGCGTGACGCGAGAGATCGCCCGCATCGACCGCTCAATCGACCGGCTGAGTATCAGCCCGTTGTCGAGCACTGCCTGCGCGAAATCTGGATCGAGCTCCGGGGCAGGAAAACTGAGGATCGCGGGCTTGGAGCGGCCCTTCAGCGCCTCGACGAAATAAGGACCATAGGTGTGCTGCGACCGCGCGGTGCCGCTGTTGATCGCAACGATCACGCTGCCCAGGTTCGGATCGCTCATCAACGCTTCGGTGCCGATCTGCGTCAGCTCGGGCTGCCAGATAGCCTGGGTGCCGAGATCCAGCGGGTTCTTGGGCGGAATATATGACGGCAGCTTAGGCTCCAGAGCAGCGCGGACGTCCTCGGTCAGCGCCGGCATCTCCAGCCCTTCTTCCTCCAGGAAATCGTGCGCGATCGCACAGAAGCCCCCCGAAAATGTCAATATGCCCGGTCCGGCCACCGGCGGCTGCGGATAGCGCGCGAGGATTTCGGCGACATCGACCAGCTCTTCCAATGTCTCGACAAGCGTCACGCCCGCGCGGGAAAGATGGACTTGCATAGACACATAGTCGCCGGCGAGCGCACCGGTATGCGACTGGATCGCCGCTTTGCCCTTCTCGCCGCGTCCGGGGTGGATCGCGATGACGGGCTTGCCGGCAGCACGCGCCCGACGGGCGGCGGCGAGGAACTCCTGGGGTTTGCGCACCTCCTCCAGATAGAGCGCGATGACCGTGGTGGCGGGGTCGAGCGTGAAGAAATTGATGAAGTCGGCGAGCCCGATGCCGGCCTCGTTGCCGGTCGAGACCGTGTACGACATCGGCAGTCCGCGAGAAGCTAGTGTCGAACTGACATATGCCATCAGTCCTCCGCTTTGCGACACCATCGCGACCGCTGGCCGGGTGCCGTCGGATGGCGTGCGCGCGACCTTGCGCGCATTGGCGAAGCCGACCGGCATGCCGTCGACCAGGTTGGTATAGCCGAGACAATTGGGGCCGAGCATCGCGATGCCGCCGTCGTGGGCGATGGCCGCCAGTTCCTCCTGCGCGGAATGGTTGCCGATCTCCGCGAAGCCCGAGGAAAATACGGTCACCGCCCGCACGCCGCGCCGCACGCACGCCTCCATTGCATCTTTCACCGCCACGGCGGGGAGGGCGAACACGGCAAGATCGACGCCCTTGGGCAGATCGTCGATGCTTTGCGAAACCGGGACGCCATCGATCTCGCCGTCGGCGCGGCCGACGATATGCACGTCGCCCGCAAATTCGTTGAGCTTCAGGTTGGTCAGCACGGTGCGCCCAGCGGTTGCCGCCTTCGACGACACGCCGACGATCGCGACCGAACGGGGCCGCATGAACAACTCGACCGCTGCGGCGCTGGCGCCGGCTGCGATCAACGATTCATGGGTGTCGGGCACAATCGTGGTGTTCATGTCGTTTCCGTTCGCGAAATTATGGCTCCGGCAATGCCGAAAGCCAGTATGGCATGGTCAGGACCGGATCGGCCGGCGCATAGGCCGGCCGATCCGGCGATCAGAATTCGAACCGCATGCCGATTTTATAGCTGCGTCCGATACGGTCGTAGAACCCTGCGAGCTGGGTTGCCGGGAACGGCGGATCGACACCCAGCAGGTTGTTGACCACACCGTACAGCTGGACGCGCTTTTTGCCGTCGTTGATGATGTTCACCGACCCGCTCCAATTGAGATAGAAGCGCGAGTCGACGTTCATCGGGCCCACCGAGATCGGCGACGCCGCATTATAGTCGGGATCGCCCGGCTGGACGAGTGTGGCATCGACGATACCGCCCTGGATCCAGCGCGCGGTCAGCGTCGTTGCGAAGCGGTCGTTCGAATAACCGACACTGCCGTTGAGCTGCCAGTGCGGCACGCTCGTCGCCCCGGTATTGAGGCCCGAAGCGAAGCCGCCCAACTGGCCGGCACGATCGATCACGCTGCCGCGAGTCTGGATAATGCCGGCAGCATTGAAGGTCGGCGCGACGCCCAGGCCATCATCCGAGATGAGATGGGCGACATAGGATCCGTAGACCCGCGTCGAGACATTGCCGGCGAGCGCGTTGAAACGATACGAGAGCTCGAAATCGACGCCACTGGTCTTGAGCGACGCGAGGTTGAGCAGCGCTTGAGTGACCGACACGATTTCGGTGTTGGTGCCGGTGCCCGACCGTGCCACGTTCGCACAAAAGGCGCCCGGTCCGCTCCCCTGTATCTCGGCATAGCAATTGTCGAGGATCTGTTGTGCCGGATAATTGGAGATCGCTCCGTTGATCTTGATGTTGTAATAGTCGGCCGAGATCGACAGGCCGGGGATGAAGCGCGGCTCGAAAACCGCTCCCAATGTCAGCGTGTCGGCCCTTTCCGGGGCAAGCGCCGGGCTGGGTTCGAACACCACGGTGTAGGAACGTGAGACGCCGTTAAACGGATTGCGCAGCGTCGATTGGGTGCTCGTCGTTGCGAAGAGTTCCGAACTGTTCGGCGCGCGGATGTCGCGCGAACGCGTGCCGCGCAGACGCACTCCCTTGATCGGTTCCCAGGTGAGACCCGCCTTCCAGGTCGTCACGCCGCCGGAAGACTGATAATCGGTATAGCGAATGGCGGCGTTGAAATCGAGCGACTGAAACCCGGGTATATCCTTGGCGAGCGGGACTACGACCTCGGCATAGCCTTCCTTGGTATTGAACGATCCCGAATAGGGCTGGGGGTTTGAGAAGTTGAAGCCGCGCGCCTCGGCGATCGCGTCGACAACGCTCTCCGCCTTGTCCTGGCGATATTCGCCGCCGAACGCGAGCGACACCGGCCCCGCCCAGGTCGAGAAGGGCTCACCACGCAAATTGGCCGCGACGACGGTCTGCGAGATGGTGATCTGCTGGAACTGATTGCCGTTCACATAGTCGATGGCCGCTTGGCTCATCGCATTCTCGCCGAACAGGTTGAGCGGCGCGCAGCCCGCCGCACGCGCGGTTTCATTGCGGCATACCACCTGACCGCTCGGCAGCCGGATCGCATCGTAGGCGTACAGGAAATTCTGCTGGATACGATTATTGTGAATCTGCGATTCCAGCGTGTTCTTGCCGTACTGGGCATAGGCGTCCCAGCCCCAGCCGCCGCCAAGATCGCCCGACAGCCCACCGACGATGCGATAGGTGGTGTTGGTGTTCTCGATCCGCGTGCGCGAGAAATCGGGATTGGCGCGGCCGAGGTAAAACTGCCCGATCCCGTTCGCATCCATGATCGCGCCGACCTGCGTCGGCAGGAATGCGTTGTCGCGCCGGATCAGGATGGCATTGGCGCCCGAGACCGCGGTATCGCGCGGCACTGGCCCTGAATAGTCCGAGCCGGACGTGGCATAGCTGCCCTGCGCGAAGATCTTTATCGAATCGCTGAGTTCATAGTCGAACTTGGCCACCACCGAGTGACGGTTGATTGGCAGGACGAGCGTGTGCCCAAGTCGAGTGATGACGCCGGCCGAACTGGAGAAGCCGATCGATGAACCGCCCGTTTCGTTACCATAGGTGAAGTTGCCGACCGCGCCCGGCGTTGGAAAGTAGATTCCGCGCAGCGCGTCGACGCCATTACCCGGATTGGTGTCGGCATTGACCCCAAGGATCACGCCGCCAACCAGCGAATTCACATATTGCACGCCAGAGGCGAAAATGCGCGAAGGCGTGCCGGCCGGACGGTTGGTGGCGTAGGACACGATCTCGTCGCCGCGGCGCGCCCAATCGCGATCGAGGAAGCTGTGAACGCCATTGGACTTCATATATTCGCCGCCAATGATGAAATTGCCGCGGCCGCCAGCGAAGCTCGTGCCCCATGCCAGGCTGGCGCGGCGCTCGAAATTGTCGCCGTCCTCAGCAATCCCCATCGACAAGTCGGCCTTCAGCCCCTCCAGCTTGCGCTTCAGGATCACATTGACCACGCCCGAAATCGCGTCCGAGCCATAAGCCGCCGAGGCACCGCCCGTCACGACATCGACGCGGTCGATCATCACTGTCGGGATCAGGTTGAGATCGACCTGCCCGGTCGACGCGGTCGGCACGTGCCGGCGGCCGTCGACCAGCGTCAGCGTGCGGATATTGCCCAGCGCGCGCAGATCCGCAAATGTTGCACCCGAAAGGCTGGATGCCTGGGTGTTGGTCTGGGCCGACACGCTGGCCCGGAACGATGGGATTTCGTTGAGATAGTCGCCGACATTGCTCAGACCGCGGGTCTCGAGCGCTTGGGACGTGACGACCGTCGTCGGCGTCGGCGCGTCGAAGCCGTCGCGGGCGACGCGCGAGCCGGTGACGATGATGTCGCCTTCGGTTCGCGCTTCGCGCGATGCCGGTGGCGCGTCGGGCTGCGGATCAGCATCCTGCGCTAGAGCCGGCGAGGCTGAAGCAAGGATCGCCACCGAGGCGACCGATGCAAACAGCCAGGTACGTTGATTCCAAGTGCGTTGAGTCACAGCCCTCTCCCATCGTGCGCGAGGTTATCCCCGCTTGTTTAGACTTGTGAGGCAACCTGACGGCCACCGATCCAGCATCATTGTATAACTATAATATCTTTCATCAGCCGCGACCGAGGAACGGCATGGGAAGCGGCAACATCGTCCCTTCGAGAAAATTCACATGGTCTGGAAGGTCGATCATCGCGAGAATTGCCCGCGCCGCGACATCCGCGCCGATACGCTGACCAGACGCGGCGCCCGGCGCAGATTGCGGGCGCCCCTCCAGCTCCGTCCCGATCACGCCCGGATGGAAAATCGACGACGCGATACCGAACGCACGGCCGTCGAGCGCCAGCGAATGGTTAAGTCCGGTCAGCGCGAACTTGCTCGCGGCATAGGCGGCAGTGTTCTCCCGAGGCACGAGCGCGGAAAGACTGCCGACATGGATCATGCGGCCACCTCCTTGGCGCTTCATCACGCGCAACGCTTCGCGCGCGCAGTAGAATGCACCGGTAAGGTTTGTGTCGATGACCTCGCTCCATCGAGCAGACGACAATTCGTCCGTGGGCGAATGATCTGCGAGACCAGCATTGTTGATGAGGACATCTATCCGCCCGAATCTATCGAGCGCCGCAGTAAACATGGCCTCGACCTGCGCCTCGTCGCGCACATCGCATTCAACCGCGAGCGCCTCCGCGCCATCGGCCGTCACTTCCGTGACGAGCGAGTCGAGCCGATCCTTCCGCCGGGCGCCGACGACAATCCGCATTCCGGCACCGGCGAGAGCGAGCGCCAGGGCACGGCCGAGTCCCGAACTGGCCCCCGTCACGATCGCGACCTTGCCCAGGATGTGTGTCACTCCTTCTCCTCTCCGCTGCGGTTTCAACGGCCCATTCAGTGGAAGCCTGTTGCCGACACCAGGTCGATTCGTGGTTGCAAATCGATGCTACAGACAACTATATACCAATGTAAAGCAGCTTGTCATAGAATCCCGGTTTGGAGAGAATATGTTGACACCAGACGAACTGGCGTTCGCGGAAGAGGTCAGGGCCTTCGTCCGGGCCGAATGCCCGGAAAAGACCCGCGCCAAGGTCTTCGATGCCGTGCGCATCACCTCGGATGAGCGGCGATCCTGGCATAGCGCGCTGCACGCTCGCGGATGGGCCGCACCGCACTGGCCCGTCGAACATGGCGGCACGGGCTGGGGCGCGGTGCAGACCTACATATTCGCCGAAACGCTCGCGGAAGAAGGCGCGCCGGATTTAGGGTCGTTTGGGCTCAAGATGCTCGGCCCGACGCTGATCCGATATGGCAGCGACGCCCAGAAAGCACGCTATCTGCCCCGCATCCTGTCCGGCGAGGATTTCTGGTGTCAGGGCTTTTCGGAACCCGGAGCGGGCTCCGACCTCGCATCGCTGAAGACCCGCGCGGAACTGGTTGACGATCACTGGATCGTGAACGGGCAGAAGATGTGGACGACGATGGCGCATGAGGCGAACATGATGTTCGCCCTGGTGCGCACCGATCCTCAGTCGGCGAAACCGCAGACGGGGATCTCGATGCTGCTGATCGACCTGGCGACGCCGGGCATAGACATCCGCCCGATCCTGCTTCTGAATGGAGAGCGTTCCACCAACGAGGTGTTCTTCGACAATGTTCGCGTGCCGGCTGCCAACCTGGTCGGCGAACCTCACCAGGGCTGGACTTATTCGCGCGTCGTGTTGGGAAACGAGCGACTGAGCATCGCGCGCATCGGCCTGAACCGCCGCCAGCTCGCCAAGCTGAAGTCGCTCGCACAAGCCGAGGGCCTTCTGGATGCGCCTCTGTTCCGTGCCCGCGTCGCCAGTGCGGAGATAGAGCTGGCGGCACTGGAGGCAATGGCCATCGGCATGCTGGACCGGGCGCGTGCCGGCGTCGCGCCCGGCATCGAGGCCAACATGCTCAAGATCAAGGGCTCGGAACTGCAGCAGACGCTCGCCGAACTGCTCGTCGATACGCTGGGTCGGCGCGCTGCGCCTTTTGGTCCTGATGCGGCCGATCCGGCGCAGCCGCGATCGGCGTCCTTGTTCAAAAGCCATTTCGATACGCGAGTGGTCACCATCTATGGCGGCTCGAACGAGATACAGCGCAATATAATCGCCAAGTCGCTTGGCCTGGGGGCAACACGATGAGCATCTCCTCCACCGCGCAGAACCCTGCAAGCCTCGACGACGGCGCGGATATGCGCGCGTTGTTGAGTCAATCTCTGGCGACGCTGCTGGGTCGCCTTTATTCGTTCGAGCAGCGGAATGTCGGCCGATCCGTAACCGGGCGCGGAGTCGATGGCGCCTGGCAGGCCTATGCGGACCTCGGCTTGCTGGCGCTTGGCTTGCCGGAGGCGCATGGCGGTTTCCCCGGAGGTCTTGCCGACATCGCCATGGCGGCCGAATTGATGGGCGGCGCCATGACGCTGGAGCCCTATCTTCCGACCATGCTCGCGGCGCGGATGATTGCGGCGGCGGGCACAGCGGAGCAACAGGCGGCGTGGCTTCCAGGCATCGTGTCGGGCAAGGTCCATGCTGCCATCGCGCATCGGGAGGGTGGTGGCCGCCTCGGACATCCGGTAGAGACCATGGCGAACCCCGAGGGCACCGGCTGGCGGCTGAACGGCAGAAAGTCGGTTGTCGCCGGCGGTGATGAGGCAGACATCTTCATCGTCTCGGCGCTCCTTGATGGCGAAGTCGAACTGTTCCTCGTTCCGGCAGCCGATGTCCGACGCCGGAGCTATCGCTGTTTCGACTGGACCGGCGCCGCTAATCTCGATCTCGACGGAACGGTCGTATCTTGCGCAATGAGGATTCCAGGCGGAGAGCGCGTGCTGGCCCGCGCGCTTGACGAATCCGTCGCGCTTGCCTGCGCCGAGGCGGTGGGAGCAATCCGCGCGGCAAACAGGCTGGTCCGCGAACACACCGGCACACGTCGCCAATTCGGCCGGTCACTCGACAGCTTTCAGGTGCTGCAACACCGTATGGTCGACATGGCCATCGCGGAGGAGCTGGCGGCGCCGATCGCTCAGGCCTCGATCACGGCATGCGAAACCGCCACGGCTGATGCCCGAGCGCAAGCTGTTTCGGCTGCCCAGGTCAAGGTCGGCGACGCCGCGCGGCTGGTTGGCCAGCAATGCGTTCAGTTGCACGGCGGCATGGGGCTGACACAGGAATACCCAGCCTCGCACCTGTTCGCGCGATTGGGTCTGTTCGAGCGCCTGCATGGCAATCGTGACGAGCACCTCGAACGCTACGCAGCCTTGATGGTGCGAACGCTCGAGGAGAAGGTCGGCCAGTAAAGAAGGGGGTCGCGATCAGCCTTTGGCGGCGCCCTGGCTGGGCGACCCCGCGCCGGGAGGCGCCGTTATCCCATTGATCCGCGTCCCGCCGCTCACCGTGCCGATCGCGCGGCGGGCGAAGTCGCCAGGATATGGTATGTTCGGCTCACTGATCCTGTCGAGCGTCGCGATATCCTCAGGCGGCAAGTGGAGCGTCGCGGCGGCGGCATTTTCCGACAATTGCTCGACGGTGTGCGCGCCGAGCAGGATCATCGCCAGCGCCGGCTGTACGCGCAGCCAGGCGAGCGCCGCTTGCGACGGCGTGACGCCGTTACGCGCCGCGATCGCGATCAGCGCGTCGAGGATCGCATCGCTGCGATCATTCAATGCGCGTCCGACGAAGACTGCCCGCCCCTCCGCATCATGGCCGTCCGGACGGGCCTTGCGGTAGCGTCCGCTGAGCGCGCCGTTGCGCAACGGCGACCAAGCCGCGATGCCCATGCCGTACGCCTGCGCCATCGGTACATGTTCGATCTCGATACTGCGCTCCATCAGCGAATATTGCAGCTGCAGCCCCGCGATCGGCATGTGATTGCGCGCTTGCGCGACCCAGTGCGCCTCGGCGACCTTCCATGCGGGCGTGTTCGACAGGCCGACATGGAGGATCTTTCCGGCGCGCACGAGGTCGTCCAGCGCGCGTAGCGTTTCGTCCATCGGCGTGAATGGATCCCACAGATGCATCCAATAAAGGTCGATCCGGTCGGTACGTAGCCGCCGAAGCGACTCCTCGCAGGTCTGCATGATCGCTTTTCGCCCGGCTCCGCCGGCATTTGGATCGCCGGGCCGGGTGTTCGACCCGAACTTGCTCGCGATCACGAGCCGGTCGCGCGCGTGCGGTTCGGCGGCGAGATAGTCGCCGATGATGGCCTCTGCTTCACCTCCGCCATAGCTGTTGGCGGCATCGAGGAAGTTGCCGCCGAGTTCGCGGTACCGGGCGATCAGCCGGTGGGCCGAGGCGGGATCGAGGCTCCATCCCTGGCTGCCGCCGAAGTTGAACGCGCCCAGCGCAAAGCGGCTGACGCGCAGGCCCGAACGACCAAAAGTGACGAAGTCGTCGAGCATGATGGCTCCCTGCATTGCTTGCACAAACTATCGTACTGTCATACTCTTTGGTTCTGTTGCGCGAAAGCGCGAGCTAATGCAAGGACGATAGTCGTGCACGACAAAACCGCAATTGCCGCTCCGGCACTTGCCACGCCCGAGAGCGGATACGGCATGTTGATCGATGGCGAGATCGTCGTCGGCGAAGCGTTCATCGAGGTGGTCAATCCGGCGACGGGCGAGCCTTTCGCGTTCGCACCCGATGCGACGCGAGCGCAACTGGACCGTGCTGTCGCTGCCGCTGCTCGCACCTTTCCGGCGTGGAGCGCGACACCGATCGATGAGCGCCGCACCGTCGTACATCGCATCGCCACGCGCTTGCGCGAACATGCCGAGGCGATCGGGGCGTTGCTGACCGCCGAGCAGGGCAAGCCGCTACGCGACGCGATCGGCGAGGTGCGTCGCGCTGCCGACCACGTTGAGGCGCTGGTCGCGCTCGACATCTCGGGCCGCTTGCTGCGCGATGATGGGCGCGAGCGCGTATGGATCCTGCACCGCCCGCTGGGCGTGGTCGGCGGCATCACCCCATGGAACGTGCCGATAATGCTGGCGATGGTGAAAGTCGCGCAAGCGTTGTACACCGGCAACACGCTGGTGCTGAAGCCGTCGCCGTTTACACCGCTCTCAACGCTGGCGGTCGGCCAGGTGATCGCCGATGTCGTGCCGCCCGGCGTGGTCAATTTCGTCAGCGGCGGAAACGATCTGGGCGCGTGGATCGCCAGTCATCCCGATATCGCCAAGATCAGCTTCACGGGATCGGTCGCGACCGGGCGGCGCGTGATGGAGAGCGCGGCCGGCACGTTCAAGCGGCTGACGCTGGAACTGGGCGGCAACGACCCCGCGATCGTGCTGCCCGATGTAGATATCGCCGCCGCGGCGGAAGGGATCGTTCGCAGCACTTTCGCCAATTGCGGCCAGGTTTGCATGGCGATCAAGCGGGTCTATCTTCATGCCTCGATCCGCGATGCGATGATCGCGGCGATGGCAGAACGCGTGCGCGCGATCCGGATCGGGCCGGGCGACGATCCCGCCACCACGATGGGTCCCATCCAGAACCGCATGCAGTTCGAAAAGATTGCCGCATTGCTCGACCAGGTGCGCGACACGGCCGGCGTGCAATTCGTGACCGGCGGCACCGTGTACCGCGGCGGCGGTTATTTCGTCGAGCCGACGATCGTAACTGGCCTCACCGACGATTCCCCGCTGGTACGCGACGAGCAATTCGGCCCGGTGATGCCGGTGCTGGTGTACGACGATATCGAGGACGCGATCACGCGCGCCAACGCGACCGAATTCGGGCTCGGCGCATCGGTGTGGACTCGCGACATCGACGCCGGCCTGGCCATTGCCACGCGGCTGGAAGCGGGATCGGTGTGGGTCAACCGCCACCTCGGCAACGCCAAGGACGTTCCGTTCGGCGGCGCCAAACATTCGGGATACGGCCGCGAGCAAGGCGTCGCCGGAATGCTTTCCTACACCGAAATGCAGGCGGTTTCGGCGCCTGCGGCCTGAGCGGCGAACACGTGCGCGGGCCTGCGCGGCGTCCTGTTGCGACGATAAGAAAGAGCGAGCCGGCATAGGTCCGGCAAAAGATGCCCTGACCACATCCAGCGCAATGGTTGAATCACGGCGCGAGACCGAGCCAAAGGTCGAACGGGGAGATATGTTACACCAGAGATGTTCCATTTCTCAGGTCACCGTTGCACGACGAAATCAATATAGTTCGTTATACATCAGATGTTTAGTACGGAACGAGCGAGCTTGGGCGGTGCCGGCATTCGGGGAGATATGGGGCATCAAGCGTATCGTGCTCTTGCGCGAATGTCATTCTCTGCGTGTTTTTCGATGTCGCTTTGCCCAAGTGGGTGTCGTCGGCGTCTTCATCGGCAAGCCACCGCGCTCCGGCGCGCGCGCCCTTTATGCCGTAAAACTAGATACGATGTGATAGTCAGCGGGCAGCGGCTCAGTCCGGCTTCTGTCCGAACGGCACCGTCTTCTTGCGCGACTTGCCGCTTCCCACCTGCTTGAGCCGATACAGCATCGACTGGCGGCGATTCAGCAAATGCTTGCGCATCATCGTGAACGCTCCCTCCGGATCGCGCGCCTCGATCCGCTCGAAGATGGCGTGCAAGCCCTCATAGCGAAACTCATTCGACGCATCGGAATCGATCGCGATGTACAGGTTGAGCAGGGCATGTTCGAGCGCGTGCATCAGGGTGACGAGCGTCCGCGAGCGTGAAGCCTCGACGATCGCGGCATGGAAATCGAGAATCCGTTCGACAGATGCGCGGCGGCTGAGGTTTGGCGACTTAACCGCGTCGAGCAGGCGGCGGAGTTCCGCAATCTCTTCATCGGTGACATGTTCGGCGGCGAGTTCGGCCGCGCGGCATTCGACACCGATCCGCGCGTCGAAGATTTCCTCGGGCGTCACCTGAACCAGCATGAACTGAACCGCCAGTGCGGTGGCGAACTGGTCGGGCCGTCCCTCCGCGATCGTCGCACCGCCGCCCAGTCCCGTCTTGATCGTGACGACGCCAAGCGCCTCTAGGCGTCCAAGCGCCTCGCGGATCGGCACGCGGCTGGTGTTGAACATTTGCGTCAGTTGGGCCTCGGTGCCCAGGAACTGCCCGGCCTCTAGCTGTCCGGAGAACAACGCGTCGATGACCTGATCGACGATCCGTGTCGCGAGCGACTGCGTACGGATCGAGCTGAAGACGGAGCGTGGGACGGGCACGGGCAGCGGAGATCCTGAGCGTTCGAGGAACGAAACGGTGTGACAGTACGACGGATACGCCGACAAGAGCAACGCCACCCCTCGCTTGACACCATCGCCTTTCGTCACTTACACATAAGTATAATACACTTATACTGTTGTAATGCCCTTTAACGGGATCGGGATGCGATGCGCGCTGAAGAAAACGACTTGCTGACCCGTGTCGGGCCCGGCACTCCGATGGGGGCATTGCTGCGGCAATATTGGATCCCCGCGCTGATACCCGTAGAGCTGGTGGCGGGGGGCGCACCGGTGCGCCTGCGGCTGCTGGGCGAAAACTTCCTGGCGTTCCGGTCGCCGGACGGCGAGGTCGGTGTTGTCGACCACCAGTGCGCGCATCGCTGCGCGTCGCTATTCTATGGCCGCAATGAAGACGGTGGCATCCGCTGCGTCTACCATGGCTGGAAGTTCGCGCGGAACGGCCAGTGCATCGAGATGCCGAGCGAGCCAACGGAAACCGACTACAAGGCACGGGTGAAGATCAGGGCGCTTCGCGTCTCCGAGAAATACGGCGTGGTCTGGGTCTATATGGGCGACCGCGCGACGCCGCCGCTGCTGCCCCATTTCGACTGGGACGAGCTGGAGGACGGCCATACGCTGTCGGTCAGCTTCATGATGCGCGAATGCAATTGGGTGCAGGCGATGGAAGGCGACGTCGATACCTGCCATGTCGGCTTCCTACACCTGGGCGCTGCCTCCCCCGACGATTTCGAGGAAGGTACGATCAACTATTACCGCCAGCTGCCTGAAAACCTCGCGCCCAAATACGAGGTGATCGAGACCGCCTATGGCAATATCTACTGCGCCTATCGCCATGCCGGACCCGATCAATTCTATCATCGCATCGGCCAGTTCGCGATGCCGTTCTGGACGATGGCGCCGTCGGAGCCGATTGACCACATCCGCGCGCGCGCCTGGGTGCCGATCGACGATCACCATTCGATGCTGATCGTGATCGGCGGCCCGCGTTCAGCCACGACGCTGACCAAGGAGGGCAGGGCGTTGCCCGGCACCAGCGCCCCGATCCGGTTCTTGCCCAACACGACCGACTGGCTGGGCCGCTTCCGCGTCGAGGAGAACCCACGCAACGACCACCTGATCTCGCGCGATGTCCAGCGCGAGGGCAGCTACACCGGCATCCAGGGCATCCCGATCCAGGACCAGGCGATCACTGAGAGCATGGGACCGATCGTCGATCGGGCGAAAGAACATCTGGGCACCAGCGACCGGATGATCGTACTGACGCGGCGCCGGCTGATGCACGCCGCGACCGCGCTGCGCGATCACGGCAGCGTCCCACCGGAGGTCGACGACGTCGAGGCCTATCATCATGTGCGCGCGGGCTTCACCGTGCTGCCGCGGGACTGCGACTGGCTCGACTATTACAACCAACGCCGGGCCATCTGGAGCGACGGCACCGCCGAACCAATCGCGCGCAAGCATCGTGGCAGCCGCCAAATGCCCGGACAGGTGGCCTGAACGATGACACGAGTCCGCTACCAGCCCGGCCGTCATTTCCTGCAGCTGCCGGGGCCGACCAATACGCCGCTGCGTGTGTCGGAAGCCATCGCCCGGCCGACGATCGACCACCGCGGACCCGATTTTCAGGCGCTCGGCCACGAAGTGTTGTCGCGCATCCGATCGGTCTTCAGGACGGCCGCGCCGGTCATCATCTATCCGTCGTCGGGCACCGGGGCCTGGGAAGCTGCGCTGGTGAACACGCTGTCGCCCGGCGACCATGTGCTGATGTACGAGACCGGCTGGTTCGCGACGCTGTGGAGCCGGCTGGCGGCGAGGATCGGACTGATCCCCGAAATGATCCATAGCGGCTGGCGGGCTCCGGTCGACGCCGATGCGATCGAGGCGCGGCTGCGGGCGGACGTGCGACATGAAATCAAAGCCGTGTGCGTCGTCCACAACGAGACTTCGACCGGCGTCACCTCCGACATCGCGGCTGTACGAAGGGCGATAGATGCCGCCGGCCACCCAGCGCTGTTGATCGTCGATGCGGTCTCGTCGCTGGGATCGGTCGATTATCGCCACGACGCCTGGGGCGTCGATGTGACGGTCAGCGGATCGCAGAAGGGGCTGATGCTGCCGCCGGGCCTGTCTTTCAACGCCATTTCCGAAAAGGCGCAGCACGCGGCGGAGCGGGCCGGTTTCGTGCGGTCCTATTGGGACTGGCGAGAGATGCTGGCGTTCAACCGTGACGGCTTTTTCCCCTACACGCCGGCCACCAACCTTTTGCAGGGGCTGAAGGTGGCAATGGACATGCTCGACGAAGAAGGACCGGACATGGTGTTCGAGCGACACGAACGCGCCGCCCGCGCGACTCGTGCCGCCGTTCAACATTGGGGCTTCGAGCTGCAGTGCACCGACCCCGCCGCGCACTCGCCCGTGTTGAGCGCAGTACGCCTGCCCGAGGATCATTCGGCCGACACGCTACGCGCCGGGATACTGGAACGCGGCAATATGAGCCTCGGCAGTGGACTGGGCCAGCTCGCCGACCGCGTCTTCCGCATCGGGCATATCGGCGATTTCTGCGATCCGGAAACGCTCGGGACGATCGCCACGATTGAATGCGGGCTGCGCGCGGCAAAGGTGCCGTATCGCTCTGGCGGCACCGAGGCGGCGATCGCGGTTCTGGCGGACACGCCGCGAACCGGATCGACCAGGCGCGGCGCCGCGTGAGGTGAACAGGGAGGGGTCCCGATGCCGAAATACCTGACGACGGGCCGTCTGCGGAAGGTGATCGTTGCGCTTCGCTATCCCGGCTGGCGCGCCGTCGCGACCGCCATCTGCATCTTCTTCTTCGCGTTCGGCGCCCCGATGACGATGCCGCTGATCTATCCGGAGGTGATGGCGGAATTCGGCTGGACGCTGACCCAGGCCACGCTGATCTATACCTATAAGAGCCTGACCGGCGCGGTTATGGCGATCTTCATCATCGGACCGCTGGTCGACCGGATCGGGCTAAAGCCCGTGATGGTCGGCGCGATGCTGGCCGAGGCGATCGGCCTGTCATCCTTTCTCTGGGTCGATTCGCTGTGGCACTATTATCTTTCGGGGTTTCTGATCGGTATCGGCCAGGCCGCAGTGATCATCACGCTGCGACTGTTCGTCTCACGCTGGTTTGTCTCCAATATCGGGCTGGCCAACGGCATCGCGATGATCGGGACGAGCTTCGGCGGGATCGCGTTCCCACTGATCGCCAGCCAGTTGATCCCACTCTATGGCTGGCGCATTGCCTTTGCGGGGCTGAGTCTGGGCGTCTTCTTCGTGTCGATCCCGCTGGCGCTGTTCGCGCGGACCAACCCCGGCGAGGCCGACATCCTGCCCGAGGCCGCGCTGGTGATGGTCAATGCTGGTCCCGAAAAGCTGCGCGCGGTCGAACTCGACATCAGCTATCGCCAGGTGTTCACCCAGCGTACCTTCTGGCTGATCGCGCTCGCCACGTTGCTGTCGGCGGGCGTCGATCAAGCGATCTTCCAGCACAGCATATATTATCTGACCAAGGAAGCAGGGCTGGCGCGTACCGTCGCAGCAAGCGCGCTGTCATTCACCTTCCTGATCGGCATATTCGCCAAGTTCGGGGCGGGTGCGGTCTACGACCGCTTCTCCGTCCGCGGCGTTTCCGGCTGGACGCTCCTGCTGGTCGCGGCGCTGCTGATGCTGCTGCCGGTGCAGGGGTTCTCCACCGCGCTGATGTTCGCGGTCGTCATGGGGGTGGCGCATGGCGGCCTGGTGGTCGATGGCCCAGTCGTCTCCAAGCATGTCTATGGCCCGCGCTACATGAATCGCGTGCTGCCGATCTTCGCCGGGTTCAACACGATGGGATCCGCGACAGGACCGGTCGTGCTGGCGATGATATATGACAGCCAAGGCAGTTACGTGCCCGGCATCCTGTTGTTCGCGGGCCTGGTGGTTATCGCCGTGGCGATGCTGTGGACGGTCCGCCCTTTCTATCGCGAGCGGCTGCGCGCCGCCGCCCTCTCTGCCTAACGCCAGTCCGGAGACGCAGGCCATGCAGCAACACTGGCTTAAGCTGTGCATCGTGTCGCGCGGTGTCGAAGCGGAAGGCATCATAGCGATAGTGCTGGCCGCGCCTGATGGCGGCCCGCTGCCGCATTTCAGCGCCGGATCGCATGTCGATGTCGAGATAGCCCCCGATCTTGTCCGCCAATATTCGCTTTGCAGCACGCCGGCGGCACGCGACCGTTACGAGATCGCGGTCTTGCGCGATCCGGCGTCGCGCGGCGGATCAACCGAGATTCACGAGCGCTTTGCCGAAGGCGACACGCTTCGCGTGAGCGAGCCGCGCAACCATTTCCCGCTCTATCCCGTGCGTGGAGAGGCGCTGCTGATCGCGGGCGGAATCGGCGTGACGCCGCTATTGTGCATGGCGGAACGGCTGAGTGCGATCGGCGCACCATTCGCGCTGCATTATTGCACGCGCAGCGCGGCGCGGACGGCGTTCCGCGATCGCATCGCCGCATCCGGGTTCGCCGACCGGGTGCAATATCATTTCGACGACGGACCGGATGCGCAACGCCTCGACCCGGCGTCGCTGTTCTCCGGCGCGATCGCGGAGGTCGATGTCTATGTCTGCGGTCCAGCCGGTTTCATCGACTGGATTTGCGCCGCAGCCGGCAGTGCCGGCATCGCCCCGCAGCACCTGCACCGTGAGTATTTCTCGGCCGCGCCGATCGAGCCCGCCCCGGGCGGCGACAGACCCTTCCTGCTGCGTCTCGCCAGCAACGGCCAAATGATCGAGGTCGCAGCCGAAGAAAGCGCGGCGGCTGCGCTGGCACGGCACGGTATCGAGGTTTCGGTCTCGTGCGAGCAGGGCATTTGCGGCACCTGCATCACGCGGGTTATCGAAGGCCAGCCCGATCATCGCGACATGCTGATGATCGACGGCAACGCGGAATTCACGCCGTGCTGCTCGCGGTCGCACAGCCCGGTGCTCGTGATCGACCTCTAGGCGCCTTGTTCGCGGGCGATCAAGTTTCCAGCCACGCCCACCTGGATCCTCGACCGATCCGCCGCAGTATCGGCAGCGGTCTTTCCCGCGATTTCGCCCAACGCCGCGTGGTTTATGTGCAGGCCCGGCGCAATCGATGCCGCACGCCCGGCCACGAGCAGTCCATCGACGCCGTGCGGTTTGAGACAGGCTATTGGCACGGCCATCTCCGACCCTGTGTTTGCCCCGACCATGATCGGAACCGCCTCTTCCGCCGTCAGCACATGCTCGCCGACCGTCTGCCGGGCGCCGGCGATCGCCAGCGTTCCCGCGACATCGACCACGAAGCTGCTCTCGAAACCGGGAACGGTCTTCAGAAACGCGATGAATTGGCGCATCAATTTTCGCCCGGTGCCCTCGCTCTCGCTCAAGTCCCGCGCGTTCCAGCCCCGCCGACCCGCGAAACGCGATCCCGCGACAAAGGCGATTCCGCGCCGCCGCGCCGTCGGCGTGACGCCAAACAGCGCGATAGTATCGGGTTGCGCCGGATCCAGCTGGCCGGTCTGCTTGGCAGCAGCGACAAGAGCGGGCCAGCTATCGCGCGCGGCCAAGGCGCCTTCGATGTCGATCCCGCCGATACGGGCATTCAGGGAAAGCGAGCAGGCGTCGGGCTCGCGGAAAGCGGCCCCCGCGCGACCGGCAAGCTCGCCATCGCCCGTCGCGTCGATCACGACCCCGGCCAGGATGGCGAAACGCCCGGACTTGTTCTCGACCATCGCCCCCCGCACGACGCCATTCTCGACGATCGGGTCCGAAGCCAGGCTGGACAATAGCAGGGAAACGCCGGCATCGCGGACCAAGTCGAGGCACGCATATTTCAGCGCCTCGGGATCATACGCCGAGGATCCCCCGACCGCCTCGTCGGATTCCACATGCCCGCCGGCGCGAAGACGTTCGAACATCTCCACAGAGATGCCGCGCCCGCAGCTTTCCAGCCCGATCTCGAATGCCAGCGGACCATTGCCGCCGAGCACGACGTTGCGTTCGACCAGCAGCGTCTCCGCACCGTCGCGCGCCGCAGCGACCGCCGCCGCGACGCCCGCGAGACCGCCGCCGCAGACGAGCACGTCAACCTGGCGATAGACCGGCGTCTGCCGCGCGCGCAGGAGGAATTGGGAAGGGACCGCTTCGACGGCGGGCGAGCATGTGTCGGTCATCGCGTTCAGTCTCGCACCATGTTGTGGATCTTCGCCTTGGCGATATCGATCGCGCCGTCAGCCAAGTTCTGACCTTGCTCGATCAGCAGGTCGCGCAATTCTTCAATATCCACCTGACGCGGTGTCACACCATGGCGACAGGCTAGCGCGGCGGCGGTGCCCGCAGCCTGGCCGAACGCCATGCAATCGGGGATCTGCCGGCAGCGCGAATGCGCCTCATAGCTCATCGACACGGTCTTGCCCGCGACAAGCAGGTTCTCGATGCCCTGCGGCAACAGGCAACCATAGGGGACGCCAAACACCGATGTGACCATCTTCGCGTTCGCCAGTTGCTCGCGAAAAGCCTTTGTCGTCTCGCTGCCGTCGGTCGGGTGGCGGACGAAACCCATCGTGTCGGGCAGGCGGTGATAGCGTTTGAAGATGTCGGCGGGATGGAAGGTGCCATCCAATATATCCTCGCGGGTCAATGTGTAATCACCCATGATCCGCCGCGAATCGCGCACGCCGATCATCGGCGCGGCCTTGATCAGAAAGGCGTCCTCGAACCCCGGCACCGTGCGCAGGAAGGGCATGAATTCGCGCACGCCCAGTCGCGTACGTACCTCCGCGTCGGTCAGATCGTCGGCGTCGTACGGGTCGCGACGCAAGATGCGGATACCGTAGATATAGCCCATCTCGCCCTCGCGAGTCGAAGGCGCGATGCCGAAGTTCGAGAAATTGTCGAGATAGACATCTTCGGCGAGCCGCCCGTCGGCCTTCGCGGCGCGCACCATGTCAGCGCGGCCGGTGCGATTCTGGCTCATCGCGTAATCGACTCCGCCGATCTGAAATAGCATCACCATCGGCTGAGGGTGGGTATATTCCTGCATCGGCGCTTCCGCTCGCGCGGCCACGTCGGCGTCGCCGGTGCAGTCAATCACCACGTCGGCGAGCACGACCTGCCGACCGGACTTGTTCTCGACGACCACGCCCCGTACCGCTCCGTCTTCGACGATGGCGTCGGTAACCCAGCTGTGAGCGAGCAGGCCGGCGCCCGATTCCTCAAACATCTCAGACAGGACGAACTTCAGGATCTCGGGATCGAACGGGACCGCGAACAGGCCGTCCTCCAGCATGGGATCAGACCCGCCAGCGGCGCGCAGCCGTTCGATGACTTCCTTCATGATCCCGCCGGTGAAGAACGCCTGATGATATTCCGTGACGAACGATCGCGGCCCGGTGCCACCCAGCGTCGTGTCGCGCTCGATGACCAGGACCTCGACCCCGTTACGCGCCGCGCTCACCGCCGCTGCGACACCCGCCGCGCCACCGCCGCAGACGAGGACGCCGACCTTGGCAAGGACCGGCAACGGGCGCGCAGGTTCCTCAAGATATTCGATCGCTTCAGCTTCCATTGGCCGCACCACCCCGTTGCAAAGGAGGTCCATACAATATAACTATATTATCCTTTAGCAAGTGGGGGAGAGATGGTATGGGTGTGGTGGTTCGGCGCATCGAGCGCGCGGAATCGTACGTCATCGATGGTCTCGCCGCAGCCGGTGTGGCCACGGTCCACGAGGCGCAGGGGCGGACCGGCTTGCTCGCGCACTATATGCGACCGATCTTTTCGGGCGCGCGGATCGCGGGCAGCGCAGTCACTATTGCCGCCCCGCCCGGCGACAATTGGATGGTCCATGTGGCGATCGAGCAACTGAAGGATGGCGATATTCTGGTCCTCGCCCCCACCTCGCCTTGCGTGGATGGCTATTTCGGCGATCTGCTGGCGACCAGCGCTATGGCGCGGGGCTGCCGCGGACTTGCGATCGATGCGGGCGTGCGCGACGTGCATGATCTGACGCAAATGGGTTTTCCCGTTTGGTCGAAAGCGGTCTTCGCGCAAGGCACGGTCAAGAATACGCTCGGCTCCGTAAATGTGCCGATCGTCTGCGCCGGCGCCGCGATCGAGGCCGGGGACGTGATCGTCGCCGACGACGATGGCGTATGCGTGGTCAGGCGCGCCGATGCGCCGCGCGTGCTTGCGGCAGCGCAGGCTCGCGAAGCCGATGAAGCTGTGAAGCGCGAGCGCTTGGCCAGGGGCGAAAGCAGCCTCGACATATATGATCTGCGCCGACGTCTGGATGATCAGGGTCTCAAATATATTTGATCTGCTCGGCCGTCTTTCGGCGTCAGTCCCCGAGCGTTCTTGCGAGCGGTAGCTGGTGGTGGCGGCGCGGACCCGTACTTCCAGAACCGTTTCTGGAGTGCCTTAAACGGTAGTTGCTGGTGCAGTCGCGGAGATCGCCGCTCGCTTGCTGCACCGAATCTGACGCCGCCCCGTCTCCCGGACGCCGAACTCATAGTCGTATCTGTTGGTCGCGAAGCCTGTTAAGGGGGTGCATGACATCGATCGAGACTTACCGAGCAAACGCCACCGCCCAGCGCGACGCCGCAGAAAAGACCAACCTGCCGAATCGTCGCGAGATGCATGAGCGTTCGGCACTGACCTGGGAAACGATGGCGATCAGCGCCGAAGCCACGGTAGGGCGGGCGTTAGTCAACCAGGCTGCAAAGGCTGAGCGCGGCTGATCCGGCCACTTGAGCTGATCCTGTTCCGCAATCAGCAAACGGGCCATCGCTTCCCGGTCCGGCGTCCTGGTGTTGAACTGCGATTTAGAACATCACCAGCCATCGCCGATCTCGCGCTTGCGCTCTCAGGTTCATGTCGCATTGTCGGTCGTCGGCGGACCCATCTTCGGGGCGCAGCTTGGAAGATGGCACGATTACGTGCCGTCAAAACCCTTATGGCGAGCCTGTCTTGTTTTCCCGGCGGGCACCGCCGCCGTCAATGAACCAGACGCGAGAGATCAGGCCGTTGCGAACCTCATAGATCGCTGTCGCACTTATCGTGCGACCCTCGGGCAAGCCGGTCACGACCTCCTCGTCGATGACATAGTCGCCCATGACAATCCGGCGCGGAACGTGCGCGTGGAGGCTGGGAAGTTGCGTGAACATGCGGCCATAGACCTGGCGGAGTGCCACATGGCCCTGACGCACCGGCGTGTCCGGGAAATCGTAGAGGCGAACGTCAGGGTGATAGGTGGCGATGAACGCCTCGAGATCGCGTGCATTATAGGCGTTGAGCTGACGCTGGACAATATCGGCGGCCGTCGCCGGCACGAGTTCCGCCTGGGTCCAGGCGCGGCCGCCCCGGATCACGGACGAGATTTTGGAAAGATTGGCGACGTCCGCCAATGGATCCGCATTCAGCACCACCATGTCGGCATATCGGCCGCGGGTAATCGTGCCGATCTCGTCCGCCCGGCCCATAAGCCGCGCGCCGTTGATCGTGGCGCTCGTCAGCACTTCGCGTGGGCTGAGACCGGCGCGCGCCATTAGCGCGAACTCCCGATAGATTGAGGGGCCGGGCAGCGTGCCGATATTGCCCGCATCCGTGCCCATCGCAATGGTGACGCCGGCGTCGCGAACCGCGCGCAGGTTACGCAGTTGCATGTCGAGCGGGGCCTCCGGCAACGTCGTTCCGATGACCCGCCGGATTCGTTCGGGCACAATGGTCGCCGGCAGGTGACGAAGGTCACTAAGCGTGCCCATGACGCGCGGATCGGCGAGAGCATATTCGCGCTCGGTGAATCCCGGCTGCTGGCTGTACGTGCGCCGGTAGCCGCCATAGACGTCCAGTGTCGTGGTGTAGATGATGCCGCGTTGGCGGAGCAACGCGAGAAACGCCGCGTCGACCGCCACGTCCTCGACGCCATGCACCAGGATATCCGCCCCGGCTTTCACTGCCGCGCGCGCGGTCTCCAACCCTGTCGCATGGACCGCCACCCGGATTCCCGCCGCATGAGCTTCTTCGATGACGGCGCGGACCACTGGCAGGAACTGCTCCGGCGTTTCGCCGCGTCGCACCACGTACCAGATCTTCACAAAGTCGGGCCGGCGCGGGATCTGGGCGCGAACAAGTGCGCGGGCATTTTCCGGCGTCGTCGCGGCGATGATCGGTGGGTCGGCCGCATCGCTCAGGACCGGCGGTCGCCAGGTTGAGATGAGCGGTCCTGCCGCTACAACGTGCGGGGCCTTCGGGTTGGTCGCGCTGCGCGCGCGTACATCGAAATTCCACATCGGCCCACCGACATCGGCAACCGCCGTGACGCCGCTTGCCAGATAGCGCGCGAACACGTCGTCGACCCGGCGTTGGATAGTCGCAACCTCCTCCTCATAAGGGGTTGCGCTGCGTAGATCGATGGAGTCGGGCCGGGTGTAGAGCCCGCCCGATTGGAAGAAATGGACATGCGCATCGACATAGCCCGGTACGATCCATTTTCCGGTCGCGTCGATCACCTTGACCCCGGCCGGCACGCGAACTTGACCAGCGCGGCCGACCTGGGCGATCCGTCCGTCGCGGACCACCACGACGGCATCGGCCAGCGGCGCGCTGCCCGGATTGACCAGCGTGCCGCCGCGCAGCACCAAATCCTGCGCCGAGGCCGCCGATGCGGCGAGAAAGGCGAGCATGAAGACGAATGACTTAACCACGGACGTTCCCTGCTGCCGAGTATAATCTCAACGAGGTACGGAACGGCATAAACCGCCATTTGCCGCCAAAAGAATTCCGGGGGCACAAGGCAGGCGTGCACTGGCGGGAAAGATCAGGAACACCGTGCACGGCATGGTGCATCAAATCGGATCACTAATCTGTTGTTTAGTGGCGTGTCGCTATTGAGCCCGATGCTCGGCGCGGTTGCGTCGTTCGGACGGCCAACCGCGGCGCCGCAGTAGAGCCTGGCGCCGCACTACGGCGGGTCTGCCTCTTGCTCGGACAAATCTCTTACCCGCTTTATGTGCTTCATAGTCCGGCCGCAGTGATTGTAGAATCAGCATTGGCCAAGGCCGGTTTCGGTCACCCAAATGCCATCACGGGTTTGGCGTTTCTCGGCTCGATGATGGTGATCGCGCTACTGATGGATCGTCTTTCCAAAGCGCTCGTCGGTGATAGATTTCGAACCGAAGTCGCACGAATCTTTCCGGCAAGAAATCTCCACGACATGCCTGACCGATCGCCCGGTGCCGCGCCGGGAAACGGTCTTTAGCGAATGGCACCGCCCGCAATTTCGCCCATAGCGTGGCGCAGTTTTGTCCTCGGATTCAAGGCCCAGGCGCAGCCAGCGATCGATCATCACGGCTTCGAACGCCGCAAGTTCGAGACGGTGCCGATCTCGCGGGACAATAAGGTGCGCGACCCCGCCCCAACACTCCATCAGATAGACGAGGCCAGCCGCGAAGCCTCTATGCGTCCTCGATCGCCGCGACGATGCCGGTGTAGATCAACGCGAGATCCGCATCCTCGATGCAATAGGGCGGCATGACATAGATGGTGTTGCCGAGTGGGCGGAGCAGGAGGTCGTGCCGGCTGAAACTGGCCAGAAGCAATGGCCCGAGGCTGGACAGATATTCGCCCTTGTCGGCCTCGACCTCGATCGCGGTGATCGTGCCGAGCGCCCGCGCATTGCGCACCGAAGCATGGCTGGACAAGGCGGCGAGCAGCTTTCCCTGACGCGCCGTCAGACTGGCGACCCGCTCAAGCACCGGCTCCTCCCGCCAGATGGCGAGATTGGCGTTGGCCGCCGCACAAGCGATCGGATTGGCGGTGTAGCTCGATGAATGGAAGAACATCCGGGCGCGATCGGTCGACAGATGCGCGGCATAGATCGGCTCGGTCGCCATCGTCACCGCGAGCGGCACCGCACCGCCGGTCAGCCCCTTGGACAGGCAAAGGATATCCGGCACCACGCCCGCTTGTTCGCATGCGAGCAATGTGCCGGTCCGGCCCCATCCTGTCATCACTTCATCGGCGATGAACAGCACGCCTTGGCGTGCGCAAATCTCGCGCATCGCCGCCAGAACCCATGCCGGATAGATCAGCATGCCGCCCGCGCCCAGGATCAGTGGTTCGACGATCAGCGCGGCGGGTCGGTCACGACAGGCCGCCTCCAGCGCGTCGAGCGTCTCCTGCTCGCGGCCGGCGCCTGGGAAGGGCAGCGTGCCGACCTCGAACAGCAACGGGCTATAGGCCTGGTTGAACACGCCGCGCGCGCCGACCGACATCGCGCCGATCGTATCGCCATGATAGCTGTGTTCCAGCACCAGCAACCGGTGACGCGGTTCGCCGCGATTGGCCCAATAGCCAAGCGCCATTTTCAGCGCGACCTCGACACTGGTCGATCCGGAATCGGAAAAGAACACGCGAGTCAGTGCCTCGGGCATCATCTCGATCAGGCCGTGTGCCAGGGTTTCGGCCGGCTCGTGCGTCCAGCCGGCGAAGATGATCTGGTCGAGCCGTTCGGTCTGCGCCGCGATCGCCGCCATGATCCGGGGGTGACAATGCCCGTGCGTCGTCACCCACCATGACGAGATGCCGTCGACGATCCGGCGACCATCGGCGGTGAAGATCGCCGCACCCTCGGCATGAGTGACGAGCGGGATCGCTTCGCCCAGTCCGTGCTGAGTGAACGGATGCCAGATCGGTGATGCTCTCAGCGGAAATCCTCCAGGTCGAAGTTCGCCGCGAAGGCGGTGCGGAGCGCTTCCGGATCGAGCGTCGCCAGATGCGGCAGGCGACCGAGCCGCCGCACCTGGCCGATCCGCGCGATCGTCGCTTCGCTATGCTCGGCCGCGTCGCCGCTAAACGCGATACCCAGGATCGGCACACCGCGACTGCGTAGCGCTTCGATCGACAACAGGCTGTGATTGATCGTGCCGAGCGCGGTGCGTGCGACCAATATGACGGGCACTTGCCAGCGCGCGAACAGGTCGGCGAAAACCATCTCGCCGGTGAGCGGCACGAGCGCCCCGCCCGCGCCTTCGATCACCAACGGCCCGTCGACCTTCGGCGGGATCAGGCGCTGCGGGTCGATCGCGATGCCGTCACGTTCAGCGGCAAGGTCGGGTGAGCAGGGCGTCGCCAGCCGATAGGCTTCGCTCAGGATATGCTCCCTGGGCAGGCCGGACAGACGTGAGATGGTCGCCGAATCCCCGCCGTCATCCAGCCCTGCCTGCACCGGCTTCCAGTAGAAACCGCCAAGCGCGCCGACCAGTGCGGCGGCGAAGATCGTCTTGCCGACATCCGTGTCGGTGCCGGTGACGACGAAGCGGGGGCTCGTCATCGCAGCGCCTGCTCGATCGCGTCGGCGAGCCGGTCGATATCCGTCATGGTCAGGTTGAGCGTCAGCGAGATGCGCAGCCGCGCGGTCCCCTGCGGCACGGTCGGCGGGCGAATGCCGCGCACGTCGAAACCGGCCGCCTGCACCGCCGCTGCGACCCGCATCGCTCGCGCATCGTCACCCAGCACCAGCGGCAGAATCTGCGATCCGGTTGGCGCGACGCCACACCGCGCCAGGGCATTTTCGGCGGCAGCGATCAATCGCCAGAGATCGGCGCGCCGTTCCGGTTCGTCGGCGAGGATGCGCAGACTTTCGCGCACCGCGCTGGCCATCAACGGCGATGGTGCGGTCGAGAAGATGAAAGCGCGGCCGCGATTGATCAGAAAGTCGCGGACGACGGCCGGGCCACAGACCAGCGCGCCCTCGCAACCAAGCGCCTTGCCGCAGGTGTGCAAGGTGATGAGATTGTCGCGTCCATGGAGCGCATGGGCAAGGCCGCGGCCCTGTTCGCCGAACACCCCGGTCGCATGCGCCTCATCGATCAGCAGCATCCCGTCATGCCGTTCGGCAACCGCCGCCAGCGCCGCGAGCGGCGCCCGGTCGCCGTCCATGCTGTACAGGCTTTCGACCGCGATCCATGGCCGCCCGGTGCCACCCGCCTGCCGCCAGCGAGCGATCGCACCGTCAAAGGCGGTCGCGTCATTATGCGCGACGGACCGGCATTCGGCGCGGCCGAGCCGCATACCCTCATGCGCGCTGGCATGGATCAGCGCGTCGTGCACGACCAGGTCGTCACGTTGCGGCAACGTCGCGAACAGTGCCGCATTCGCGGCAAAACCGCTGGAGAAGAACAGCGCCGCTTCGGCTGCGAAGAAGATCGCTGCCTCCGCCTCTAGTGCTTCATGCTCCTCATGGTTGCCGCGTAGCAGCCGCGATCCGCCCGACCCGATCGGCACGCCGCGCTCGATCGCCAAGGCGACCGCGTCGCGCAACCGCTGCGACGCGCCGAGCGCCAGATAGTCGTTGGAAGAGACATCGATTCCCTGTCGCGGGATCAGCCGCCGCAAGCGGTCCTGAGTCTCGAGGCGCACGAGATCGGCTTGGAGGTCGTCGAGAATCACGAGCGTGGCGTAGCGGCGCGATCGGGCAATGACGACCCCCAGAATCGCGGCTCATATCGAGCGCCACGCTGAATCATTATCCTTACGGATAGTGAAACTTGATTTCGCTCTATGCCTGTGTGACGCTCGGTCACCGCCCGATAGTCGGCGGACCAAGAGGAGAGACCGATGAAGGCCCTTTCTAAAGGATTGATTGGCGCTGTCGCGCTGGCATGGAGCGCGGCGGCCTTGTCCGCGCCGAACTTGCCGACAAAGCCGATCGAGCAGAAATATTACGCCGATGGTTCGTGGACGGTCGCCCAGACCTCGACCGCCGCCGGCTGCGATTCGAAGGGTAACCCTTGCGATATCTTCTATCCGTCCAGTCTCGGCGCGGGTGGAATGAAGCATCCGATCATCGTGTGGGGCAATGGATCGGGCACAACACCGATCGCATCGACCACCTATGCCTATCTGCTGCGCCATCTCGCATCCTGGGGTTTTGTGGTGATCGCCACGCGCGACGGGACGACCGGTCTCGGCCAGACGATGATCGACAGCGCGAACTATATGGTCGCCCGCAACACGGATGCCGGCAGCATCTTCAACGGCAAGCTCGACACGACGAAGATCGGGGCGATGGGCCATTCGCAAGGAGCGTCCGGCGCGGTCAACGCGATGCTGAAGTCGAGCGGCCTGATCCGCACCGCGGTGACGTTCCACATCGCGCAGCAGGCGTATTGCAACCCGCCGACTCTTTGCCTGCTGACCGCAGACCTGCAGGCGGCGACAAGCGGCTCGATCTTCTATGTCAGCGGGACCGCCGACTGGCTGATTTCGCCGGATACGCAGCTGTTCGGGAGTCAGCTCAATTCGAACACCGCTTATTACAATGCGACACCTGCACCATTGCTCAAGGCCAAGGCGATCCTGAAGGGGCCGAACCATAATGACGTTCAGGGCACGCCCAACTGCGTCTCCGGAATGTGCGCCAACGGCGTTCATGGTTATCTCGGTTATCCGACTGCCTGGATGATGTGGCAGTTGCAGGGGGCGACGGATGGCCGCGACGCGATCAAGGCGTCGGGCGGAGAAATCTTCACCGAAACGACCAACTGGCAAAGCGTGCTGAGCAACGTTCCCTGATCATGGTCCCGATCATGGCGTGAACGGGATGGCGGGCGATGCACGATCGCCCGCCATCCTGTCGATCCAATACGGGAACCGCTTTGGCCTTCCGCATCGATCATGGGGTGGTTACGACGCGATCTTGACCCAATGGGTGAGGACACGGATTGCTCGACCGATGACGAAATCGACGAAGCCGACACTGCGTCAACAGCAATTGCGCAGCACCGGACAGGCGATCCTCGCCAGTGCTCAATCACTTCTCTCGTCGCGGGTTCGAAGGCGCGTCGTTGCGCGACATCGCGCAGGAGGCCGGCGTGCAGCATGGCATGATCCGGCATATCTACCAGACCAAGAGCGAGCTCTGGCGCCAGGCGATCGTCTTCCTGTTCGACCGGATGGAAGGCGAAATGCCCGCCGCGATCGAGCGGGGCAGCCGCGACGATATCACCACCTTCAAGGCTTTTATCCACTGGTATGTCGGCTATTGCGCGCGCCATCCCGAACATGCCCGGATCATGATCCAGCAATCGATCCTCGAGGGGCCGGAACTGCAATGGGCCGCCGAACGCTATATCCGCGAGGGGCATGACTGGTGCCGTCCGGTGATCGAACGGCTTCAGGCGTCCGGCGCCTTGCCCGATGTCGATCCGATGTCGCTGTTCATGATGCTCACCGCCGCCAGTCAGATGCCGTTCCTGCTCGCGCCCGAGATTCTCGCGGTGTCCGGGCGCGACCTTTATGTGCCCGATGAGATCGAGCGCCACGCCGATTCGATCATCCGCGTCTTCCTGCGCGAACCGGCGCCGGGCAAATAATCTCGATCACCGGGTCATTGATGCCGTCATTTCAGATCGCGCGCCGCCGCGGAGAACAGGCGCGACTGGCTTGGCGGATATGGTGGCCATGTTGATCTTGGCCGCCAAATCGGCTCAACCCCGCGCTGACGAATTGCGAGAGGGCATGACGATGGCGGGATTATATTTCGAGCAATTCGAGATCGGGCGGAAATTCGTCCATGAGATTCGCCGCACGGTGACCGACATGGACAATATGCTGTTCTCGTCGCTGACCTATAATCCGGCGGCGATCCATATCGACCACGCCTATGCCGCGACGACGGAATTCGGCAAGCCGCTGATGAACTCGCTCTTCACGCTCGGGCTGGTGATCGGACTGTCGGTGCAGGACACGACGTTCGGTACGACGGTCGCCAATCTCGGCATGAGTGAGACCGTCTTTCCGAAACCCGTGTTCGCCGGCGACACGATCCGCGCCGAGACCGAGGTCAAGGAACTGCGCCCGAGCAAGTCGCGGCCAGGGCAGGGCATCGTCACCTTCGAACATATCGGCCTCAACCAGCGCGACGAGGTCATCCTGCGCACGATGCGCGCCGCGCTGATGATGAGCAAACCCGCTTAGCGCGACGTCGGCAGGGCGGAATCACCCTCTTCCGCTCGCCCTGAGCTTGTCGAAGCCTGTCCTGAGCGCCTGCCTTGGCAGGCAGTCGAAGGGGGCCGTTCTTCTCCTACCTCTGCCGCAAGAGAGAACGGGGCTTCGACAAGCTCAGCCCGAACGGAACGACGCGGATCAACTCAACTCGAAACCGCTCCAGTGCTTTCCTGACCTGCACAGAAATTATTAAACCAATCGGTTGACAATCATCAGCGCGACACCGATACGCAACCACATGGTTGAACGACTCGACGCCACTTTCGCCGCGCTTTCGGATCCGACGCGCCGCGCCATGCTTGCCAGCCTGTCGGGTGGTGAGCGCAGCATTGGTGAGCTCGCTGCGCCGCACGCGATGAGCTTCGCCGGCGCTTCCAAACATGTGAAGGCGCTCGAACGCGCCGGACTGGTCGAACGGCGCAAGGCTGGGCGGACGCAGCTCTGCCGGTTGCGCGCCGAGCCCTTGCAAGAGGCTCAGGTCTGGCTGCGGCAATGGGAGCAGTTCTGGACCAACCGTCTCGACTTGCTCGAGACGCTCATCGCCAACGATATGGAGAAAAAGCCATGACGGCACCGATCATCCTGATCGTGAAGCGCGATTTCGCCGCGTCGGCCGAACGCGTGTTCGATGCCTGGCTCGACCCCGCCCAGGCCGGCAAGTTCCTGTTCGCCACGCCTGATGGGGAAATGCGGACGGTCGAGATCGACGCGCGCGTTGGCGGTCATGCGCTGATCGTCGAACGGCGTGCCACTGGCGATGCCGGCCACCGGCTGAAATATGAAGTGATCGATCGGCCGCACCGGCTCGTCTTCCTGTTCGCCGCTGATCCGGCAGAGGAGGACGAATGGACCCGGGTGACGATCGAGATCGTCGCCACCGGCGCCGGATCGGCCCTGACGCTCACTCACGAAATGGACCCGCAATGGGCGGCCTATGAGGATCGTACCCGTCAGGGCTGGACGATGATCCTCGCTGGCCTCGCTACCTTAATGGAGAAGATCGATGATTGATCTGGAACGTATCGCCGCCGACAAGATCCGCATGGAGCGTATACTCGACGCGCCGATCGAGACGGTTTGGCGCTGGCTGGTCGAACCAGAATTGCGCAAACAATGGTTCGCCGGTGGCGCAACCGACGATCGCGAAGGCGGTGAGATCGAACTGGTCTTCGATCACGATAATCTATCGAGCGACGACGTACCTTATCCGGAGAAATACAAGAGCGGAAAAGGCCATATCGCCCATGAGAAGATCATCGCTTACGATCCGCCGCACCGTCTCGCCTTTAGCTGGGATGGCGGCAAGGAAGGCGTTGCCACGTTCGACCTGTCGCCCGATGGCGACCGCACCAGGCTGGTGCTGACGCACAGCGGCATTAGCGGCCCGGTCGCGATGGCCAATTTCGGCGGCGGCTGGTACTCGCATCTCGCAGTGCTGCAGACCAAGCTGGCCGGCGGCACAGTGCGCGATTTCTGGGCGCTGCATAAGGACTCGGAAGCCAAGGTCCGGGAGGCGCTGGGCTGACGCAAAAAGCCCCTCCCTTGAAAGGGAGGGGCTTGAGTTTGCGGTCTCAAACCATCTCAAGTCCCGCACCGGGGCTACTCGTTCATTCTAATCGTTCATTCTAAGCACTTGATATACAAAGAAATAATATCTAAACTGCTCATCCGGCAGACGGCCTGAGATAAAACACAACCGGTGTCCCATATCTCCCCCGCTCGTCCGCACGGCACTGTCTCCGGCGGCGATTCAACCACGGCACAGAATCTGGAATTCATCGCTTGCCGGACCAAACCGGCTCGCTCTTTCTTATTGTCGACATAGCGTAGCCACAGGGGAGGGGCTTTGTTCGCGAACCTCAAACGATCTCGAACAGCCCCGCTGCGCCCATGCCGCCCGCGGTGCACATTGACACCACGACATAACGCACGCCACGCTTGCGCCCTTCGATCAGCGCATGCCCGACGAGCCGCGACCCGGTCATGCCGAACGGATGCCCGACTGCGATCGCGCCGCCATTGACGTTATACTTCTCGGGGTCGATGCCGAGATGGTCGCGGCAGTAAAGGCATTGCGACGCGAACGCCTCGTTCAGCTCCCACAGTCCGATATCCGCCACGGAAAGCCCGGCACGGTCGAGCAGTTTGGGAATCGCGAAGACTGGCCCGATGCCCATTTCCTCAGGCCCGCAGCCGGCCGCCTGGAACCCGCGATAGATGCCAAGGACCTGCTTGCCTTCAGCCTCGGCGGTCGCGCGGTCCATCAGGATCTGCGCAGCGGCGCCATCCGATAACTGGCTGGCATTGCCTGCGGTCACGTTGCGGCCTGGGCCGGTGAACTGACCGCCCGGCCAGACCGTCTTCAGCCCCTGCAACGCCTCCAGTGTCGTGCCGGCGCGAATGCCTTCGTCCTGCGACACGGTGATGGTCTCGCTGCCGGTGCGATTGCCTTCCTTGTCGAACAGGCCTTTCTCGACCGTGATCGGGGCGATCTCTTCGACGAACGCGCCGGTCTCGATCCCGCGTGCCGCGCGTTGCTGGCTCTTTGCGGCATAGTCGTCCTGTGCCGCGCGGCTGATGCCGTAGCGCTCGGCGACGATCTCGGCGGTCTCGATCATCGCGATATAGGCCGCGGGTTCCTTGTCGAGCACCGACTGGTTGACGTAGCGCGGCGCGTCCTTGGTCACGGTGAAGCTGATCGATTCCATGCCGCCGGCCAGCGCGACATCGATGTCGCCGGCGATGATCGAGCGGGCGGCCAGCGCCACCGCGGTCAGGCCGGAGCCGCATTTGCGATCGAGCGTGAAGGCCGGCACGCTTTGCGGCAGGCCGCCGGCGAAGATCGCCATACGCCCGGCATTGCCGCCTTGCGTGCCCCATTGTCCGCCGACGCCCCAGAACACATCGTCGATCCGCGCCGGATCGATCCCGGCGCGTTCGACCGCCGCGTTCATCACATGACCCGCCAGCACCGGCGCTTCGGTGATGTTGAACGCGCCGCGATAGGCTTTGCCGATCGGAGTACGGGCGGTGGCAACGATCGCGGCTTCACGCATGTCAATGACCTTTCGAGACTCGGGTATGGTGGCGGATTAAGGCCAGCAGCCCGATTTGGAAAGGCCGTTTGGTGGAATGTCGGCTTCACTCAATCAGTAAAGCGTCTCTCCATTGGTTGCGATCACCTGGGAATAGAGACGCGCGGAATTCTTCGGCGTGCGCTTCAGCGTGTCGAAATTCACATGCACGATGCCGAAGCGTTTCGAATAGCCGAGCGACCATTCGAGATTGTCGAGAAACGACCATAGCATATAACCGCGAACGTCCGCCCCGCGCTCGATCGCCGTACCGATCGCTGCGATATGTTTCTTCAGATAATCGACCCGCAGCGGATCATCGACCTTGCCGCCCTCCGCCGTGGGTGGATCGTAAAAGGCCGCGCCATTCTCGGTGACGTACAGTGGCAGATCGCCGTAATTGTCCTTCACCCAGAGCAGCACGTCGGTCAGCCCTTGCGGGAAGACTTCCCAGCCGGTGGTCGTGTGAGTCGCCTGTTTCTGTTCAACCGGCCCTGCCTTGAGCGGAAAGCTGTCGTCCGCCTGCGTGACATTGCGGGTGTAATAATTGACCCCGATGAAATCGATCGGCTGTTTGATCAGATCGAAATCCGCCGCCGGCCAGTCGGGCCAGGCCTCGCCGAAAATCTCCTTCAGCTCGGGCGGATAACGGCCATGGATCGCCGGTTCGAGATATTGGCGGTTCATATAGGCCTCGGCGCGGCGCGTCGCCGCCATGTCATCGGCCGAGCCGGACGCGGCATATTTCGGCTCGAGATTGACCACCAGCCCGATCTCGTTCTTGCCCACCTCGCGATACGCCTTCACCGCCGCACCATGGGCGCGCATCAGGTTATGGCTGGCGATCGGCGCCTCGAACATGTTGCGGTGCCCCGGCGCCAGCGCGCCGTGCAGATAACCGCCATCGGTCACCACCCAGGGTTCGTTGAGCGTGACCCATTTCTTCACGCGCCCGTCGAGCCGCTCGAACAGCACCCGGCCATAATCGGCAAACCAGTCGGCAATGTCGCGATTGAGCCAGCCGCCGCGATCGTCGAGTGCCACCGGCAAGTCCCAGTGATAGAGCGTGCACAACGGTTCGATGCCGTTCTTGAGCAGCATATCCACCAGCCGCTCATAGAAACCGAGCCCCGCTTCGTTCACCCGTCCGGTCCCGTCGGGTAGCACCCGGCCCCAGGCGACGGAGAAGCGATAGGCCTGCAGCCCGAGCTCTTTCATTAGCGCGACATCGTCCTCCATGCGGTTGTAATGGTCGCACGCGATGTCGCCGGTATCGCCCTTCGTCGCCATCAGGCGCGGGTCGTGGCTGAAGCGCTGCCAGATGCTCGCCCCCGCGCCATCGGCGAGCGGCGACCCTTCGATCTGATAGGCAGCGGTGGCGCATCCCCAGAGGAAATCGGCGGGGAAGGGCGTCTTCGTCATTTCTTGTCCTTCTTGATATCGGTCTTGGTCGTAGAGGTGGGCACCGCACGCCGATGTTCGATGAGATAGCCGCGCGGCAGGAATAGTTGGTATGCATAGTCATCGGGCACAGCGGCAGGTTGCGGATGCTGCCCCTCGACAGGTTCAGGGCGCGGGGATGGTGATGTCATGGCAAGTCCCAGGGCCATAAGCGTCGCAGCGATCATCGTGATACCTCCACGATGATAGGACGACCGGTCACCGGGACGAGCAGCACGCCATTGCTGAAACGGGCCGGCTTGCCATCGATCGTCGCGCGGCCCGGCCTGGTCTTCCACGGCCAGGGCAGGATGAATCCCCCCTTTGGCTTGGCGGAGCCGCCGATCTTGACCGACAGTTTCGCGGGCGTCGCGCGCATCGTCAGGTCGAGGCTGCCATGCGGCGTGCGCAAGCCCCTGATCGATGATCCCAGCCCGTCGAGATAGGCGTCCGACAGCCCCGCGCCGAGGACCAGCGCGCCGTCATCGGCACGCTCATAGGCGAACATGTCGAGCGCTGCTCGGATGAAATCCGACGAGATCCAGGCATGCGGCATATCGCCGATAAAGCGTATCTCACGCGGCGCTTTGCCGACGACCTCGGCCCATCCATTCCACGCCGCCGGGCGCCGGTCGGCAAAGAAGAAATCGAGCATCGGATCGACCCGTTCGCGCTTGCCCAGCCGGATCATCGCCGACACGTTGCGTAGCTCGTACGGTGTATAATCCTTCCACGCCTTCTTGCCGTCGCGACGTAGGATGAAGTCGCGCCAGTAACGATCGAACGTGCCCGCCAGCAGTGCCGGATCGAGCCGTGATTGTTCGCCCGCCGGGTCGAGCCCCATCGTCGTCGAGGTCGCATCGAAATCGCCAAGACTCGTCGCGCCGGGTATAAAACCGATCTTCCAGTGCGCTGCCGCCGCGCCGATCGCGGCGTGCACATCGCTCTGGAACTGATCGCGATGCTGCACGATTGCTGCGGCCTCTGGCTTGCCCAGCACCTGCGCCGCATAGGCCGCATCCTTGTACCCACGAAGCGCCCAGAAATCGTCCCACAGGCTGTATTGCGCCTTGGCCGAATAACCCTCGTGGCTGATCGACGGCGGCATCAGGCCGTACAGCCATTTGTCGGTGCCGGGCGTCCGCGTCTCGGCGCGCAGGCTTTCCATATAGCGCTCGGCACCGAGGATTGCGGGCCAGTATTTTGAGAGGGCCGCGCGGTCGCCGGTGTAGCGATAGAGCTCGGTCGCGAGGAAGATATATTCGCCGTGACTATCATTCTCCGGCACCGGATCGGCGCCCTTGAAATCGACGCAGCACGGCACTTTGCCATTGGGGAGGATGTACGGCGTGTACCAGTCGGCATATGTCGCGACGATCTCCGGCTGGCCGAGGCGCAGCAAACCTTCGGAGATCATCGCTCCGTCGCGGATCCACGACCGCGCATAGCTGCGCGTGCCCGGGCGCAGCATCGGCCCGTCGCGGCTCATGAGGATATGCGCGAGGCCGGTCCGAACCGTGTCGGCCAGCACCTGTTTCGCGGGCGGCACGGTGATCACGACCCGGTCGAGCCGCTCGCGCCAATAAGCGCGCGTGGCGTTCTCGGCCGCGTCGAACGCCGCAGCATCGGCGACCGGTGAGAACGGTTTGCCCGGTGTCGAAGCGGTGAGATAGAAGGTCCGCGCCTCACCCGGCGCGAGCGCGACGTCATAGCTCAGCGCCGCAGAGGCAAGGCCCGTCTCGTCCTCAACCGCTTCCCCGGCGAAGGCCGGGGCCCAGTCGCGAGGGCGGCGTAACTGGGCCCCGGCCTTCGCCGGGGAAGGGTCAGGGGGGAGCGCGCCGCCAGCATCAAAGCGCGCGATTTTCACATCGGTTGGTGATGACAGTGCTTGCACGATCGTCAACGTCGCTCCGACGTCAGGCGCACCACGGACTGCCAGTTCCCCGTCGCGCCACGATAGCCGGGAAATCTCGCTCACCCCGCCGCGCTGGCTGAGGAATTGCGCGGGCGGATTGACCTGGAACGGGCGCACCGCCAGCACCAGCCTCGCCTTGACCGACGCGGTGCTTTTGTTGCGCAGTATATAGTGCAACATCATTCGCCCGTCGCGCGCCGCCGGATCGGAAAACGCGCGCGTCTCGAGCGTCCAGCCCGGGCTGTCCCATGTCACCGACGGGATCGGTAAGTAACCGTCCGCCAGGCTCGGTATCGCCTTGACATCGGCCCAGCCGAAACGCTTGCCGCCGATCTCGACGAACGGCTCGATCGAGAAGCTGCCCTTGCCGATCTCGACCGCGCCATCCTCACCGATCAGGCCCGACGCCGCGCCGCCATCGGTACCGATCAGCGTCCAGTAACTCTGTTCGCCCGAAAACCCGCGCGGGTAGTTGCCGCGCGGTGCATCCCTGGCGAGGGAAGCGATAAAGGCATTGGGCGTCGCCGCCCAGTCGAGCGGTTTCACATCGATCTCGGCGAGCCGTGCCACGCCGCCGGGCACGATGCGCAGATAGCGCGCCTCACTCTCCGGCAGCGCGATCGGATCGTCGCCGCCATCGCTCGCCACGACCGAGCGGCGCAAGTCCCAGCTGCTGCCGTCGATCGATGTCTCGACGCGATAATCGGGCGGCGGACTAGCCCAGCGCAGCACCACCCCGCCGAATTCCTTCGCCCCACCGAAATCAATCGTCAGCGGCGCCTTGCCTGACCATATACTCGCAAGCTTGCCGTCCATCGCCAGCGTGGCATCGCCATCCGCGGCGCCCGGTTTTGGCGCGGGAAGAGCGGCGGCGATCGCAGGCAATGCGGTCAGTTCGAGCTGGTCGATATCCAGACTGCCCTTGCCGCCATCCTTGCCGCGGCTGACCACGAATTCGATCGACGCCGCCTGGCGCAGCACCTTGTCATTTGTCGGGCCCCAGGCGAATCCGACGTCGCGCTTGCGGAAAACCAGCTTCTGCCAGCCCGGCTTCAGCCTGATATCGGGCCGCGATACCCACCACACATTCTCGCCGCTCGCATCGACCAGCTTGAATTCGAGATTGTTGACGCCCCCGCTCCAGCGCACCCATAGGCTGATCGCGTAATTGTCCGGCAGCGTGACCGGTAGCGGCCGCCGGACATAGGCATAGCCCGACACATGCGCAAAGTCCCAGTCGAGCCGCAGCGCCTTGCCATCATGGCCGGGGACGGTCGATGCGGTGGCGGAAACCCCGTCAGACGCCTTGGCTTGCCAGGAGCCGACCAGGTCCATTGTATCGAGAGCCACCCCATCCCGTTCGCCCTGAGCTTGTCGAAGGGCCGTTCTTCCTTCTTGCCCGGCGTGCGAGGAGAGCCGCGCTTCGACAGGCTCAGCGCGAACGGGGGTGAGGGGCGCATTGCATGCAACGAGCGCGGTCAAGGCAACGCACACCCTCATCCCTTGACGCTCCCGGCGAGCAGTCCGGAGATGTAATAACGCTGCAGCACCACGAACAGGATCAGCACCGGCAGCAAAGTCACCACGCTGCCCGCCATCATCAGTTCGAAATCCTGCACATGTTCGCGGCTGAGATTGGCCAGTGCGACCGGCAGCGTCGCCTTGTCGCCGTCATTGAGGATGATCAGCGGCCACAGGAAATCGCTCCAGCTCCCGAGGAAACTGAAGGTCGCCAGCGTCACCAGAATCGGCCCGAGCGAAGGCAGCACGATGACGCGGAAGATGCGGAACTCGCTCGCCCCGTCGATCCGCGCCGCCTCGAGCATCTCGTCGGGAATGGCCAGCGCATATTGCCGCACCAGAAAGATGCCGAACACCGTCGCGATCGACGGCACCAGCACACCGCCGAAACTGTTGACTAGCCCCAGCTCCTTGCAGATCAGGAACAGCGGGATCATCGCCACCTGCGCCGGGATGACCAAGGCGGTGAGCAGAAACCGAAAGATCCGGTCGCGCCCGCGGAAATTGAGCTTGGCGAAGGCATAACCCGCCATCACGTTGAAGGTCAGCGACAGCGCGGTGGCGAGGCACGCGAGCAGCAACGAGTTGGCGAAGTAGCGCGCCATATCGGTCGAGGCGAACAGCGTGACGTAATTGGTCGTGGTCGGATCGGCCGGGATCAGCGGCGGCGGGAAATGCGCCGCCTCGCCCGGCTGCATCACCGATACCGACAGCATCCACAGCAACGGCGCGACGGCGAACAAGCCGAGCAGCACCATCAGCGTGTTGGTAAGGAGCGCGCCTTTTCTCACTGGTCGCTCCAGCGCTGCGACAGTTTTAGCTGAACCAAAGTGATCGCGAACAGGATGACGAACAGGACGAACGCGACCGACGTCGCGAAGCCCAGATTCCACCATTTGAAACCCTGTTCAAACATGAAATACAGGACGGATACAGTGCTCTCGACCGGTCCGCCCTGTGTCATGACATAAGGTTCGGCGAACAGTTGGAAATAACCCGCCATGGTCAGGATCGACACGACCAGCATGACCGGCGCGAGCGCGGGCAGGGTGACGTGGCGGAACTGCGCCCAGCGTCCGGCGCCGTCGATCTTGGCGGCTTCGTACAGCTCCTCCGGGATGGTCTGTAGCCCGGCGAGCAGGATGATCATGTTGTAACCGAAATTCTTCCACACCGCGAAAATGACGATTGCCGGCATCGCCCAGTTTGGATCGCCGAGCCAATCGACCGGATCGATCCCCAACCCGCCAAGCCCCCAGTTGATCAGGCCATATTTGGTGTGCAGCAAATAACGCCAGATCACCGCCACCGCGACGAGCGTGGTGACGACCGGCGCGAAATAGATCGTGCGGAACAATCCCTTGAACCGCGCCAGTTTCGAATTGATCAGCAGTGCCGCGCCGAGCGACAGCGCGATCGACAACGGCACGCCGAGAATGACAAAATAGAGCGTGTTACCGAGCGCCTTCCAGAACAAATGCGTGCGCAGCAATGTGAGGTAATTGTCGAGCCCGACGAAGCGCAGATTGCAGATGTCGGCGAGCGAATAAATGTCGAAATCGGTGAAGCTCAGCACCAGCGCGGCGACCACCGGCAAGAAGAAGAACAGCCCGAGCGCGACCAAAGCGGGCGCGACGAAGATCCAGGCGGCGCGCTCGCGCTTCATGGGCAGCGCACCCCCACGTCCGTTTGTGCTGAGCTTGTCGAAGCACCGTTCTTATTCTCAACAGAAGGAAGAAAGGACGGCCCTTCGACAGGCTCAGGGCGAACGGGGGCGGGTACAGCGAATCTCACTTTGCCGTGCCCTGATCCAACATCCAGCGCCGTTTGGCGAGGATCGCATCGGCGCGTTTATCCATCTCAACCACAGCCTGATCGACCGTCATTCGGCCATGCGCGGCGGCCTCCGCGACCAGTCGCACTTCGGTTGCGATGCGCTCCCATTCCGGTACCTTGGGCGTCGGCTTGGCGCGCAGCAATTGATCGGCAAAGGCGCGCGCATAGCGATCCTCGCGCAGCGACGGTGCGGCCCAGGCGCTGCGCCGCGGCGGCAGATCGCCGGTCAACGCATGAAACCGAATTTGCGTCGCGGGCCGCGACAGATATTCGATCAGTTTCCAGCCCGCCGCCTGTTTGGTCGACGCCTTGAACAACACGAGGCTCGAGCCGCCCGCGTTCGAACTGCCCGGACCGTCGGGCCCCGGCACCGGCGCGGTCATCCAGATGCCCTGGCGATTGGCCGGCAAGCGGCGCTTGAACTCGCCGATCTGCCACGGACCGGTGATGTAGAAGCTGAAGAAACCGCGATCGAATTCATCCCACACATTGGAGATTTCGGTGTTGGTCGCGATCGGTGCGAGCTTGTCGTGAAAGGTTTCGAGATAGAAAGCGAGCGCCGCCTTGAATCCGGCCCCACGGAAATTGCCATAGCGCCCGCCATCGCGCAGCATTTCCTGGGGCTGGTTGAGCCCGAGCGTGGTCAGCGGTTCATATTCGTTGAGTGGGAGGAGGGCGGCGTATTTCCGTGGGCCGACCAGCTTCTTGATCGCGCGCATTTGCGCGCGCCACTCGGTCCAGTCGCGCGGCGGATGGTCGTACCCCGCCTGTTGCAGCAGGTCGCGGCGATAAAAGAGCAACCGCGTATCGACATACCAGGGCACACCGTACAGCGCGCCGGCGACGACATTCGAATCCCACACGCCCGGGAAATAATCCGTGCGATCGATCGCCGGTGTCGCCGCGACCTGCGCATCGAGCGGCGCGAGCGCGCCCAATGCGACGAACTCCGGCACCCAGCTATTGCCGAGCTGCGCCATGTCGGGCAGCGCGTCGCCGGCAAAGGCGGTGAGCAATTTCTCGTGCGCGGCGGTGAAGGGCAATTGCTGCACCCGCACCTCGATGCCCGGATTCTCCTTTTCGAATGCCGGGATCAGCTGGCCGATGACTTCCCCTTCGCGGCCCATTGCCCACAGGTTGAGCGTGGTTTTTGTGGAGGGCGGCGAACAGCTTGCGAGCAGGAGCGCAATCACGCCTGCCAAAAACCCGCCGTTCGTGCTGAGCTTGTCGAAGCCTGTCCTGAGCGACTGCCGCAGGCAGGCAGTCGAAGGGGACCGTTTTTTCTTCTCGACGTCGGAGAAGAAGAACGGTGCTTCGACAAGCTCAGCACGAACGGAAGGGGCGGGCGTCAAACTCAACCCAGCCACCCGCCCTTGAAACCGGCCAGCTTCAACCCCCGTCGGATATGCGGGTTCTTGCGCATCGTCGCCCAAATCAGGCCGGTGCGCCAATTCTCGATCCCCAGCACGATCGGCCCCTGATCGATCCCCAGATAATCCGGCCCGACCCAGCCGGCCCCAGGCGTGATCTTGCCATGGTCGAGCCGTGCCTTGGGATCGGTCAGCGTCGGATTGAATGAATCGATAAAGCCGTATTTGCCGTAAATCGCCCTGCCATAGTGCCGGTGCAGCGCCTCGATCGCCGGCACCGCGATCTCCGGCGCGAAGGCGATCGAGGTCGCGGCGGCGGTCGGTGCGATCGTGCCGTCGTCACGGTCGCCCGGCCCGCGCGCGGAATAACTGAAGAACTGGCGCTGCTTGCCGTCGATCGTCGTCCGGAAATCCGCCGGCCCGTCGCACGCGGTCAGGCCCCAGATATCGCCGCCATAGCCCTTGAACTCGCCCGGATTGGCCGCCGCATAGGCCTTGTGCGCATAGGTCGCGCGGCGCGTATTCTCGAAATAATCGATGCCCTTGGCGGTCATATAGCGATCCGCGATGCCACGGAAATCGACCCATAAATGACTATATTGATGCACGAACAGCGGCGGATAATGGAGATAGGGCTTGCCGCCCCATTTGTCGGTCCATTGCGGTTCGAAGCGCGAGGTCCACGCATCCCAGGTCTCCGGCTCGACCGCATGAGTGGGGGATGCGAGCGCAAGCAGATAAGTCAGCAGGCCTTCGTTATAAATGTCCCAGTCGCTCGGGATAAAGCCGTTCTCCGGCCGCCAACCCATGCAGATCAATGGCGCGCGGGGGCGGATCCAGGTCCAGTCGGCGCGGCCGTAAAGCTCGTCGGCCAGCGCGCGGATCCGCCGTTCATCGGGATGGTCGCCATCGAACCAGCTCTGCGCGAACAGCATCCCGCCGAACAACAGGGTGGTGTCGACCGTCGACAGTTCGGTGTCGCGAAAACGATGCCCGGTATCGCGCTCGAGGAAATGGTAGAAGAAGCCCTTATACCCGCCCATGCCGGTCGCGGCAGGCCCCTGCGGCAGCGCCGCGAAATATTCCAATGTAGTCAGCGTCCGCGCGCGTGCTTCGGTCCGTGTGATCCAGCCATTGACCACACCGACCGGATAAGCGGTCAGCGCGAAACCCACCGCGGCAATGCTGGAGAAGGATTGGGTCGGCCAGCGATCATGCGCGAGCCCGGTTTTGGGATCCGTCGTGTCCCAGAAGAAGCGAAAGGTCCGTTCCTGCAGATCGCCGATCAGCGCCGGCTCGCGCGGCCCCTTGGCAATCCCCACACCCGGTGCACAACCCGCACCGAACGCAACCACCGCCAACGCCGATCCGTGCAGAAGCTCGCGGCGCGTGGTCATGGGAAACTCCGTTATTACGCGAAACTAAAAAATCCCGGCGGCGCCCGACAAGGGGATTGGGGGACGCCGCCGGTAGGGGGGGAGGTTAGAAGCGATATCCGGCGCGGAACTGGATGCGCCGGGGGAGGGTGAGCAAGGCGTTGCCATCAGGCAATAGCGGGTCAGTGCTTGAGAAGAAGCCGTCGAAATCCTTGAAGTTCTTGTTGTTGAAAGCATTCAACAAATCCACGGCGAAGCTTATTTCGTGATCGCCAAACAATTTCTGGCGATTCTCCAAAGACAGATTGACCTCGCAATAAGCGAAAACTCCGCCAATGCAGTTTTTCTTGGGGTAGATGCTATAGTTTTTGGCTCCACCCGGCGAACTGTCGGTGCCATCGGTGACCGGATAGGCAGTACCGCTGCCGAGAGTAGTTAGCGTGGAAAGCTGAAAACCGGCCGGTAAATCGACGATGCCAGATATAACAAGGCGGTGCCTTTCGTCGCTGTCCTTGATAGGACGCCAGCCATAGCTGTCGGGCACCAGGCCATCGAGGCTGAACAGGTCGCCGCCGTTCTGCTCGGCCTTGGAGAGGGTGTAGGCGATATTGAGGCCCCAGCCCGACGATTTCGTATAATTTTTATCGAGCGTGAAGTAGATCGCCTTGTATCGGGTATCGAGGCCGTCATAGCCAATCAGGACATTGGAATAACCGAACGGAACGACTGGACCTGTGTTGCAGCATCCGCCCAGGCCATTGTTGTTTCGCGTGGCGAACAGATGCGTGTAGCCATTGCGGCCCCGAATATAGGATGCCGTGAGCGATGCCTGCCAAGGCCCGAATTTCTGGCGTACGCCGAGGCTGGCCTGATCATTGACTGGCGGCTTGGCGTTGTTCTTTACCGCAAACAGTTCCGGCAGGCCGGATGTCGATGTATTGCGCAACGCGATCAGGCCTTCGCGGGTCAGATAGCTGTTATTCCATTGCACCGTCGGTAGGCCATTGCGCGGTAATCCGTCCTGGGAGAAGCGGAAAACACCCACCGGATTCAAACGGCGAGCGAGCTCATCGACCGTGTTGCTGAAATTATTGCGATCGTAGTAGCGACCGACACCACCGAAAATGACCGTCGATTGATCCCCTTTGACATCATATGAGAAGCCAAAGCGCGGGGCGAAGGCTCCCTTGAATGGTGGACGGTCATGACCATCCGTGATGTAGTTTTCGGGGTCGAAGTAGAAGGTCTTCGGCAGCGCGCGGAGCGCCGCCGCGGCGCTGGCTGGCGTTATATATTCGTTGGCGAAACCGTTCGTCTCGTAATCCCAACGCAGGCCAATGTTCAACTGCAACTTGTCCGTGACGTCCCAATCGTCCTGGAGATAAAGGCCGACCTGCGTATTGGACGACTGAATCAGTGAATTGCCGAGGCCCAACCGAGCTTCTGCGGGAAAGCTGAAATTCAGATCGTCGGTCGGGGTCGGGGTGCCGCGATCATCATTGAAGTAGGTATAGCGCGGCTGAATATATGCCTGATTGTCGAAGTCGATATCGGTTATTTCTACGCGCGCACCAAATTTGATCGTATGACCGTCAAAACCCGAATAAGTGAAATCGTCGCGAATGGTATAGCCTTGCTGTACCTCTCGGCGGCTTGAATCTTTGCCGCCGATTATCAATACCCCGGCATATTCACGAGATGGCAAGCTAGGATTCAGCGACACCGGGTTGAAGTCATAGTTCAAATAGTTAGTATTGAATTCATTGACAAATTTGTCGCCGGTATATGTCCACTTGAACTGGTAGGTATCGACGGTGTTTAGCTTGTTTTCAGCCGCCTCATAAGAGGTGATGTTGCCAAAGTTTTGAATATCGCTTTCTTGACGACGACTAAATGACAGATCGAACACCTGTCGCTCATCGGGGGTCAATGTCAGCTTGCCAAAGTAGAAATCACCGCGAAACGGGCTAACAAAGGAGCCCTCGAAGTCGCTAATAGGACGTCCGGTGCTGGCTTCGAACGCTGTCCGCAACGCCGGGCTGCCCCCCGCCTTTACGTTGAAAGCTCGATCCTGATCATTTCCTTCATAGGTGCCGAAAAAGAACAGCTTGTCCTTGATGATCGGGCCACCCAGCGAGATTCCATATTGCTTACGTGAGAATTTTGGTTCCGGAAGGTTATCGCGCTTGTTGATGTAGTCTTTCTCGGAAAGACCTTTGCCGGTGTATTGACCAAATACCTCGCCATGAAAATCATTGGTTCCCGACTTGGTCACTGCGGTGATAATTGCGGCGCCGGCCTGCTCATACTCGGCCTTGTAATTCTGGGTAAGAACGCGGAACTCTTGCACCGCGAGCTGGCCGAACGGGTTGCCCCGGCTATTCTGCTGACCGGCGACGCCGCCTTCGCGCAGCTTGTTCTTCAACGACACGCCATCGATAAACACATTGACCTGACTGCTGGTCGATGCGCCCGAAGTGAATCCCTTGCCATTCTCACTGTCGTTATAGCGCACGCCAGGCGCTAGCGCCGCGAAGGACAGGAAGTTGCGGTCAGTCTGCGGCAGTGACCGAATTTGTTGCTGGCTGATATTGGTCGCCACTTCGCTCGTCCGTGACTCGACCAGCGACCCTGCCGTCACGACGATGTCCGTGTCATCACCCGCTGGGGCCGTCCCGGCATCGGCGACTGCCGTGGCGAGCGTCACATTGAGGCTAGCACTCTGGCCGATCCCGACGCTGATGCGCTGCTTCTTCTCGGTGCCATCGGCACCGGTCACCGTCACGTCATACGACGCCGGCCGCAGGCCGTTGAGCCCATAATTACCATTCGCATCGGTCGTCGCTCTAAACGTCTGGTTGGTCCCGATATTGACCGCCGTCACGGTCGCGCCGCTGACCGGTGCGCCGTCCGCGCCCGTCACCTGGCCGCGCACCGATGCGGTCGTGGTCTGCGCCGCCGCCGGCGCCGCCATCATCAGCGTGCCGCCAAGGATGGTCGTCGAGACCAAGGCGGCCCGTAGCCCTGCTTTCATGAACGCGTTCATACTACTCTCCCCTGCGTCCGATTTTTCGGACCCGTTGTTGATGCGCCTGTTGTCGATAGGATGGCGTCGCCGCGCGCGCTGGACGCGCGCACGACGAGTTCTGGTGTCAGGAATTCGGCTGTCGCCTCGGGCGCTTCGTCCGCCTCTATCGTTGCGACCAGCCGTTCGAGCGCGCTTTCACCGAGCTGGGCGATATGGACGCGCATCGTGCTGAGCCCGGGGGTGACGTAGCGCGCGATCGGCACATCGTCGAAACCGACGATCGCCACCTCCCGGGGGATATCGACGCCCGCATCGGCCAGCGCGATCATGCAGCCGATCGCCATGATGTCGTTGGCGGAAAACACGCCGTCGACGTCGCGTCCGGCAAGATCGGCTGCGGCAGTGATTCCGGCTTCCTCGCTGAAATCGCCGGCCAGCACGATCGGATCATGATCGCCGAGCATTTCGGCCACCGCTTCGCGAAAGCCCAGCGCGCGTTCATCTGCATCGGCATTGCCCGCCGGTCCGGCGAGGTGTGCGATGCGCTTGCACCCCTGCGCGACCAGGTGTGCGACGGCGGTGCGCGCGCCGGCCTGGTTGTCGATCGCGATCGATGCATGGCGTGCACCCTCGATCCGCCCGTTCATCACTACCGTGGGCAATCCCTTGGGCAAGTTATGCGCCAGGAAATCGGCGTCGAGTTGCGGCGACATGACCAGTAGCCCGTCGACTCGCCCGCGCATCGCGCGCAGCGCCGCGGCGGTCTCCTGCGCGCTACCATGCATGTTCGACAGCAACAGCTGCAGCCCGCGGCGGTGCGCGGCATAATCGATGCCGCGAATGATCTCGGAAAAGAATTCACCGAACAGATCGGGCAGCACGACGCCGATCGTGTTCGAGCGTCTGGTCGAAAGACTCCGCGCGCCGAGGTGCGGGACATAGTTGAGCGCATCGGCGGCCTCGATCACGCGCGCGCGGGTCGCCGCGGTCACGCTGGCATGACCGTTGAGCGCGCGCGATGCGGACGCGACCGATACCGATGCGGTGCGTGCAACATCCCTGATCGTGGCGGTGGGCATTGCCCCTTCAGTCCCTCTCGCTACGGGCCGGCCCCGGATCATCCGGCGACTCGGTCCGATGGTCGGCCTGCGTTCTCGCGACGCTTGTAACCGGTTCCACGAGAGTTCTGTAACCGGTTACACGGGGTGCTGCCAGCGTTTTTTAAAAGAGATTGATCCGCTTCGTCAGGCGGCGGCGCTGGCCGCTTCTGTCCGTGGCCGGGCCAGCGCTTTGCCTTCGGCATCGAACAGATAAAGATGCTCGCTCGGCAAGCCGACCGCGATGGTCGCGTCGACCGCCGGCCGCTCGGGCAAGGCGCAGATCAGCGGCTCGTTCAGCCCGGCAAGATCGAGATACCCGAAATGCGCGCTGCCCAGCGATTCGACGAAGCGCACCACCGTCTCGATCCGGTTGACCTCCCCGTCGATCGCGAAATGCTCCGGCCGGATGCCCAATGTTACCGCCGCCCCCGTCGCCAGCGGGCTCGCATCGATCGCGGTATGGATCTCGGTCCCGCCCGCCAGTCGCACCACCGCACCGCCCGGCGCGTTCGACACCAGAACCGCCGGCAGCAGATTCATTTTCGGCGACCCGATAAAACCCGCAACGAAGATCGTGTCGGGATGCGCATAAAGCTCGGCCGGGGTGCCGACCTGCTCGATCCGGCCGGCCGACAGCACGACGATGCGGTCGGCCAGCGTCATCGCCTCGACCTGGTCGTGCGTGACATAGATCATCGTCGTGCCGAGCGTCTTGTGCAGCCCGGCGAATTCATACCGCATGCGCACGCGCAGTGCCGCATCGAGATTGGAGAGCGGCTCGTCGAACAGGAACACCTGGGGCTGGCGTACGATCGCGCGGCCGATCGCGACGCGTTGCCGCTGACCGCCCGACAATTGCTTCGGCTTGCGGTCGAGCAAATGGCCGATATCGAGCGTCGCCGCCGCTGCCTCGACCGCCGCGTCGATTTCCGCACGCGGCAGATGCTGCAGCTTCAGTCCAAAGGCGAGATTCTCGCGCACGTTCATATGCGGGTAGAGCGCATAGGATTGGAACACCATCGCGATGCCGCGATCCGCCGGCGCCACGTCGTTGACCACGCGTCCACCGATCGACACCTCGTCCGCGCTCAGATCCTCGAGCCCGGCGATGACTCGCAACAGGGTCGATTTGCCGCATCCCGAGGGGCCGACGAACACGACGAACTCGCCGTCCGCGATGTCCAGGTCGATGTCGCGCAACACCGCCGTCGTCCCGAAGGATTTCGATGCGCCCGCCAGCCGCACGTCCGCCATTCAGCCTCTCCCGCCGACGCTGATCGCCGGTCGCAAGCGTTCAAGTAACCGGTTACACGGCGGGGCGCTATCCCCAGCTGATATGGCTTGAAGCGATCAGGTCACCGCCTCACGCACCCGCCGTTCGTTTCGACGAAGTCGAGAAACAAGCCACTAGCGTTGCGCAGGGTTTCTCGACTTCGGCCCAGAGGGCCGAAGTTTATCCTGAGCGCCTGCCTTGGCAGGCAGTCGAAGGGCTCGAAACGAACGGAGTGAGGGAGGGTAGCTCGAAGTGTTAATGATAACATAACAATATAAAGATATCTTTATATCACACTTGACGCCGCGCTCATTCGCTGGGATGCTTGGGTGTCGAGGTTCTCCGCGGGCATGTCGTTCGTGGAGCTAAGACGGGAAGCCGGTGCGGCCATGGAGCGATCCATGGCCAATGCCGGCGCTGCCCCCGCAACTGTAAGCGGCGAGCGGCGGCCATCAAGCGTCACTGGCGGTGCGAACCGCCGGGAAGGCCAGGCCGACGTGACGACCCGCGAGCCAGGAGACCTGCCTCGTCACGATAACGTCCACCGGCGGGGTGCCCGGGCTGGTCGCTTGTGTGTCGTGACCGTTTCTGCCGGGCGCGCGCGCTTGTGTCCGTGCCCGGTCCCTCGCCCTTCATCGGGGTATGAGGAAAATGACCGTCACGATCGCCACATTGGGTTTCCCGCGTATCGGCCCGCGCCGCGAACTGAAATTCGCGCTCGAACGCTATTGGTCGGGTAAATCGAGCGAAGCCGACCTGCTCGAATCCGCCGCCGGCCTGCGCACCGCCGCCTGGGCGCGCCAGCGCGCGCTTGGCACCGACTGGCTGCCCTCCAACGATTTCTCGCTTTACGATCATGTGCTCGACACGAGCATGATGCTCGGCGCGATCCCCGAACGCTATGCGTCGGCCGACGGTGATGCGACCCTCGCCACCTATTTCGCGATGGCGCGCGGATCGACCGGCGACGGAGCAGCGGACTGCGGTCACGCCCATACCCGGGGCGGCGGCGAGACCGCGCTCGAAATGACCAAATGGTTCGACACCAACTATCATTACATGGTCCCCGAACTGGTCGCCGGACAACGCCTCGCGCTCGGGTCGGCCAAGATCGTCGAGGATTATCGCGAGGCCAAGGCGCAAGGTTTCGAGACTCGCCCGGTGCTGCTCGGCCCGGTCACCTGGCTGTCGCTGGTCAAGGGCCGCGATGTCGATCCGTTCGACTTTCTCGACCAGGTCGTCGGCCTGTACGGCGCAGTGCTCAGCCAGCTTTCCGCCGCCGGCGCCGAATGGGTGCAGATCGACGAGCCGTGCCTGGTGCTCGACCTCAGCTATCGTCAGCGCCATGCCATTGCCCAGGCCTATGCCCGGCTGTCGCGCTATGGCGTGAAGCTGATGCTGACGACCTATTTCGGCGGGCTCGAGGACAATCTGCCGTTCGCGCTGACCTTGCCTGTCGCCGGCCTGCACGTCGATCTGGTGCGCGCGCCGGAACAACTCGGCGCGGTGCTTGCCGAGGCGCCGAAGAGCCTGCTCCTGTCGCTCGGCGTGATCGATGGTCGCAATATCTGGCGCGCCGATCTGCCCGCCTTGCTCGACCTGCTCGAACCGATCGCCGCGACGCGCGACCTGATCCTCGCGCCATCATGCTCGCTGCTGCACACCCCGATCGATCTCGCGCTTGAAACCGGACTCGATCCGGAGGTCGCACAGTGGCTTGCCTTCGCGGTGCAGAAGATCGAGGAGCTCGGCATCCTCAAACGCGCGCTCAATGACGGCCGCGACAGTGTCGCCAAACCGCTCGCGGCATCGGCACGGGCGGCGGCCAATCGCCGCACCTCGCGGCTGATCCACGACGCGGCGGTTGCCGCGCGTATTGCCGCGGTCACACCGGATCTGCTGCAGCGTCGCTCGGCCCATGCGCCGCGCCGGGCGGAGCAACAGGCGCGCCTCGCGCTGCCGCTTTTCCCGACCACCACGATCGGCTCCTTCCCGCAAACCGCGGAGGTGCGCCAGGCTCGCTCGCAACATGGCAAGGGCCTGCTCGACGACGCGGCCTATGACGCGTTCCTGCGCGAGGAAACCGAGCGCGCAATCCGCTGGCAGGAAGATGTCGGGCTCGACATGCTGGTGCACGGCGAATTCGAGCGCAACGACATGGTGCAATATTTCGGCGAACAGCTCGCCGGGTTCGCCTTCACGCGTCAGGGTTGGGTGCAAAGCTATGGCTCGCGCTGCGTGCGCCCGCCGATCCTTTATGGCGACGTGTCGCGCCCGAAGCCGATGACGGTCGACTGGTGGCGCTTCGCACAAGAACTGACCATTCGCCCGGTCAAGGGCATGCTGACCGGCCCGGTCACCATCCTCAACTGGTCGTTCGTGCGCGACGATCAGCCGCGCAGCGCAAGCTGCCGTCAGATCGCGCTGGCGATCCGCGACGAGGTGGCCGATCTCGAAGCGGCTGGCGCCAAGGCGATTCAGATCGATGAAGCGGCTCTGCGCGAAGGTCTGCCGTTGCGGCGAAAAGACTGGCAACATTATCTCGACTGGGCGGTCGAGTGCTTCCGCCTTTCCGCCGCTGGGGTGGCCGATGCGACCCAGATCCATACTCATATGTGCTATTCGGAATTCAACGACATCCTGACGTCGATCGGCGCGATGGACGCCGATGTCATCTCGATCGAAACCGCGCGGTCGCAAATGGAATTGCTCGCCGGTTTCGCCAGCTATCGCTACCCCGCCGATATCGGTCCGGGCGTCTACGACATCCACGCCCCGCGCGTGCCCGGCATAGATGAGATGGTCGATCTGATGCGGCTCGCCCGCACGCACCTCGATGCCGACCAGCTCTGGGTCAATCCCGACTGCGGCCTGAAGACGCGCAATTGGGCCGAAGTCCGTCCCGCGATCGAAGCGATGGTCGCCGCCGCGCGGCAGCTTCGCGCCGAGGCCTGAGGCGTTGAAATTCGGGGTGCGGTACTGGTTCTGCGGACTTAAGTGCCGCACCCCGCAGACTTGCCGGCTTGCAAAATCCGCCTGGCCGGCCTATCCGCCGCGCTCGTTGTTCCACCACTCAAGGAAAGGAGTGAACCATGCGACTGCTCATGCACCCAGCACAACCACTCCCGATCTCCGAGTTCAGGAACAATCAGCATGGGCACGTCCCACTGGGGTGACTTTGGTCGCCTAGACTATTTCCGCGGCAATAGCGTCGCGGCACTTTTCATCTTCTTCGTTTGTCAGTTTTCATCGCCCCGATGGTGCGAGCCATGCACCGCCGGTAAAACTCAAAAAGGATCGCGATCAGGACCGCAAGTTCATCGGCCTCAAGCGCCACACGAAACAGCAAGCGCCCTACACCAAGTCGCTCAACGAGAATCTCGCCCCGCTCCGCCGTTTCATCCAGAAGCGCGTCGGGCGGCGTTGGGACGATGTGTTCAGCGAAATCTGCGCCGACCTCGACAGCGGCAGCACGGTCAAGATGCATGTTCGCCAGCATCTCTGCGACTTCGTCCTGTTCGGCATCTCGCATGGTCGGCGTGGCGAGTTGCTGCACGATGGACACGAACTCCTGCCCGATCGCCGCAACTGCGTATGGCCCGAATTCTACGTCGATCCCGATGATGGCCTGTTGAAAGATCGGGTCTGGTTCTGGCGCGATCGCGGTGAGACAGTTGCTCTGGGCCAGAAAGGCCTCCGCTGGAGGGGCTCGCTGTGATGACTCAGGCCACTATCCGCATCATCGCCTCGCCGGAAAGCTGGATCGAGCAGGCAGCAATCGACCAGCTTCATCAGACCGCGCGACTACCGGGCATCGACAGGATCGTCGGCCTGCCGGATCTCCACGCCGGCCGCGGTATCGCGGTCGGCGCCGCGTTCTGGTCGCGCACCCATGTCTATCCGCACCTTGTCGGTAGCGATATCGGCTGCGGCATGGCCTTGTGGCGCGGCTCGATGCCGCTGCGCAAATTCCGCCTCGACGCGGCCGAACGCAAGCTGCGCGGGCTGGAGGATCCCTGGTCAGGCGACCACGCAGCGCGTCTCGCCGGTGCCGGCCTTCCGCCAACCCTGATGGGCGAGGCGTTGGGCAGCATCGGCGGCGGCAACCACTTTGCCGAGATCTTGCGCATCGACGAAGTCGTGGACGAAACCCTGTTCGCATCGCTCGAACTCGACACGGACCTTGTCTATCTGATGGTGCATAGCGGCTCGCGTGGTCTTGGCCACGCCATTCTCGAACGCCATCTCGCCCGCTGCAACACCGCTGCCCTGATCGCGGGCGAGACTGGCTGCGCCGCCTATCTCGCCGAGCATGATGATGCGGTGCGCTGGGCGATCCTCAACCGTCAGATCATCGCCGACCGCTTCTTCGACCGCCTTGGCATGATGGGCACGCGCATGCTCGACATCTGCCACAACAGCGTCACCGCGCATCTTGGCGGCTGGCTCCATCGCAAAGGTGCCGCACCCGCCGACAAAGGGCTGGTCGTCGTGCCCGGCTCGCGCGGCGAGATGACCTATATCGTCCGGCCCCGGCGCGACGCGGCGGACGTCGCGCTCCACTCACTGGCGCATGGCGCGGGCCGCAAATGGAGCCGCAGCGAGGCACGCGACAAGCTGGCCCGCCGATTCTCTGTCGCGGATCTGGAGCGAACCAAACTCGGCAGTCGCGTGATCTGCGAGGATCGCGACCTGATCTACGAGGAGGCGCCGCAAGCATATAAGGATATCCATCAGGTCGTGCGCGATCTCGACCAGGCCGGGCTGATCGATCTGGTCGCCACGCTGCGTCCGTTGATCACTTACAAGACGAGGCGCACATGACCGAAATCATCCTTCACCTCTCGGCCGGCCAGGGTCCGCGCGAATGCGAATGGGTCGTCGCCGAACTGGCTCGCGCCTTGTGTCGTGAAGGCGAAGCGGCGGGGCTGACCTGCGAACCGGTCGAGCCGCTCGCCGGCCCCGCCGCGTCGGTCCTGCTGCGCATATCGGGCGCGGGCGCGGAAGGTTTCGCCACTGCGCACACCGGTACGATCCGCTGGATCGGCGCCAGCCCGTTTCGCCCGCTGCACAAACGCCGCAACTGGTTCGTCGGCGTGACGCCTGCGCCGCTTGCCGACGAGATCCCCGACTTTCGCGAAGAGGATATCCGCTACCAGACGCTGCGCGCCTCCGGCCCGGGCGGACAACATGTCAACAAGACCGACAGCGCGGTCCGCGCGACGCATGTCCCGACCGGCCTCGTCACTGTGTCGCAGGATCAGCGCTCGCAATTCGCCAACAAGAAGATCGCCCGGCTGAAACTCGCCATGCTGTTCGGCGAACAACGCCGTGCGGGCGAGGCGGGCGGCAAGCGCGCACTATGGGGGCAAAACCGCGAGCTCGAGCGCGGCAACGCGGTGCGTAGTTATGAAGGGTCGGGGTTTCGCCCCAGATCCTAGCGCTGCGCCAACTGCACTTCATCCGCGCCTGACCAACGTGTCCGCTCGACCCGAGCCCAAACCTTGTGCAGCCGCGCATGGCCCGAGCCGAGCCCCGCATCGGCGGTCGTTTCCTCCCAGGCATTGGCCGCCGCGACCAGCTTTACCGTTCTCGGTCCCGGCGTCAGGTCCTCGACCCAGCCGGTGATCGCCTGTGCGTTGAACAAGGCGAGCAAGGCGGTGGTCAAAGCGATGATCGTCGCGGTCCAGCGCAATGCACCGGGCGCGCTATCGTCGGGCATCTCGGTCGGGAATTCATAAGCGTCGATCATCGTTCGCATCCTCAGAAACGGAAATAGATGAAGGGCGCGACCCCTTCGTAACGCATCGCATCGACCACCAGCATCGCCACCGCCAGCCCCGCCGCGACCAGCGGTGCGGGCACGGTACGGATGCGCTGCGCCGCGCGGGTCAGGCCGTCCCAGGGCAGCGCGTGGATCGCCAGCCCACCAGCGATCAGCAGGACCACCAGGGGCGTCGCGGTAACCGTGCCGATCGGCGCAAAGATCCCGCCCAGATAAGCCAGCGCATCCCCGAAACTTGCCGCACGGAAGAATATCCAGCCAAGCACCACGACATGAAAGGTGAGCGCAATCTTTGCCCAGCGCGGCAGCACGATCCCCGCCGTCGCCGGCATCCGCGCCCATAGCCGCTCGACCACCAAAGCCGTGCCATGCAACCCACCCCAGATCACGAAGGTCCAGCTCGCACCATGCCATAGTCCGCCGAGCAGCATGGTGATCATCAGGTTGCGATAGACCCGGAAACGGCCGCCCTTATTGCCGCCCAGCGCGTCGATATAGAGATAGTCGCGCAACCACCGCGACAGGCTGATATGCCAGCGCCGCCAGAATTCCTGCAGCGATTCCGCCCGGTACGGCCGGTCGAAATTGCGCGGGAAACGATAACCGAGCAGCGCCGCCAGCCCGATCGCCATGTCCGAATAGGCCGAGAAGTCGCAATAGATCTGTACCGCATAACCATAGGCGGCAAGGATCAAGTCGAGCGAGCCATAGAGCTGCGGCGCGGTGAACACCGGGTCGACGAACTGCGTCGCCAGTTCCGACGCGATCACCGCTTTCTTGAACAGCCCCCACACGATCAGCAGCAAGCCCATCGACACCATGCCGCGATTGAGCTTCGGCACCGCCTGCAATTGCGGCACCAGATCGGCCGCGCGCACGATCGGCCCGGCGACGAGGTGCGGGAAGAACGACATCAGCAGCAATATGTCGAGCAGCCGCGCCGCCGGCACGCGGCCCTTCGCCACATCGACGACGTAGCTGATCCCCTGGAATGTGAAGAAGGAGATGCCGATCGGCAGGATCACCTGCATCAACGCCGGATCCTGTTTGATCCCCGACAGCGCGAGCAGACTGCCCGCCTGCTCCGCGAAAAAGCCGAAATATTTGAAGAAGCCGAGCATCAGCAGATTGGCGGCCACCGCACCGATCAGCAGGCTTTTCCGCCGTGCGGCCCCGCTCCTTCCTGTATCGTCGCTGCGCGCGATCAGCACCGCCGCGCCCCAGTTGATCACCGCCGACACGATCAGCAGCGGCACGAAGCGCCAATCCCATGCGCCATAGAATACCCAGCTGCCGACCAGCAGCACCAGCTTGCGCCAGTCGTTCGACCGCAGCGACCATACGGCCGCGAACATCACCAGGAAGAACAGGCCGAAGGTGAGGGTGGGAAACAGCATCTCACTTCGCCTCCATCGCGTGGTTCAGATCGTCCTGCAGTGCTTGTGCGAGCATAGCGCCACCGGCATCGCGGAAATGGACATGGTCGCCGCGCATCATCGCGGGCACCGCGGCGGCCCAGCGTGCGGCGGAGCAGGGACCACCCATCCGCGCTTGCCAGTCCCAATAAGCGAGCCCCAACTCACTCGCGACCTTGCGCTGTATCGCCCGCACGCGACCCAGCGCAGGCGGCGCGAACAACGGCGCCGCTCGCGTTGCAGGACCTTCCGGCTCCGGGCACCCGACCACCACGCCGGGCGCGTTGTTTCGCAACGCCGTATTGCGGCTCAATGCATCGGGTGCGCCGAGCAACAGGATCGGCACGTCGTTGGCCAGCCGCCGGATCCGACCGACCTGCCCGCGCAAAACCTCTTCATAACCGTCTGCATCGAAACGCGGCGCGAACCCCTCATTGGTACCGAAGGCGAGTATGATCAGATCGGGCGCATAAGCCCTCAACTCCTCAGTCAGCACGGCATCGTCGGTGCGTCCGAAATGCACCAACTGCGATCCGACCACGCCGAGATTGGACAGCGTCACGCCGCCGCCACCATTTTGATCGGCATCGCGGAACGTCGCCCAGGACGTGATCGTCACCGGCCGATCGAGCGACGTGACACTGACTGAGGATTGCACTGAGCCAACCCGCATCGTGTGACAAACCGGGGTGATTATATCGGCGGCGAAATCGATCCGCTGCTCCGCCTCCGTCCCGGTCCGCACCGCCACTTGCCCGGCGTCCGGCCCGGCGATCCCGCACAGCACGAACCGGTCGAACATCATCGCCGCGTCCGCGACCAGCCCCATCGTCGCCCCAGCCTGCGTCGCTGTCAGGCTATAGCTCGACAGACCGAGCGGTGGACGCGGTGCCGCCGATCCCTTTCCAAACGTCGTCGCGATCCGCCAGCCGGAGGACATCGAGGCGGTGATTCCGCGCGTGATGTATCCGTCATAGGGTCGCCCGGGTGGCAATATGCCACGCCCGCCGCCACCCATTTGCGCCTGAAGCAATGCACGCCAGCTTCCAGTCAGCACATCGCCGGCCGTGTGGCTGTCGCCGATCTGTACGATATGCACGGGGGTATGATCGCGTCCCTCGCGCGCCGCCGTCAGCTTCGCGAAATAAGGCGCCAGCGTATCCAGGTTGCATACCGCCTCCTCGCATGGGGCGGGCGCGTCTGCCGACGCGATGCCCGGCACCGCCAGCAAGCTAAGGGCCGCGAATATCCTCATTGCGCCACCGCGGCGACCGGCGCGGTTTCCGCCGCGTCGATCTTGCGCGTCGCCTCGACATAACCGCGGATCCGCTCGCTCAGCCCGTGCGTGATCCATTTATAGCCGGTCATCGACATATGGATGCCGTCGGCCTCGCGCACCAAAGTGCGTTTGCCGGTTGCGGGATCGTCGAGATAGACGGCGTAATTGCCTTGGGCGTCCGACGCGATCGGTAGCGTATCGATGAACGGCACGCCCAGCGCCGCCATTCGCCTGGCATAGAATTGGTTGATCGCGCCGACGTCGCCATCGAGTTCCGCCTCGCGCATGCGCGGAAGGCCGACCCAATAGACCATCGCATGATGCGCGCGCAGCACCCCGACGAAGCGATCGATCCGCACCCCGATCTGCTCCTGCCATTTGGGCCCCATCAGAGCGGCATATTCACCCTTGTCGGTGATGATCCCCTGCGCGTCATTCGCCCCGAAGGAGATCACCGCGACATCGATCGGTCCGTCGCCGAGTTGCTCCGCCGCCTTTGTCTCGAGATTGAGCCGTTTGTAGCGGGTGAAGCCGGTTGCCGGCTGGCTGAACTTCAGCACGTCATAACCGGCTTTGTGAGTCAGCTGCTGCTGCAGCCCGAACGCAACCCCGTCGCCGAAACTGTCGCCGAACACCGCGACTCGCACCGGCCCGCCTTTACGGATCGTGCGCAGCAATTGCCGCTGCGCCGGCGCCGCGCAGCTGAGCGCGGCTGCTATCTCAGGCGGCTTCTCGGTAAGCGCGGCAGGTGCCGCGCACACAGGCGCCATTACTGGCGATTTCAAGGACTCGCCACGGCCGACAAAGCTGAAACCGATCGCCGCGCCCGCGCACACGCCGACCAACAGGACCGCGGAGCGGTCCAGTACTAAGCCTGGGACTATCATGTGAAAACCGTCTGTTCGAGTATGGCGTCGTTTTAAAACGGTTTACGAAAAAAATCCAGAGAAATATTGAACTATAGTGTAATTTATTTGGAAAATACAAGTATAGAACTACATCAGTTCTTTAAACCGAGCGAGCGCGCTGCAGGCTAAATACGGGTTGTCGCCATTATTCGAAGGTTATTTGTGAATGCGTCGACAGAAATACCTGTCAGTATTGGATATCGTTACTGTCCGATCGAATTATCCGAGACCTCCCTCACCCGTTTCCTGAACTCATAAAAGGACAGGGGAGGGCGCCTGTGCACCAACTTTGATCTGTGCTCAATTCAGCCATGCAATCTCATATCATGCACGACCAGCCGTGCGGTTCCAGCGGTGAACCGTTTTTTATGCGGTGTGTCTGCCTTCCGGCGCGCATGACGAAATAAGGTGCCGCGCTGTAAAGTGTCAGGCGCTTGCCAGCCTCGCGTTGGCGAACGCCGTTCAGACCTTTGTCCGCACCTGTCCGATAAAGTCGCGCTTGCCCAGCTCGATGCCTTTCATGCGCAGGATGTCGTAGGCGGTCGCTGTGTGGAAATAGAAATTGGGTTGCGAGAAGGAGAGCAGGAATTCCTCCGCCAGGAAGTCGCGATGGTTGGATCCGAATTCGAACCGTATGTCCCGCCCGACAAAGCTCTCCACCTCGTCCGGATCGATTGCTCCCAGGTCCGTGATCGTGCCCGCGATCAGCGCGCGCAAGCCATCGAAACTGTCCGGCGGCGTGGTGTTGTCGGGTGAGAAGGTGCCGCGTCGGACCCCCTTGATCGCACCCAGCGAATGCACTGCGGTCGACTTCACCTGATAGGCGAGGGGCAACATGTCGTCGATCAGCCGCGCCTCGATCAGCGCTTCGGGCGCCAGGCCGGTATCCGCGCAGAACGTCTCGGCCTTGTCGATCATCCGCGCCACCGACCCGAGCAGTTGCAGATAGGACGGGATCGTCGCGGCATAGAGAGTGAAGGCCATGAATATTGTCCTGCTGCTGGTGGAGAGAATGGGACGATAACGCTCACGCGTGGTCGCCGCCAGTCCGCGATAGCGGTGAAAGGAGGGGGGAGGCTTGCGATCCCGCAAGCCTCCTTCCGGCATGGCGGCAGCGGATCGACCCTGCTAGCCTGGCCCGAGATCAATATGGGGGAAGGTCATGTCCCAGCGTCTGACGCGGCGGCTGCTTATCGGCGGCGCGATGGCGACCGGAGGCCTGGCGAGCTGGCCGGCCCGCGCGGCGGCGCTGGCCGAACGCTCGACCCTGTTTCGCGAAGTCCTGCTCGTTGATGGGACAGGCGCTGCGCCACGGCTGGCCGACATACTGCTTACGGGCGACCGGATCGCGCGGATCACGCCGCCAGCCGCCAGCGGATTGGGCTCGGCCGCTCGCGTCATTGCCGGCGAGGGGCGTATCCTCGCCCCGGGCTTCATCGACACTCACAGCCATGGCGATCCGCTAAAGGAATCATTCGAATCCTTCCTCGCGATGGGCGTCACCACGATCGTCCTTGGGCAGGATGGCGACGGGCCCAGGATCAGGAAGGACCTCGACCCGCGAAGCTGGATGAACGCGATCGATCGCGTCCGCCTCGACGTCAATGTGGCCCTGCTGGCAAGTCATGGCACGCTCAGGCGTGCCGCCGGCGTGTCCGACGCGGTCCGTCATCTCGACAGTGCAGCGCTGGAACGCATGGCGGCGCAACTCGAAATAGAATTGCGCGCCGGGGCGTTCGGCCTTTCCTATGGGCTGGAATATGTGCCCGGCATCTATTCGGAGACCGCCGAGCTGACCAATCTCGGCCGAGTGGTCAGCCGCCATGGCGGTGTCGTGATGAGCCATATGCGTTCAGAGAATGACGACGAGATCGAGGCGTCGATCGACGAGCTGATCACATCCTCGCTACCCGCTCGCCCGCACATCTCGCATTTGAAAGTTGTGTTCGGTAAAGGCGAACAGCGCGCGCGCGAATTGCTTGCGTCACTGGCCGCGAAACGCCGCCAGGGGATCGATCTCACCGCCGACGAATATCCCTATACCGCCGGCTATACCGGGATCGACCTGCTGTTCCCGCAATGGGCGCTGCCGCCCACCGACTATGCATCGGTCGTCGCCACGCGCCGGCAGGAGCTGCGCGATCATCTGGAAAAACGCATGATCCGTCGCGGCGGTCCGGAGGCCCTGCTGCTGGGGTCGAAGCCCTATGCCGGCAAGACCGTCGCCCAGGCGTCGCAGGAGGCCGGGCTCCATTTCGCCGATTTCCTGATCAAGCTGGGTCCCGAGGGCGGTTCCGGCGCGCACTTCACGATGGACAAGGCGTTGCAGGACACGCTGATCCTCGATCCCTTCGTAGCGATCTCGACCGATGGCCGCCCGGGCATGCGCCACCCTCGCGCGACCGGAACCTATGCCAAATGGATCGAGGAATATGTCGTGCGCGACCGCAAGCTGCCGATCGAAGAAGCGGTCCGCAAGGCGACGGCCTTTCCCGCCGGAATCATGCGCTTCGCCGATCGCGGCGTGATCCGGGTCGGCGCGAAGGCCGATCTCATCCTGTTCGATCCGGCCAAGGTCAAAGCTCGCTCCACCTATGTGGATCCGTTTGCCATGGCCGAAGGATTCGACCTGGTGATGGTCAATGGCCGGGCTGCCTTTGCGGGCGGCAAACGGGTCGGCTTTCCCGGACGCCTGTTGCGCGCAGGATAGTCAGCTCGTGAAGCTATAGACGCGAGCGTCAGATTCTGGCGGTTAGGCGACTGGCGGTCACTGGCGCGATGTCCGTTGATAGCAAACCTACCGCCTAGGTTTGCGGAAATTCGGATCAAAGTTGGGATTGGGTTTAAACTCACCCGTTATATTGCCGTGTTCATCGACCTTCCATGCACCACTTATCGCTTGCGGCGGCACGGCCTCAGTATTGTTGTAGCCACCGCCGATTGCGTAGACCCAGCCGTTCGGCTGCGATTGTGCCTCAGCTTTCGCTTGCTCTGTAATTTCGGGGATGGGATTTTGCGCGTCCTGCATGATGGGCATGAATATGGAAGCTGCCTCCACAGAGCAAGATGAGACGGAGTGTCTGCAATTGGGCAAGCCTTCGGTCGCCATCAATGTTCGCTAGTGGTCGATTGCCAATTATGCGCTTTATCAGGTCATGGCCTAGTTTGTCGGCTTGGTACCCGGCCTGCTTAATGCTTTGCACAAACCGTCTGTGGCCAGCGCGATACGCGATTCCGGCCTGTTTCGGTTGGCGGCTTCATTCTCCACGCCGCGTGTTTCGGTGTTGAGCGCGACCAGGCTGCCCATATGCTGGTCGGGACACAGGCTGAGATAGGTGCGAAAGCCGTTCTGGTCGCCATTATGGCCGATGAATCGGATCCCGTCGCTCTGGTCGAGAAAGAAGGACAACCCGCTCCACGTCGTGGTCGCCATCCGCCCTTGCGTGAAATCCTCGCCCGCGGCGATTTGCGGCCGCCACATTTCCTCGAGTGAGGATCGCTTGAGGACCAGGTCGTAATCGGCCTGGCGCGTCGCATCGCCAAGCAGGAAGGCCATATATTTCGCCATGTCGGGCATGGGCGCATTGAGCCCGCCATTCGACACGGTCACGCCGGTATCGGCGTCGAACGGCGCGGCGACACGCTTGCCGTCGCGGATATAATAACTGTGCGACCGGTGCGGCAGCAGATAGGGCGGCGTGCGGTCGAAATAGCTCTCGCGCATGCCGAGCGGCCGCAGGATATTCTTGTCGATATAGACTTCGAAATCCTCGCCGGAGAGCCGCTCGATCACCTGGCCGAGATAGACGATGCCCGGATTGGAATAGCTGAACCTGGTGCCGGGCCGGAACTGCACCTCGGTATAGGGCAGCATCGCCACCAGCTGCGCCCAGGCCTTGGGCTCGAATGGCTGCCAGTCGCGATCGCGCCAGCGCCATGTCGCGCCGCCGAAACCGGCGCTGTGGCTCATCAACTGACGCAGCGTGATCGCCGCTGTATCGCCGAACGGATTATGCACCGCGGCAAGTTCGGGCACATAACGGACGATCGGGTCGTCCAACGTCAGCAGCCCGCGATCGCGCAGCTGCATGATCGCGATCCCGGTCATCGTCTTGGTGATCGACGCCCAATGATAGATGGTTTGCGAGTCCACCGGCAGATTGGCATCCGCGTCCTGCTGCCCGATATGGTCGGCAACCACGACACGACCGTCGCGCACGACATAGAAGCTGCTGCCGACAATGCCCGATCGCTTGATTTCGGCGCGTTGGAGCTTGCGGAAATCGGTCAGCGCTTTGTCGAAGGCGCGATCATCGGCCAGGGCAGGACCGGGAAGCTGCGAGACGGCGATCAACAAGCAGGCAGCGAGCCGATAGGACATGGCGATCTTCCTCGTTCCAGGGCGCTGCGGACTCAATTTACGAACGAAGGGAGGGAATGATCTCGCCCGCACCGATGATGTCCTATGACGGCCGCAGCGTGGTGCGCGAGACGGCGTTCGCATCGACCGCTTCACGGCTGAACGGCATCGGCTGCATCTGGCCCGCCACCCAGGGTTTGTACATGTCGCGATAGTGCGGCGACTGTGGATCGATCGACTGGCCGGGCAGGACCAGCATCAGCGAATTGTCCCACCCGCCGACATCGATCACCTGCAAATAGCTGGCGCCGCCACCGACACTCCAGCCCGGGCCGGAACTCAGCCAGCGCGCCATCACGGTATAGCCGTCGCCGCCCGACCCTTCGCCCTCGATTGGCGGAAAGGCGGCGGCGATCGCCGGGATCGCCGATAGTGGATGGCGGAGCCGCACCTGGTGGAGCGTGCCGTAGCGCCATGTCGTGGAATCGGGACCGAGCCGGCCGCGCGCCTCGGTCCAGGCGGAGACAAGCGCCTCGTCGAGCATCGCATCGCGCGCGGCGCGCGGATCGGCGCCGAGCCGCGCATCGGGGTGCGCGAGCAGATCGAGCAGCACCGACGGCGCGATCTCGGTCACGAGAGCCTTGGCCCGTTCGGGCACGATCGCGGCGAGCATACGCTTGCCGATCTCGCGCCAGGTCATTTCGAACAAAGCCGCCGCCCCGCTCTCGACCGCGATCCGCGCATCCCAGTCGCGCAGCATTTCCACTGCGGCTTTGGCGGCAGCGGAGGGCCGCTTCGGCAGGAGTTCAAGAAACAGGCGCGCCGGCGTCGACAGCGTGTCGTGCTGCAACGCGACGCTGTCGGCCAGGCTGTGTTTGGCCTGGCTCGCCAGCACCTGCGCGATCCGATCGTAACGATAGGGATCGCGGAACGAAAAAGCGGGAATGCGGTCGCGTGGCCAGTCGACGGGCAGGTTATTCTGGTTGGCCGAGGCGAACCAGCCTTTGGCGGGATTATACTCGCTCGGCAACGATGCGAAGTCGCGCATGCCGGTCCAGTCATAGCGCCCGTCGCCCGGCACCGGCAGCAACCCGTCGCCCTGTTTGCGCACCGGCGCGAAGCCGATCACCTGCCAGCCGGTATTGCCGTCGACATCCGCATAGTGGAAATTGGTCGGTGACGGATGCAGCGTAAAGGCCTTGCGCAGGCTCGCCCAGTCCTTGGCCAGATTGATCGCGATCATTGCGAACACGCCATCGCCGCCCGGCTGCATCGAGACCGCGCCAAGCACGGTGGCGCGACGCCGCGCCGGATCGTGTGAGACCACCGGCCCCTGGACAGAATAGCGCAATATTGCCTTTTCCGCCGCCGCACCTTTGACTGCGATCGACTCCTCGACGCGCTCGAACTTCTTCCAGCCGCCGTCATGGCGATAGCGCTCGGGATCGTCGGGGTGGAGTTCGAGCACGAACAAATCGTCCTGGTCGATATGGAAATTGGTGCGGCCGAACGCGAACCGGTCGGTATGGCCTTGCATGATTCCCGGCAGGCCGGGCGCGCCGCCGCCGATCACGTCGAGTCCAGGTGCGGTCAGGTGCGCTACGTGACGCGGGCTGAAGCCGCCAATGCCGAGATGCGGATCGTTGGCCAGGATCGGCCGGCCCGTGGTGGACCGCGCCGGTGCGACCGTCCAGGCATTGCTCCCGGCATTGGCGCGCGCGGCCGCACCAGCCGCGCCGGCTGGGTCCGCGACCGGCCGCTCGGGCTCGAATGGTAGTCGTCCGAGCCGGAGTACGCCTAGATCCGCCTCGCTCACCGCCGCGGTATCGAGGCCCTCGGGCACGCGCATCGTCCAGACCGGGCGAAGCGGCGCGACCACGGCGTCGAGTTCGAGCAGCCCCAGCGCGGCGAGCTGCGCGCGGCGTATCTCGTCATCGGCATTGCCGGCCTCGCCCTCGCGCGCAAGTACCAGCTCACGGACGTCCCATTTGATCGGTGCGATCTTGAGGATTCGGTATTCGTCCGGCAGCAGGTCGGGGTTTGCGGCGACCTCATCGATACGGGCGTTGATCCCCGCGACATAAGCGCGCGCGCAATCGAGCATTTCCGGCGGTACGCGGCGCAGCTCGGCATCCAAATCGCCGCGATAATGGAACAGGCGTGCATTGGCGTCGTGTTTGGCGAAGCGCGCGCCGAACGCTTCCGAGAGCCGGCCGAGCTCGCGGCGATGCGACAGATCGATCTGGAACAGACGGTCCCGTGCGACGACATAACCTTGGCCGAAAAACGCGTCCGGGATCGATCCGGCGCGGATGTGTGGGGTGCCGAACGTGTCATCGACGATCTCGATCGGCGCACTCAGGCCCTGCACGGCTTGCTTCCTCGCAATCAAGACGGCGCGCGGCCGCAACAGTATCGCGGCGCCGGCAGCGCTCGTGACGAGCAGTGCGGTCGACCCCAGTAGGAAAGAACGACGGTTGAGCATCGGTAATCCCTGCTGTCTCAATCAAAACGGGAAACTGGGCCTGCTGCGAGCGCGTGTCCATGCGGCAAGTGTTCGACGGTCATAACCAGCGGCTATCGGCGCGGTATCCCAAACGAAGGGTTTAACTTTGCCGATACCCTTCTAGCCATCGCAAGGAGGCGTTGACCGGCCGGCCCGCGACGATCAGCATGGTGCGATGACCCATCGGAGCATTCTTCCCGTCGATCTTGATGAGGCTTTGCGCGATACCGGTTCGAAGCTGGAAGTGGGCCGCCGCATCGACGGGGACTTCCGTAATATCGTCCGATTGCTGGGCACAATTGATCCGCACCATCTTTCGCAAGCCGAAGGGGATATCGTGTCGGCGGCCGCGCTCTACCGCTGGCGTCGCGCGCCACTCTGGATAGAGCGATTTTTCCGAACAAGATTGACGGACCAGCATCAGCTGGATCTCGTCGACGGACTTGAATATCTCTTTCTCTTCCACCGCGACGGAAGACTGAGGGAGGCCGCCCTTCGCAAGATTCAGGGACCGATCCCGAACGCCTTCATTCTTGCCGCGATCGCGTGGCGGCTGAATGATTGGGTCGATCCGATCAGGGCCGCCGCAGTCGCCTGTGTGGAGCGAACATTCTCTCGCACCTCGCCGCAGGTGATGGCGGAGGCGGCATTGGTTTTGTTGGTTCGGCAAGGAACATGGGGCCGCTGGGGATCGGAACGGGGCGTTCTTGATGCGGCATTTGAGCGCCGTGACGTTGCGGACATTCTCGCGGATATCATCGCGAAGCGGAGCACCGGTCCCATGGCCACGATCTTCCGACAGTCCCTTCGGTCCAGTGTCCTGGACGACCATATCGAGCGGCTTGCGGTTGCCGCATCTCAACCATCGGTGCGCGCGGCGGCGACTCAGTCGCTCATCGATGGCTTTGCCAGTTGGACTGTGGGCTGGCGGTGGCAGTGGATCGACAAGTCGATGGGCGTCCGCCGGCGGGAAACCGCATTCGAGAAACGGCCTCTAACGACGCAGATCGACCGCGCTACAATGATCCGACGCGGCTTGAAGGATCGCGCAGCGACGGTACGACGCGTGGCGATGTCAGGCCTGATCCAGCATGAAGCCGCCCTTTCCGACGCGCACCGGCTCGCATCGGAGGCGCTGACCGACCGATCGAAATCTGTTCGCGAACGCGCCGAGTTCATTCTTTCCCGTGCGGCGAGTCGGCCAGCGGAGATAACTGAATTATGACCCGGGCAGACCAGATCGAAATCCGCCTGCGCATTGTGATCGAACAGCCGGTCGCGGGCGTGCTGCACAGCCTGCAATCCAAGGATGATGCGCCGCTCGATCCGAAACGATCGGACGCGGGCGAGCCGCTGGCATTCGATTTTCCGATCCGTATCGCGCCTGGCCCCAAATTCTTCGGCGATCAGGTGCGTCGCGAGGGACCGGAACGTCGCTTCGTCTATATCCGCATCGGACAATCGGCCGGCGATCCTTCGTCCCCTTGGACGCGCAGGATGAAAATCGACATCCACGATATCGAACAGACCCTGCTCGACCACGCGGCTGCGGGCGGCGGTGTGATCGAAATAACGGTCAATGGCACCGGCAAGGACGGCACACCCGCCTGCGCCACTGTGCGACCGATAAGAAGAAAAATCGCGTGATTTCAGCGACCGGCTGGTTCAGCGCTTGTCGCCGCGCGGCGACGCGCTGAAATGGTCGGCATGACCGCGGACACGAGGAAGTAGAACGCGCCGAAGCCGGCATAGGGCGCGATGCCGGCAATACCGGGCGGCGTTGCGCCGAACGACTGTTTGAAGAAGAATATGCCGGCGAGCGCCGACTGCGCGCCGCTCAGGATCATCGCCCACTGCGCACCGGAAGTCTTCCAGCGACGCACCCCGGTAAACAGCTGGAGGAGTCCGGCGAGGCCGGCCCAGACACCGAATACGGCATAGACCGCATTCATGCTCTGCCCCAGCGCGACGACGACCGCGATCGTGGTTGCGATGCTGACCACGACATTGAAGGATTGCGTCGGGTTGCGCTTCAATCCGCCGCTCTGGCGCGCATCCACCAGATTGGCGAGCGCATCCCAGGCGGGATAGGCGAGCAGCAGCATGGCGGCGATCGACGGATCGCTCTTGCCCAGCGCGAACGCCGCGCCGACCCACGCCGCGGCGGCCAGTCCGCGGGTATAATAATAATTTTGAAGCCAGTTTTTGGAGATTGAGGCAGGGGTAGCGTTCATGTCACATCGCCTTTTATATACTGCACGATCTATTATCGCGATATATAATGCGGTAGCGGCCGAAAGGTTTCCTTGTCCAGCGATAATTTATCGCGATATGTAGTTTCGACGATATCGACACTCACAAGGCCGAACCCATGCCCCGTGCGAAAGCGCCCTCTCTCGACCAGCTTTTGTGTTTCTCGCTCTACGGCGCGAGCATGGCGATCAACCGCGCTTACAAACCGTTGCTGGACGAGCTCGGGATAACCTACCCGCAATATCTCGTGCTGAACGTGCTGTGGGAACGCGGCGAGGATACGATCGGCAGCATCGCCGAGCGCCTCGCCCTGGAATCGAGCACCGTCACGCCTTTGGTGAAACGACTCGAACAAGCGGGCCTGGTCGAGCGGCGCAGGAATCCGGCGGACGAACGTCAGGTCGTGGTGACGGCGACGCCGGCTGGTGTCGGCCTGCAGGCGAAGTCCCATTGTCTGGGCGAACTATTGTTCGCGGCGGCCGGTTTGCCCGTCGAAAAGCTGATCGAACTCAATCGTCAGGTCCAGGCGTTTCGCGATTCCGTGAGCGAATTTGCCGCAGCCAAATCATAGTTTGGCGGATCTGTTATCCAACCTGTCGAGCGGTGCGATGACGAGTATCTCGAACTGCCCTGCAATGACCTCCTTCGATACCGCCACCAGGAGCTAAAGCCAAAATAAGCGCCGACTAAGCTGGGTAGCGCATGGCACATTTCTGATCCATCACCCGCGTGCCGGCTCGCTCGATTCAACCGCTCGGCCCCCGCTGCCAGCCTGTCCCGATGGACCAGTTGATTCGAGCAGAACCGCAGGACGGGCAGAGCATGATCTCCGCGCCGGAAATTTCCCGATATTCCCGTAAGCGCCACACGATATTCCCGTGCGGTCGCGCGGAATTACCCGCAGTTTTTCCCGTGGTTTCCCGCAGAACAGCCAAAAAAGCATTTTCTCGCAGGATTTCCCGTAGCTGCGGGAAATCACGCCGCTTCCGGTGGCGGCTGCGGGAGTGCCCGACTCAACTGCATCTGGTCAGCGAGTCCCGAAACGAGGGCCTGATTCTCCGTGCTTCAGCTTCAGCGGCCGCTCCCGCCGCCCGCCTTCGCGCCAACGGCAACCGCGCGGTCGGCCTTGTCCCATCCGCCGCCGAGCGATCGGAACAGGTCGATCTGCGCGCCGGCAATCCGTGCGCTCGACGACGCGAGGTCCGCCTCGGTGTCGGCGAAGGTGCGCTCGGAATCGAGCACGTCGAGCGAATCGATCTGCCCGGCGCGCTGACGGGCGCGGGTGATGCGCATCGCAGCCGCGGCGCCATCGCGGGCCGATCGCAGCGCCGCGTTGCGTTCGATCTCGCGCGCATAGGTCGACAGCGCGGTCTCGGTCTCTTCGAGCGAGCGCAGCACGACGCCGTCGAACTCGGCCAGCGCCTCGCGGCTGTCCGCTTCACTGCCGGCGATACGGGCACGCGCCGCTTCCTGGTTGGGGAAGGACCAGCTGATCAACGGCCCGAGCAGCCAGCGCAATGCGCCACCGGTGAACAGGTCGCCGATGCTCGTTGCCGCCGTGCCGACCGATCCGCCGAGCGAGATCTGCGGATAGAGTTCGGCGGTCGCGACGCCGATCCGCGCGGTCGACGCGGCCAGCCTGCGTTCCGCGGCGCGGATATCGGGCCGGCGCGCGAGCAACGCGGCGCCGTCGCCGACCGGGATGGCTTGGTCGAGCGTCGGCGTGACGGTGCGCGCGGCGGCTGCGGCCGGCAGGTCTTGCGGCGTACGACCGGTCAGCGTGGCGAGCCGGAACAGGGCCGCCTGGCGCTCCGCCTCGATCGCCGGCACGTTCGCCGCGCGCTGGTCGCGTAGCGTGGTGATGCGCACCTGGTCGAGCTTCGCCGCGCGGCCCGCCGCGACTCGCTTGCCGGTCAGCGCCGCCGACTTGTCGAGCAGGTCGACGACGCGCTTGGCGACTTCGAGCCGCTCGGCCGAGGACGCGGCATCGACATAGGCGCGGGTCGTCGCGGAGACGACCGCGACGCGCACCGCATCGGCATCCGCATCCGCCGCCGCGACATCGCCGCGCGCCGCCTCGATGTTGCGCTTGACCCGGCCCGACAGGTCGAGCTCGTAGGACACGCTCAAGCCGACATCGAACGCGCTGTCTTCGGCAGCACTACCGGGCAGGCGCTGGGTCTCGGGCGACCGGCCATAGGTGCCGCTCGCGCCGATGCTGGTCTGCGGCAGACGGTCCGACCGGACGCCGCGCAGCGACGCACGCGCCTTGTCGAGTCGCGCCACCGCGACGCGGATGTCGGTATTGGCCGCCAGCGCATCGGCGACCAGTCCGTCGAGCACCGGGTCGCGGTACAGCCGCCACCAGTGATCGTCCGCTGCCGCCGCGGTGAAGGCGGGGTTGGCCGCGCCGATGAACGGCGCCGCCGCCTTGGGCGCGGGGATCGGCGCGACATAGTTGGGCCCGGCGGCGCACGCGGCAAGCGCGAGCGAGGACAGGGTGGCGAGAAGGATGTGTTTCATGATGTGCCGCTCCTATTCGGCAGGCTGAAGTGTGGGTGCCGGGCCTTCGTGACCCTGGGCGGCAACCGGGCGCTTGCGCTCGAACCGCTGGGCCAGCGCCCGGCACACCACATAGAAGGTCGGCGTGAAGAGCAGGCCGAAGCCGGTCACCCCGATCATGCCGAAGAACACCGCGGTGCCCAGCGCCTGGCGAAGCTCGGCGCCCGCCCCACTTGCCGTCACCAGCGGCACCGTGCCGAGGATGAATGCGAAGCTGGTCATCAGGATCGGCCGCAACCGGTCCTTTGCCGCGCGCACCGCCGCCTCGATCGGCGACAGGCCATCCTGATCCTCGGCCTGTTTGGCGAACTCGACCACCAGGATCGCGTTCTTCGCGGCCAAGGCAATCAGCACGACCAGCCCGATCTGGGTCAGGACGTTATTGTCCATACCCCTGAGGTTCACGCCGGTCATCGCCGCAAGCAGGCACATCGGCACGATCAGCACGATCGCCAGCGGCAAGGTGACGCTCTCATATTGCGCCGCCAGCACCAGGAACACGAACACCACGGCCATCGCGAAGACCAGAGCCGCAGTGCTGCCCGCCGCCTTTTGCTGGTACGCGATGCCGGTCCATTCATGGCTGTAACCGCTTGCCAGTGTGGAGTCGGCGAGCTTCTCCATCGCGACCAGCGACTGGCCCGACGAATAACCCGGCGCGGTGTCGCCATCGACCTCGACCGCGGGGGCGAGATTGTAACGGACGACGCGGTACGGCCCGGTCTTGTCCTTGAAGGTCGACACCGAACCGATCGGCACCATCTGGCCGGAGTTCGAGCGCGTCTTCAGATTGGCGATGTCGGCGGTCGTCTCGCGGAACTGCGAATCCGCCTGCGCGGTGACGCGATAGGTGCGCCCGAGCAGGTTGAAGTCGTTGACGAACGCGGAGCCGAGATAGACCTGCAGCGCCTCGAACACCCGCTCCGGCGGCACGCCGAGCATGTTTGCCTTGGTCCGGTCGACATCGGCGAACACACGCGGCGTGGCGGTTTCGAAGAAGGTATAGACCTGGTTCAGCCCCTTGGTGCCATTGGCCTTGCCGATGAGGTCGGTCGAAGCCTTGGCCAGCTGGTCATAGCCGCGCCCCTCCTGATCCTTGACCATCAGGCGATAGCCGCCGGCCGAACCGATGCCCTGGATCAGGGGCGGCGGCACGATCATCAACCGCGCTTCGGTGATGTCCGCGGTCGCCTTTTGCGCCTGGGCCATGATCTCGGGAAAGCTGACGCCGAGGGCCTTGCGCTCCTCGAAGCTCTTGAGCGGGAAGTAAGCGGCGGCGGCGTTCGGCGCGAGTGTCTGCGACGGCCCGTCGAACCCGGCGAGCATCACCGCGCCCTTGATGCCGGCACCAGGCAGGATGCGCGCGGCGACCTTGCGCATCACCGCGTCGGTGCGTTCGACCGAGGAACCGGGCGGCAACTGGATGACGGTCAGGAAGTAACCCTGATCCTGTGCCGGGATGAAGCCGGTCGGCGTCGCCCAGAACACGCCTGCCGTGATCGCGATCAGCGCGGCATAGGCAGTCATCATCTTTTTCGGTGCCGACACCAGCCGCCGCGTGAGGGCAGCATATCCAATGCTCAGCCGCTCGAACCCACGGTTGAACGCATCGGCGGCACGACGCAGCAGCTGCGTCACGCGGTTGCCCTTGCCCTGCTGCGCATTGGGCTTGAGCAGGATCGCGGCGAGCGCCGGGGACAGGGTCAGCGACAGGATCAGCGAGATCACCGTCGCGGTCGAGATGGTCACCGCGAACTGGCGGTAGAACGCGCCCGACAGGCCGGTGAGGAACACGGTCGGGATGAACACCGCGATCAGCACCAGCACGATCGCGACCAGTGCGCCGGACACTTCGTCCATCGATTTCCGCGCGGCTTCGAGCGGGGAGAGGCCATGTTCGAGGTTGCGCTCGACATTCTCGACCACGACGATCGCGTCATCGACCACCACGCCGATCGCCAGCACCAGACCGAACAGCGAGAGGTTGTTGAGCGAATAGCCCATCGCCGCCAGCACCGCGAAGGTGCCGATCAGCGAGACCGGAATCGCGACCACCGGGATGATTGCCGCGCGCCATTTCTGCAGGAAGACCAGGATGACGAGCACGACCAGCAGGATCGCCTCGAACAACGTGTCCTTCACTGCGTCGATCGACTGCGAGATGAACTCGGTCGGGTTGTAGATGACGCTATAGGCAAGGCCCTTGGGGAAGCGGGCCGACATGTCCTTCATCGCTGCGTTGACGCCTTCGGCCGCGGCAAGCGCGTTCGATCCGGGGCGCTGGAACACGGCGACGATCACGGTCGGCTTGCCGCTGAGATAGGTGTTGGAGCCATAGTCCTGTGCACCGAGTTCGACCCGGGCGACGTCCGAGACCTTGACCTGGCGGCCATCGGCGTCGGTGCGGATCACCACATCGGCGAACTGCTTGGGGTCGGTCAGGCGGCCTTGCGTCTCGACATTGAGCTGGAAGGCGTTGCCGGTGGCATAGGGGGGCTGCCCAAGCGTGCCGGCGGCGACCTGGACGTTCTGCGCACGAAGCGCGGCGACGATCTCGCCCGCGGTCAGGTCAAGCGCGGAGGCACGACCGGGGTCGATCCATACGCGCATCGAATAATCGCGGCTGCCGAACAGCTGCACGTCGCCGACGCCGTCGATCCGGCTCAACCGGTCGCGCACCTGAGTCAGCGCATAGTTGGAGATATAACCGCGATCGAGCGAATCGTCGGGCGAGACCAGATTAACCACCATCAGGAAGTCGGGCGAGGTCTTGCGCGTGACGACGCCGAGGCGCTGCACGTCTTCGGGCAGGCGCGGCACGGCGACTGCGACGCGGTTCTGTACCAGCACCTGAGCGGCATCCAGATCGGTGCCGATCTTGAACGTGACGGTGATGACCAGCTTGCCGTCACCGGTCGATTGCGACGACTGGTACAGCATGTTGTCGACGCCGTTGATCTCCTGCTCGATCGGCGCGGCGACCGTCTCGGCCACCGTCTCGGCGCTCGCGCCGGGATAGACCGCGCTGACCGTCACGGTCGGCGGCACGATGTCGGGATATTGCGACACCGGCAGGCTGAGATAGGCAATCGCGCCCACCAGAGTGATGACGACGGCGATCACCGCGGCGAAGATCGGCCGCGTGATGAAGAAGCGCGAGAAGCGCATAGGACTGTCCTCGAAAGAAGGAGTTAGTGCGTCGAGCTGATAAAAGCCCCGTTCGCCCTGAGCCTGTCGAAGGGCACCCGCAGCGCGTGGGCTTCGACAGGCTCAGGGCGAACGGGCGGTATTCAGCGTCCGCCCAAAGTCGCCTCGCCGGCCACCGGCAACGATACCTGGGGCGCCGGCGCCTGTGCCTGACCGCTGATCTTGCCGAGACGCGGCGCGACCTTGGAACCGGGCATCGCCATCTGGATCCCGGCGATTATCACCCGGTCCTTGGGCGTCAGGCCCGACCGGATGATGCGCAGGCCGTCGACCACCGGACCCAGCGTCACCGGCTTGGCGACCACCTGATTCTGCGCATCGACCGTCATCACCACCTTGCGCACCTGATCGGTCTGGATCGCGGCGTCGGGCACGAGCAGCGCATTCGCCGTACCGCTGCTGGCGAGGCGCATATTGCCGAACATGCCGGGCGTCAGGAAGTAGTTCGGATTGCTCAGCACCGCTCGGCCGCGGATCGTGCCGGAGCGCTGGTCGAGGCCATTGTCGGTAAAGTCGAGCTTGCCCTTCCAGCGATGCTCGCTCTCATCCTGCAACTGGATCTCGACCGCCGCCGCTTCCGCGCCGGGCTGCCGTTCGCGCTGCGTCTTCAGATACAATGCTTCCGATCCGTCAAAGCTAAAATAGATCGGATCGAGCGCATTGATCGTGGTCAGCACCGTGCCGCCAGTGCCTTCGCCGCCCGCCACCTGGTTGCCGGCATCGACCTTGCGGTCGGAGATCCGCCCGCTGATCGGTGCGCGTACCTGAGTGAACTCGACGTCGAGAGCGCGGGCGCGGACCCGGGCATTGGCAGCGGCGAGGGCAGCGCTTGCCGCCTGCACCTTGGCACGCAGCGAATCGACTTCACCGGCGGAGATCGCCTCGTCGTCGATCAGCTGAGTCGCGCGGCCCAGATCGGTCCGCGCCAGTGCAAGGGCGCTCGATGCGCTCGCCGCATTGGCGCGCGCCTCGGCCAGCGCCGCCGCGAACGGCCGCGCATCGATGGTGAAGAGCAACTGGCCCTTGCGCACGATCTCGCCATCGCGAAAATGGATGCCGGTCACTTCGCCCGCGACGCGCGGACGGATCTCGACCGACCGGCTCGGCGCGAAGCGGCCGACATAATCGTCCCATTCGCTGACTTGCCGAACCAGGGGTGCCGCAACAGTGACGGCGGCGGGGGGTGGCACCGCCGCCACTGCCGGGGACTGGTCGGCAAGCTTTGCGCCAGCCGCGCCGACCAAGGCGAGAGGGATGAGAATCAGCGCGCCACGCTGCCAGCCGGGCAAGCGGGCGAAGCCGTCGCGCAACGGTCGAACCGGCGAGCTGTTCTCGGCTTCGATAGGGGTAATCATGTTCACGCGGCGATCCTCCAGGCGAGCTGGCCGACCTGTCCGCCGGTCACGCTTGCCACTAATGTTTCGGCCTGGCCCATGCTGAACCCGGCATTCAGGAAATTGGCGACCTCGGACGCGGGCAGCGCATAACCGCGCTTCCATGCATGCACGGCGAGCCGGCGCAGCGTTTCAAGCTTCGGTTCGGCGAGCTTCGACGTGGTGCCGAGGCCGAACAGGCCGCCCAGCGCACGCGAGACTCGGCTCGGTTCGGACAGGCTGCTGATCCGGTCGCGCTTGGCCAGCGCGATGACGCTCCATTCCAGCGCCGAGAAGCCGGCGGGTGCGGTCATGTCGCGGCGCGCGTCCGTATGGGCCGCCGAACGGGCGGTCATCGGTGCGGCGGTCATGTTGTTGATGTCCAGATAGGCCATTGGAAATCCCCTTGGATGATGGCCGCACGGCGCCGTCCGCGAACGCGCATCGTTCGCGCCGGACTGGCCGTGGGGCATGTTCAAACGCTCACGGAAACGCCGCTAAGGGGGTGCCGCAATCGCTCGCTGGAATTGGTGAAATGCGAATGGCCGAAACCAGACGCGGTCGAATCAGGTGTTCGTCATCAGGGGTTCTCCCGTGCCGATCGTCGGGCTCACCGGAGAGTCCAACTTCAATACCAAGCGGTATATAACTTTGTGTTGCGCTGCGTCAACAGCTTTGTGTACCGCTGAGTATAATTATTTTCTAGCGGGTTGGCCAGATGGCGAGACTGGTATCGACGAGCTGCTGCAACTGGGTGCAGGACGCCCCCGATCCGGCCTGAACCGACAGGCCCTGAAGCAGGGCGTAGAGATAACGCGCGAGCGCGTCGGGTTCGAGAGTCTCGGGCAGATCGCCCTCGGTCTTGGCACGCTCGAATCGCGCGATCAGCGCGGCTTCCGACGATGCGCGTCGCGCGATGACGTCCGCCTTGATCGATTCGGCCTCGGGACCGCCGCACGACACGGAACTGATCACGCCGAGACATCCTTTCGGATCGCACGAACTCATCTGCATCTCGAGCGCGCCGACCAGGAAGCGTTCTGCAACGCCCCGTGCGGTCGGCGCGTCGAGCGCGGCAACGGTATAGGCAAGTTTTTCGCGCTCATAGAGATCGAGCGCCTTGTGGAACAACGCTTCCTTGTTGCCGAACGCGGCGTAGAGGCTGGGCTTGGTGATGCCCATCTCCGCGGTCAGCTCCGCCATCGACGCACTTTCATACCCGTTACGCCAAAATACGCGCAACGCGGCGGCGAGCGCCTCCTCGGTGCAAAATTCCCGAGGTCGGCCCTTTACGGGCGGAGGGGCGAGAGTCTGTTCCATACCGATCGGTATATAGTGTGTTTGCGCTGGACGTCCAGTACCTTAGCGAGCGTACGAATCAAGCGGCAAGCGCGGCGATTTCGCCCTGTGCGGCGGCGATTGCCGTGGTGCGGCCCTCGGGACTGGTTGCAACGCCTTCGGCGACGATGAACTCGGGCACGATACCGATGAATCCAAACACCGAAGCAAGATAGGATTCGAGATGCTCGAACGACGCGGCGGGCGAGTCCGCTCCATAGAAATTACCGCGCGACACGGCGACGATGACACGCTTGCCGGTCACCAGGCCTTGCACGCCCTCGGGGCCATAGCTGAACGTCTTGCCCGCGATCAGGATACGGTCGAGCCATGCCTTGAGCTGGCTGGGGATGGTAAAATTATACATCGGTGCGCCGATCACGACCACATCGGCGGCGATGAATTCTTCCAGCACGTCGGTACTCGCGAGCGCAGCTTCCGAGGTGTCCGCCGGCAGCGACGCGAGGTCGACATGGGTCAGCGGTTCGGCTGCGAGGTCACGGCGACTCATTTCGAGCGAGGGTGTCGCCGCAACCAGTCGCTGCACGACCCCAGCCGACAGAATGCGGCTGACCGAATTGTCGCCGAGGATGCTCGAATCGATATGGAGAAGCTTCATATTCCGTCCTTTAGGTATATATGAGTAACTGAGGCGGGATATGTGACCTGCCGGGAGCGCCGCAAGGAGGCACTATTTTGTCACTCGGGCACATCGCTGTAACCTTGCCGGGGCATGACGAGCAGAAAGCGAGCTGCCGTTCGGTCGCACCGGTGCTTGCGCGCGTCGGTGACAAATGGAGCATCCTGACCATCATGATCCTGGCGCGCGACGGATCGCGGCGGTTCAACGAACTGAAGCGGGAGATCGACGGCATTTCGCAACGCATGCTGACGCTCACGCTGCGTGGGCTGGAGCGCGATGGTCTGGTGACGCGTACGGTGTTCCCGACCGTGCCGCCGCGGGTCGACTACGAACTCACCGAACTGGGATGTTCGTTGTGCGAACCCGTGGTCAGCCTCGGGCAATGGGCGATGCGCCACCTCGACCAGATCGAGATCGCCCGACAAGCTTACGATCTGCGCCACGAAGCTTAGCGATACCGCGGCGCCCGGCGATAGCGGCGGCGATAGCACAAATTCCCGGCAACCCAATGGGCGCCGGCTGCCGGTTTGCGCCCGCGCTGTTCCGCGCTGCCAATTTTCTATTGGATTCTATAGAAAATAGATATAAATTGGCAAAACAGATCGAATAACGAGATAATTGCAAACGCCGATCGGGGCCGTGCGACGATCGCCCGGCTTGCCCGGTGGCTTATCATTAGGAGAAACCATGGCGACCCGACCGCATACCGAACCCCGCATCGATTCACGCGGCCGCGACTTCGCATGGCAAGATATTCCCGCCGATCGGACTTTGCGTCGGCTCGATCATGAGCAAGCGGCGGCATTTGATCGCGATGGTTTCGTGCTGATCCGGGACGCCTTCACACCGGACGAGATCGCAGCGGTGATCGCAACGATCGATCCGATCGAAGAGGCCTATGAGCGTTATGTCTCGGAACAGATGGGCGGGCAGTTTCGGCTCACCTCTTCCGGCACGATCACTTTTGCCGCGCATCTCGTGACCAAGTCGGACGTCTTGCGCAGCTTTGCCGCCCATCCGGCCATTCGCGACCTTTGCCGCGATCTCGCGGGCGATCGCGTGCGCCTCTATTGGGATCAGTCGGTCTACAAGAAGACGGGCAAGGCGCAGGAATTCCCCTGGCACCAGGATAATGGCTATACCTTTATCGAGCCGCAGCAATATCTGACATTCTGGATTCCGCTGGTCGATGTCGATGTGGACAATGGCTGCCCCTGGATCGCGCCCGGCAAGCACCGGCTCGGCACGCTTGAGCATTGGCAAACGCCGATCGGCCTGAAGTGCCTGGAGGAAGCGGAAGATGCCGTGGCGGTGCCGGCAAAGGCCGGCGACATCATCCTGTTTTCATCGCTGGCGCCGCACCGGACCGGACCCAATCTGAAACAGGGCACGGTTCGCAAAGCCTATATCCTGCAATATGCGCCGGACGGTGCTCATGCCCTTGCTGCGGACGGATCGACCGTGGCGCAGGACGATCCGGCGCGGCAATTTCTCATTGTGGACGAATGACGTGCATGATGGCGTGGATCCCACGGACCTGAAAGCGACGTTCGACCGCGATGGTTTCGTCGTCCTGCGCGGCCTGATCGATCGGCGCGATCTTGCGGGATATGCCGCGGCGGTGGATCGGGCGGTGGCGGTGCGCAAGTCGGCCGATCACCGCCGGCTGGAAGAGAAGAGCCGCTACGAACAATCCTTCCTGCAATGCCAGTATATCTGGGAGGATTTCCCGGAGGTGCGCGCGCTGACCTTTCATCCTGCGGTCTGCGAAGTGGCGGCCCGGCTGGTCGGCGCCGACCGGCTGCGGCTGTGGCACGATCAGGCGCTGTACAAGGAACCGGGCGGGCTGCCGACCCAGGCGCATCAGGATCATCCTTATTGGCCGATCGCCGAACTCAGGACGGTGACCGCCTGGATTCCATTCGTCGAAGCGGACGAAGCGACCGGGTGCATGGGTTATGTGCCGGGTTCGCACCGCGATGCGCCGCGCTATGTCGACATCTTTCGCGGCGGTGAAGATGCCGCATCGAACGTCGCGGATCAGGCGCGCTTCGTGCCGGCCTCGCCCGGTGATGTGATTTTCCATCACGGGTTGACCATGCACATGGCGATGGGCAATCGTTCGAATGCGATGCGGCGCGTCTATACCGCGATCTATTTCGCCGATGGTTGCACGCGCGACGCCGGCGAGATGCGTCACCCCTCGGTCGATCGTTGCGGCATAAAGCCGGGCGCGGCGATCGACGGTGCGGCAACCCCGGTCGCCTGGCCGATCGTGGATCACCCGGTTCCCGAACCGTGGCCGCAGATCGACGACGAACGTTTCCGTCGCGGCGTACAGCTCGGCATCATCCCCAGTCTTCCGTAACCGGGAGGGGGCGGGCGATCAGGCTTGCCCGTCCGCTTCGGCCGGCAGCCGCCGTCGATTGGCCAGCTCCTCGACGATTTCGGCATGCCGGCCGCCACGCAGTGGATAGAAGACCATGGCGACCCCGGCGAGGGTCAGGCCCAGCGCGGGCAGCGCGGTCATCAGGATCTTCATATGCGCCAGCGTTTCGGGCGTCTGGACCGTGTTGGCGCGATAGCCGATCTGGTCGAGCAGCCAGCCGAACAGGCCGGCGCCCAACCCGAGCGCCACCTTGAGGAAGAACTGACCAAGCCCGAAGACGAAGGATTCGGTGCGCCGCCCGGTCCGCCATTCGCCATATTCGACCGTGTCCGGCAGGATCGACCAGAAGCCCAGCGCCAGGCCCAGCCCGGTCACCTGCATCCACAGGAAGAAGGCGATCGCCATGCCGTTCGAACGGACATCGGTGAGCGAGAACCACAACAGTCCTACCAGCCCCCAGGCGATTGCCGCGAACCAGGTGTTGCGCTTGCCGATCCAGCGCGAGATCGCCATCCACACCGGCACGATGAGCGGGCCGGATGCCGCCACGATGCTCAATGCTATGCGCCCGCCGTCTTCGTTGCCGAGGTTGTATTTGAAATAATAGAGGATCGATTTGCCCAGCGCGGTCGAGCAGACCACCCCGGCGCAAACGCCGGCGAGCAGCGCCCATAAGGCGCGATTGTCGCGCAGCGCCGACCAATATTCGGCGAGGTTCGCCGGTGCGCAATCCTCTTCCGTTTCGGCGGGCTCGCGCGTGGCGAAGAAGACGATCGGCAGGACGAGCGACGCGATCGCCGCGAAGATCGCCGCCGCGGCGAAGAAGCCGGTGGCCGGATCGCCGCCACCCAGATGCGCCGCGAGCGGCTGAGTCGATATCGCGACCGTCAGGCCGGCAAGTGTCGCGAAGATGATGCGCAGCCCGGCCATCGACCCGCGTTCGGCCGAATTGCTGGTCAGCCGCGCCGACATCGCGGTGAAGGGAATCGAGACGACCGTATAGGCAATACGGAAGATGATGTGCGCGGCGAGCATCCACGCCGCGAGACCCGCGCCTTCGAGTGGTGGCCGGTAATAGAGCAGTAGGAAGGCAATGCCGACGAACGGCGTGCCGAACAGGATATAAGGGCGGTAACGGCCCCAACGCGTCCGCGTCCGGTCCGCGATGGCGCCCATCAGCGGATCGATCACCGCGTCGAAAATCGACGCGATCATGTAGATCAGGCCCGCCACGCCCGCTCGCAAGCCGACCACGTCGGTATAGAAAAACAGCAGGTACAGCGAAACGCTCTGCCAATAGAGATTGAAGGCGAAATCCCCGACGGTAAAGCCGAGCATTCCCTTCAGGCCGAGTTTCGGCTGCGCTGCCCCAGACATATCGCTCTCCCGTTATTTTCGGGAAAGTTAGATATAATTTTAATTTAATTCCAGAAAATTATCAGGTTTTGGCAGGATTTTTCCGTGGACGCCCGCGCTTGCGCACGATCGGCTCGTTCGGGTCGGCCTCTTCGATCACCGGTGTCGCCTCATAGGCCGCGAGCGCCACGGCGACCGAGCGCTGGAACGATGCGCCCAGCGCGAAGAAATCGCTGACCGATTGTTCGAGGCGCGCCGCATCGCGATGCACCAGCGCATCGACGATCTCACGATGCTTGCTGTGATGATCGAGCGTCAAATCGACCGCGCGGTCGGCGAAGAGGTTGACGTAGCGCTCGAGCCGGTTGCCCAGGTCCATCCACAGCTTGATCATCAGCGGCGATCCACAACCGGCGAGCAAGGCATAGTGGAGATTGCCATAGGCACGTTGCCACATCTCGCGATGCTCGGGGTCGTCGAAATTCTTCTGCACCTTCAGCGAGCGGTGGAGCTGGACGATCACCGTTTCCTCCCACCCGTCGTCGCCATTTTCGAGCGCCATCTTCAACGCAAGGCGATAGATGCGCAGATAGACGTTGAGCAGGTCGGTGTAATCGGCGAGCGACACCGGCGCGACGCGGTGACCCTTTTGATGTTCGTGAACGACCAGCCCGCCGGCCGACAGGAGCAGGATCGCCTCCCGCACCGGGCTATGCCCGACATTGTAGAAGCTCACCAGCTGATCGATCTTGAGCCGTTCGAGTGGTGCGAACACGCCGCGCACGATGTCGCGGCCGAGCCAGTAATGAACCGCCTGGGTCGGGCTGCGCTCGGGATCGACCGGGGCGATGTCCGATGGCGCGGGAAAAGTCGAGACGGACGGGAGGTCGGTGGGCATCGGCGAGATATGAGACACGCTTTGCTGGCGCGCAACCGACTTGCTCGATCCGGCGACTGGCGATCGGCGCTGTCGCATCAGCAAGCTATGCCCTGATCGCCGTCACGCGCACCTCCATAGCGCCGTTGCGCAATGCCCGGAGCATGAGCAGACCGGTCGGCGAATCCGGCATTCGTTCGCAGCCATCGGCCGACACGGTTGCGCCGAGCGGGAAATGGACGGACGGCAGCACGATCTCGGTCAGCGCAACGATCGCGGTGTCCGCTTCGAAGCCGAGCGTGAAGACGCCGGTGTCCGCGGCGAACCGTTGCGTGGCGATGACTCCCTGCACCGCACGGGCATAGGGCCGCGCAAAACCCGCGACCGCCCGGCCGCCGCTGTCCGGATCACCGCCCCCCGTCGCCTGATCGGCGCTGAAGATCGACAAATCCTCCTGGTTCCAGCCATCGCCGACCGCCGCGTCGTTGCGGTTCGTGGCGGTGTAGTTCCACTGCGTCGCGCTGAGCAGATGCGCATCGAGCGCGTCGTACATCGCGCCGAGTGCCGTGACATGGTCCTGCCATGGGCCGGAACCATGATCGCCCGCCGCCCAGTCGGCGAATGCGCGCCCCTCGTCGAGATCCATGGGCAGACCGAACTCGCCGATCAGCGTGGGGCCGCCGAGCTTGTCGCCGATGCGTTTGATCACCGCCAGTTCGGCCGGATATTGCGCGGCGCGGCGGGCATCGAAGCGCTTCGTCACCAGTGCTGCAAGATCGTACCAATGGCTCGCATTGACGCAGCGATCGGGCATGCCATCAGGGAAACCATTGCCGGCAAAGGCGCGGTAGGGATTGACCTCGGCGAAGATCAGCCAGTCCGCGCGCACGCTTCGCACCGTATCGGCGACGGCGTGGAAAAAGGGCAGCACATGGTCGCGTTCCGGATCCACCGCGTCGCCCTGCACATGAGTGAAATGGTCGGGCCTGAGCGCGGTATCGCCGTCATAAAGCCCGGCCATGGCGAACGGGCAAGCCACGCCATCGCGCCACAGCCGCACCGCGTCGGGATTGGCAGTGCGATGGCCCGCCAGTGCGACCTCGAAACCATTTCCGGTGCGCGCGAGCATGGGGATTTCGCGCGCCTTGCCGTCGGCGATCAGCAGCATGTCGAGCGGGCTCATTGCCCAGCCCGGGCGGATCGGTTCGGGATGCGCGGCGCTACGCTCGATATGACGATAGGCGAGCGGACGGCCGATCAGCCCGGTGTCGGGCTCGTTGAGCGTATCGAACCCGATCACGTCGGGAATATCCGCGACACGTTGCGCCACGGCGCGCATCGCATCGAGATAATCGCCCTGCAGCAGATCCTGGACTTGCCGACCGTCCGGCGCGAAATCGGGCAGGTAGGTGCGACCGCCGAAGAACAGGGTCCACATGATCGCGTTGGCGGGCAGGCGGTAATTGCTGCTCCAGCTCATCTGCGGATAGCTTGCTTGTCGGCCGCCCAGCCGTGCGTCGTAGCGCGCCTGCATCAGATGTACCGCGTCGGCCGCCGCGAAGCGCGTAAAGTCGAGCCCGACCGCTTCGAACGTCCAGCCGGGCGCGCCGTCGCCGCCGGTCATGCGCGACCAGACATCCTGGTGGAAGTCGATGAAGACGAAGAAACCATGCGCCGCCGCCTTGCGGCAGACCGCACGCAGATAGTCGAGATAGGCCTCGTCGTGCAGCCCCGGCCCGGCATGCGAGACCGCCTCCCAGCTGGTCAGCAGCCGCAGCGTGTTGAACCCCCAGTGCGCCAGCCGCGCGAGATGCGCATCGGCCTGGTCGAGCGGAAAGGGCCGTCCGACAAAGCTGACGACACGGTGATCCGCGAAATCATCGGGCAGATGCGTCCCCGGTACGGACGATGGCAGTTTGCAGTCGCCGCCCAGATTGACCCCTCGCAACAGCACGTGACGGCCGTCGCGATCGACGAAGCGGGTGCCACGGATATCAAGCATCGATCATGTCCTGCGCCGCGTGGAAACAGGTGCGCGCTTGCTCGATCAGGAACGCTGCCTCGGTCCAGCGATCGCTTTCCTCGCGCGGTTGACCATCGGGTCCGGTGACCATGCGGGGATAGAAAGAGCGTGGCGGGAGCAGTTCGGGCATGACGGTGAAATAGCCTCCTGGTGGTGCATCGGCGAGGAAGCCGCGAAAGCTTTCGGTCCACATGCGTTTGAAAAAACCAAGATGCGTCGCCGCCGCCGGGTCGCTCGCGCTGAGCTGGCCAACCGCGTTTGAACAGACGCGCAGATGCAGGAAGCGGGTGCGCGCGAACACCGGACGCATCACGTCGAACTTCATCTCCATGTCGCCATAGGTCAGCTCATGGCCGATATACCAATGCGCGAAATCGCCATTGAAGCGCAGCTCCGGAAAGCGCGCGACCAGGTCGAGCGTGCGGCGGATATCCTGAGTCATCGTCGCGCGGTGGGTCTCGAGGAATAGCGGATGACCCTCTTGCACCGCCGCTTCAAGCAAGGCCTCGGCGAGCCGCGCCATCTGGTCGTCATCCTCAACCCCGGTGCCGAGCTGCACCGTGGTGCAGTCGCAACCGGCGTCGCGCCACCGCACCGCGACGCCGCGCAGTTCCGCCGGGTCGTGGAAAACGCGCGCGATGCCGGTCGGGACCAGTCCGGCGGCGCGCGCCGCCGCTGGAGCGAGCGTCTGGATTGTTTCATAGCCGGCCTGTTTCAGCCCGGCATAGATCGCCGCCGTGTCGCCCGTTGGACCCGTCGACCAGTCGGGCAGATCGGCGATGGTGATGAAACTCATGCCGGCGGCGAGCCGCGGCGCGGCCGCGGTCCCGTCGCCCGTGCCAATGTCGGGCGGGTCAGAAAGCGACATCGAGCGCCAGTCCGATACTGCGTTGCGATTCATAGGTACGGAACTGGCTAAGGCTGCGCGCATTGCCGAAAGGCGTGGAGAACATCGTCACGGCGAATTGCTTGTCGAGCAGGTTCTTGCCGAACACCGACAGCTTCCAATGATCGTCCTTGCCGGCGATCGCGATCGCGGCGTTGACCAGCGTATAACCGCCCTGGCGCGCGCGCGGATTGTTCGGGAAGGCGATGAGCTGCGTCGAACGATAGCTTGTGCCAAGATCGAGCCGCAGCTTGAGCGCGTCGGACAGCGGGATGCCGTACGACCCGCCAAGATTGAGTTGCCAGCTCGGCGAGAAAGGCAGTCGTGCACCGGTCAGGTCCTGCTGCACGCCAGGCGACCCTGCCGGGGCATTGGGCGCGGGCACGCAACCCTCGGCCAGGGTCTGCCCGCCGAAACAAGGCGCATTGCGGAAGGCGCCCCATTCGGCATCGACATAGGAGCCGCTGAAACTGACCGTCAGGTCGGCGGGGTCGACCGGTCGCCAGGCAAGGTCGAATTCGACGCCGCGGGTCTTCGCATTGCTACTGACGATCGGATAGGTCGCGGTGACCGGATCGCGGCCGGCGGTCTGGTAATCCTTCACCTTGGTCAGGAATGCGGTGGCGTTGAGAGTCAGGCGCAGCGCGGGCCAGAAGGTGCGGATGCCGACCTCGTAATTGGTCGGCCGTTCCGGGGCGACCTCACGCAGCAGGCCGTTACCGATATTGGTATCGAACCCACCACCTTTGAAACCACGCGTTACCGTCGCGAAGACATTGGCGTCGTGGCTGAGATCATATTGCGCGCCGGCGCGCCACACCAGTGCCGTGGATTCGGTGCGACCGGTTGCCGCGTCGGTCAGGTTGAAACGCGGATCGACCCGGCTCTTGTCCGCCTCCACCCGTTCGTTGACGACACGCGCGCCGGCGATCAGCTTGAATCGATCGGACAGGTTGAGATTGGCCTGTCCGAACAGCGCCATGTTGCGCGTTTCCGCAACCACACGTGCCCGGCGGCTGAAAAACGGTAGCGGCACGGTGGGAAAGACCTGAATCGAACGCGAGCGCACGTCGGAGTCGAAATAATAGGCGCCGACTACATAATCGATCGCGTTGCCGACCGGCGATGCGAGGCGCAGTTCCTGGCTGAACTGGTTCTGGGTCAGGTCGGCATAATTGCTGTCGAGCAAATTGAACGGTGACGAGTCCGAATCGAGCCCGTCATGTGTTTGCCACCGGCGCCAGGCAGTGATCGACGTGAGCGTGTAGCCGCCGCCGAAGCGATAATCGCCTTGCACCGAAAAACCGCGGCTGCGCGCTTCGGAAAAGACATCGCCATTCACATTCTGCTCAAGATTGTCGAGACCGGGGACGATTCCGGCGGCGGCTGCAACCGCCTCGACCGCACCGGCCGGTGCGACGGTCTGGTACAGGGTCCAGATGCAGCAATCGGCGTTGCGTTCGAAATAATCGCCGATCGCGGTGATCGTCAGGTCGGGACTGGGCTCGAATTCGACCTTGCCGCGAAAGCCGAATTCGTCGCGGTTGTTGAAGCGGCGTCCATCGGCGAGATTGCGGACATAACCGTCCCGCACGTTGCGCCGCCCCGACAGCGAGAAGCGCAGTGTATCGGTCAGCGGCCCCGAGACATAGGCGCTGAAACGCCGGTCATTGTCCGGCCAGGCCCAGCTCACGCTGCCTCGCGCCTCGAACTCACGCGAGGGGCGGCGCGTTACGACATTGACCACGCCGGCCGATGCGTTCTTGCCGAACAGGGTGCCTTGCGGACCGCGCAGCACCTCGATCCGCTCGACATCAGGCAGGTCGGTGACCGACGAACCGGACTGACCGAGCACCACGCCATCCAGCACATAGGCGGTGCTGCCCTCGATCGCTTCGGACGAGAAGGTGCTGGTGCCGATACCGCGGATGAAGAAGCCGAAGTTGCGCGGGCCGGCTGCGTTGATCAGCGTGACGCTGGGCACCAGATATTGCAGGTCGCTGGTTTCGTTGAACTTGAGTGCGGTCAGCTGCTCATTGCCGACCACCGCGACCGACAGCGGCACGTCCTGGAGATTCTCGGCGCGGCGCTGCGCGGTGACGACGATGTCGCCGTCGTTCCTTTCGATTTCCGGCGCGGGGCTGGCGGTTTGCGCCAGTGCCGCGGGTGCCAACAGCGCAGACAAGGCAATCGATACGCCCGACAGCAAAATCCTGCGACGGCGATAACGCGGTGACATCATTTCTTTCCTCCCCGGTGAATTTTTATTATTTACCGTTTAATTTATCGAATCTGATCAATTGTCAATTGATTCGATCTGATGAAGGGCGGTTTCGATCGCTGAACGGCGTAAACCAGCGCAAGTGGAATGACGTTCGGCGGCGGCGGAGAACACCGGAGCGCCAGTGCGAGAGTGAATGGGGAAGCACATCACGAGCCTTGCCGACGGTCGAACTGATTGCGATACCGGCTGCTCCATAGTTTTTGCGGGCTGCGGTCGCGATCTCGTCACAAGGGGTGCTCAATGAGCAAGTTATTGAGAAGAAAAGCAATCCTTGTCGGTGATGAGCAACCGGCAGAGCAGCGCATGGTACGGACCCTGTCCTGGCCGCATCTCATCGCGCTTGGCGTCGGCGCGATCGTCGGTACCGGAATCCTGACCCTGATCGGCGTCGGCGCGGACCGCGCCGGCCCCGCAGTGCTGGTTTCCTTCGCGGTCGCCGGCCTGATCTGCGCCTGCGCGGCGCTCGCTTATGCCGAGATGTCGACGATGATGCCGGCGTCGGGCGGTGCTTATACCTACAGCTATGCGGTGCTGGGCGAGGTCTTCGCTTGGGTGATCGGCTGGAGCCTGATCCTCGAATATTCGCTGGTGGTCTCGACCGTGGCGGTCGGCTGGTCGGGTTATGCGACGCCGCTGCTCCATGGCTGGCTCGGTTATCCGCTGGAGCTTGCCAAAGGGCCGGCGCTTGGCGGCATCGTCAATCTGCCCGCCATCTTCATCATCGCGGTCGTCGCCGGGCTGTTGTCGATCGGCACCAAAGAGAGCGCGACGCTGAACGCGGTGCTGGTGCTGGTGAAGATTGTGACGCTGACATTGTTCGTCGCGGTGGCGTTGCCGCATTTCGACGCGGCCAATCTCGACCCGTTCATGCCGTTCGGTTTCGGCAAGACCATGGCGCCCGATGGCATCGAGCGCGGCGTGATGGCGGCCGCAGCAATCATCTTTTTCGCATTTTACGGCTTCGACGCGATCGCGACCGCGGCGGAGGAGACCAAGAATCCCGCACGCGACCTGCCGATCGGCATCGTCGGATCGATGCTCATCTGCACGATCATCTATATGGTCGTGGCGGCTGCCGCGGTCGGTGCGCTTCCGTTCACCAGCTTCGCCGATAGTCCGGAGCCGCTTGCGCTCATCCTGCGCGACCTGCGGCAGCCGGGCATTGCCACGATCATCGCTGCGGCGGCGGTGATTGCGCTGCCCACCGTGATTCTCGCCTTTCTCTACGGGCAGAGCCGCATCTTCCTGGTGATGGCGCGTGACGGCTTCCTGCCGCCCGCGCTCGCGAAAATCTCGTCGCGCGGGACCCCGGTGCGCATCACGATGATCACTGCGCTGCTCGTTTCGATCATCGCCGGCGTGCTGCCGATCGACGAGATCGCGGCGCTCGCCAATGCCGGGACGCTCGCCGCATTCGCCGCGGTCGCCTTGTGCATGCTGGTGCTGCGTCGTCGCGCGCCCGACGCGCCGCGCCCGTTCCGCACACCAGGCGCGCTGGCCGTCGGGCTGATCGCGATCCTGGGGTGCGCGTATCTGTTCTGGAGCCTGCCGAGCAAGACGCAGCTCTATTTCCTGATCTGGAACGGCTTCGGCTTGCTCGTCTATTTCGGCTATGGGATCCGCAAGAGTCTGGCGAAGTCGGGATGATGATGGCCGCCGCCGCTATTTCTTCCGTTTGTCTTCGTCTTCGAACCGGTAGTGAAACGACCGACGCTCACCGGGCGACAACGCGCGGAAAACGAAGAACGCGGTCACGGCCAGCGCCCCTATGACGAACATCAATATCAAATAACCGACATCCGCACGCATTTCGATCTCCATGGCCACCCGACTCTGAAGATGCGCCATTTTACCATGCGATGACGCAAAGACAAAGATGCGGACCAGCGAGGCATGGATCGCCATTGCCCAGGGCGACCACTGGGAGAATCGGACTGCGGCTATCGGACCTAGGTGCCGGGGCGCGGCGTATAGCCATCCGCTGCGATGATCGGCAGATGGGTAAAACGCTGGCCGTCGGGCATGCGCATCCAGGCGCCGGCCGCCAGCGCGCCGCCATCGACCAGGATGGTCGATCCGCTGACCCAGCCCGACAGGCGATCCGATGCCAGAAACAGCGCCGCACCGGCGGAATCGTTGGGGCGGCCGAAGCGGCCGATCGGAAACCAGTGGCGCAAATGATCGCGGTTTTCCGGTGGCACACGTGAATCCGCCACGACCTGTTCGGTATCGGTGGTCTCGGGTCCGATCGCGTTGACGCGGATGCCGTCGCGGCCGATCTCGACGGCCAGGCTCTTGGTGAAGCCAGTGATGGCGGTCTTGAACGCGGCATATACGGCGAAATTCGGGATGCCGCGAAACGCCTCGATGGTCGACAGATTGACGATGCTACCGCCCGCGCCGCTTGCCCGGATCAGCGGCAGGGCCGCGCGAGTGACAAGGAAGATATGGTGCAGATTGATCCGATAGAGCGATTCCCAGTCGTCGGGCGTGGTATCCTCGAAGCGCTTATGGATGCCGAGAAAGTCCCCGACATTGTTCACCAGCACGTCGAGATGGCCGAAGCGATCGCGGATCGCCGCCATGACGCGGTCCACATCGCCTTCTTCGCGGACATCGGCTTCGATCGCCAGCGCGTCGGGCAGTGCGGCCGCGGCAACACGCAGACGATCGGGGTCGATCTCGGCAATCGCCACATTCATGCCGACCGATGCGAACAGCTCGGCGACGGCGCGGCCAATCCCTGCGCCGCCGCCCGTGATCAGGGCGACCTTGCCGGCGAGGCCGAGCGCTTCATCGGCGCTCATGCGTCGATCCTCGCGACGATTTTCCCGATCGCGCGCGTGATGTCCCCGGTCCGGTAGCCAAGCGCGCGTCGGCTTTCGTCCGCCGCGTACGCCAGGGTCACTGCGCGACCATGGATGATATAATTGTCGGGCAGCATCGGATGCTGTTCGTCGCGAGACTCCAGGGTTCTGGTCGAACCCGCCGCATCGAAGATGCGCTGAAAGAAATCGCGATAGGAAAGATTCTCGTCGCCGATCAGATAGGCGTGCCCTGACTCGGCATTATCGATCGCGCCGGCGATCGCCTCGGCGAGCGAAGCGGCGCTCATATAATTGGTGCCGCCCGCCGGCGCGAAATCGGGGATGTCGGGCCGCTCGCCGCGTGCCCAGGCGACCAGGCCGCGATATCGTTCGGTACTGGGGCCAGGGATGGTGCCGACGATCGAGGGCGGGTTGAGCGTCGCGACGTTGAAGCCCGGTGCGGCAAGCGCACGTGTATTCTCGTCGGCGAGCTGGCGCGCGCGGACATAGGCGCTGGTCCCGGCCAGTTGCGGCATGACCTGATGATAATAGCTGCCGATCTGGACAAACCGTCCCACACCAGCGTCGCGCGCCAGCCGGGCCAGCGCGGGGACCCCCTCAATCTGCGCTGCGCGCCAGAATTCGGCATCGTCCTGGCCGGCGCCTTTGTGGCGGACATCCTGCCCGGCGGCGAAGACGATCGCATCAAAGCGGCTGAGCTGCGCGGCGGTGAAGCTTTGTGCGACATAATCGCCGATCACTTGCGGGTAAGGCGCGACTTCGTCCGGTTTCGCGACGCGCGCCGAGACCGATATTTCATGGCCGAGCGCGGACAGATGAGCCGCCGCGTGCGACCCGATCATGCCGCTGCCGCCGATGATCAGCACCTTCATCGCACCATCCTCCCAATCGTTCTTCACCGATTTTCCCAGGTTTTCCGGGCGCGACGACAACGGCGCCATCCCCATTTGGCGGGCGCGCGGGTCACCAAATGAGGGTCGCGGGCGCGGAACGCCTTGCCCTAATCTGCCATGGTGCCGTCGCCGGCAGAGCGGCAATCCGGAGAGGCAGTCATTCGATGGGTTCATGGGCTTACCGCAAGGGTCTGCACGACCTGGGCAACGGAAGCTGGGCCTATTTACAGCCGGACGGCGGCTGGGGCTGGAGCAACAGCGGTTTCATTTCAAGCGGTGGCGAGAATGTGTTGGTCGATACGCTGTTCGACTTGCCGCTGACCGCCGAGATGCTGCGGACTTTGCGTGCATCTATTCCCGGCGCGGAGCGGATCGGCACCATCGTCAACACCCATAACAATGGCGACCACACGTTCGGCAACCAGCTGGTCGAGGGCGCGCGGATCCTGACCACGCGCGCGGTGGGCGAGGGGATGGAACATGAAAGCCCCGACCGGTTGCTTCAGGTCCTCGCCAACCCCGACGTGCTTGGCGATGGCGGGCGCTTCATGGCCGAAATCTTCGGCAAGTTCGATTTCACCGGTATCAAGCTGCCGCCAGCGACCGACCTGTTCGAGGGATCGTTCGACCTGACGGTCGGCGACAAGGTGGTGCGGCTGATCGATGTCGGGCCGGCGCATACGACCAGCGACCTGCTGGTCCATGTGCCGGAGGACCGGCTGGTCTATACCGGCGACATCATGTTCCATCAGGGACATATCGTGATCTGGGCCGGGCCGATCACCAACTGGATCCGCGCATGCGACCTGATCCTGAGCTGGGACGTCGAGACGATCGTGCCCGGTCACGGCCCGATCGCGGACCGCAACGATGTGCGCAACTTCCGCGATTATCTCCACTATCTGCATGACGAGACGCGCACGCGCTATGATGCCGGGATGAGCTTTCAGGAAGCGGCGTTCGACATCCGCTTTGGCAAGTTCGATCATTTTGGCGATGCCGAGCGTACCGTGATCAACGTCCATGCGCTGTACGGCGAGTTCGCCGGCGAGCGACCGGCGGTACAGCCCGGCGAGATCTGGAACCTGATGGCGCGCTACGCCAGGGAGCGCGCGGCGCTCGGCCGCTGTAGCGGCTGCGCCGATCCGGCGCACCGGCATTAGGATGCGGGCGGCATGAAGCTCGTCACTTTCGAACGCACCGATGGGCAGTGCCATATCGGCGCGCTGCGCGCGGGCGAACGCGAGATCGTCGATCTCACCGCTGCCGGCGATGCCGTGTTCGCGGATATGCTCAACCTGATCGATGGCGGGGATGCGGCGCTGGATCGGGCACATGACGTCTTTGCGGCGGCGGCGCAGGTCGTTGCGATCGATCAGGTCGGGCTATTGTCGCCGGTGCCGGAGCCGCGCGCGATTCTCGATTGCCTGTGCTTCGAAGAGCATCTGATGAATGCCGGCCGTTACCGGCATGTCGTCACCAATGGCGCGCCGCTGGTCGACAAGGCCGATGGACCGCCGCCGATCTTTCGCGAACTGCCGCTCTACTACAAGGGCAACCGTTTCAGCGTGGTCGGCGCGGAGTCGGACATCGTCTGCCCGCGCTATAGCCGCTTCCTCGATTATGAACTGGAATTCGGCGTGTTCCTCGGCCGCCGGGGCAAGGACTGGAAAGTCGAGGAAGCTGCCGATGCGATTTTCGGCTATGCGATCTTCAACGACGCCAGCGCGCGCGATCGCCAGATGCATGAGATGCGCGGCATGCTCGGCCCGGCCAAGGGCAAGGATTTCGACACCGGCAATGTCATCGGCCCGTGGCTGGTGACGAAGGATGAGGTCCCGGTCGAACGCGGCCTTCGCATGCGCGCCTGGATTAATGGCGACCTGGTGACCGACGGCAATAGCGGCGCGATGATGCACAGTTTCCCCGAGATTATCGCCTATGCATCGCAGGACGAGACGCGGCAGCCGGGCGAGTTCATCGGATCGGGCACGGTCGGGGGCGGATGCAGCCTGGAGCATGGCCGCTTCCTGAAACATGGCGATGTGCTGGAACTGGAGGTCGAAGGGCTGGGACGTCAGCGCAGCCGCATCGTGTTTCAGGACGGCGGCGCATGACCGAGCTGCAAGGGCGTATCGCGATCGTGACCGGCGCCAGCCGTGGGATCGGCGAAGCGACGGCGGAGCGGTTCGCTGCGGCGGGGGCGATGGTCATCGCAGCCGCGCGGACCATTGGCGACGAGACAAATCCCGAGCCTGATACGCTTTCCCATACGGTGGCTCAGATTCGTGCGCGTGGCAGCGAGGCGCATGCGCTGGCCGTCGATCTCGCCCGTCCGGAATCGCGCGCGGCGTTCATCGATGCGGTACTCAAGCGTTTCGGCCGGGTCGACATATTGATCAACAATGCCGGAATCGCGGGGCTTGGCGCGCGCAGCTGGGACATGCCCGACAAGCATTTTCGCCGCGTCTTCGAAGTCGATGTCTTCGCACCGCGCGATCTGATGATGCGCGTGATTCCGGGGATGATCGAACGCGGCTATGGCCGGATCGTCAATGTATCGTCGACCGTGGCCGATCGTGCCGCGCCCAATCCGGAAGGGCCGCCCTTTTTCGATTTCCATCGCAGGGCCGGTGTGTCGGCGTATTGCTCGGCCAAGAGCGCGCTCAATCTGTTCACCCGCGCTGTCGCGGCGGAGCTGCAGGGCAGCGGCGTATCGGCGAATATCGTGTCGCCGGTCAATTCGGTGATGACGCGCGGTACGCGCGAATTGATGGCAAAGGGCGTGGTCAAGGCCGAACGCGTGCGGACACCGGAGGATCCGGAGACGATGGCCGAGGCGATCCTGGCGCTTTGTGCCGCCGATCCGGCGACGACCAACGGGCTGACGACCTATAGCGGCCAGTATCTCGCCGCGATCGGCCGTGCGGTGCGGGGTCGCGATGGGGGAGTGTTCGACGCGGGCATCGCCACGGAATCGGTGCGGTACTGACGTGGCGATTCTCGATCATCTGACCATCGCCTCGGCGACGCCGCTCGAACTGATCGCCGCGGCCGCCGGGGCCGGCTTCGATGGTATCGGGCTGTTCCTGCATGGCATGCCCGAAATTGCGGGCATGGCTGATTTCGACCTGATCCACGACTTGAACGCGCGTCGTGCCTGTCGCGATGCGGCGGTAGGTACCGGGTGCGGCATTGCGATTGCCTATCCCTTCACCGTGTCCCGTACATCGCTGCCGGAGCATTTTCGGCAGTCGCTGGATGCCGCCGCCGAACTCGGCGCCCGTGCGGTCAATTTGCTGATCTTCGACCGCGAACCGGCGCGGCGCGGCGAAACCGTGGCCGGGATTTACCATGAGGCTCAAGTTCGCGGGCTGCAGGTCGGCGTCGAATTCTTCCCCGTGTCGGCGATCGCAAATTTCGCTGCGGCGGTCGCCCTGTGCGACGCGGTGCCTGGCCTCAAGGTCACCGTCGATCTGCTGCATCTGCATCGCGCCGGGGATAGCCCGACGAACGTCAATGCACATCGCGATCGCGTATTGATGGCGCAGATTTGCGATGCACCGCGAACCGCCCCTGCCGACCTGTTCGCCGAGGCAAGCTACGACCGGTTGCTTCCCGGCGATGGCGATCTGCAACCGGCGGCCCTGTTGGATGTGCTCGGCCCCGGCATGGAGTTCAGCATCGAGGCGCCCGTTCTGGATACGGCGCATTTACCGCATATCGAATGCGCACGACGAGCAAAGCAGGCGGCGGATCGGCTGCTCGAAGCCGCCGCGCTACGCCGGACCGAACCATGACCAAGACACCGGAGAGCCCAATGAGCGACCTTGTCGACCCCCATCCGCAAACTCATGTCTATGAAACCGAAGAGCCGGTTCGCTACGAGGTCGACGGCGCGGTCGCCCATATCGTCATGAACCGACCGACCTATCACAACGCCCAGAACAACCAGATGACTTACGCACTGGACGACGCGTTCCGGCGCGCGGTGGACGACGATGCGATCCGCGCGATCGTGCTGCGCGGCGAGGGCAAGCATTTCTCTGCCGGACACGATATCGGCACACCCGGCCGCGACCTCGGCGCGTCATGGGACCGACGGCATCTGGTGGCCGATCATGTCAACAAGCCGGCGGCGGAACTGCTCTACACGCGCGAGCATGAGGTTTATCTCGGGATGTGCCGACGCTGGCGCGACATCTCCAAACCGACCATCGCCGCGGTGCAGGGCGCATGCATTGCCGGCGGGCTGATGCTTGCCTGGGTGTGCGACCTGATCGTCGCGACCGATGACGCGTTTTTTCAGGATCCGGTCGGGCGGATGGGCATTCCAGGCGTGGAATATTTCGCGCACGGTTTCGAACTGCCACCGCGCGTCGCGAAGGAATTCATCCTGCTCGGGGAGCGCATGCCGGCGGCGCGCGCGTATAATTTCGGCATGGTCAATCGCCTGTCGACGCGCGACACACTGCTGGCGGACGTGAAGGCGATCGCCGACGAGCTCGCCGGCCGCGATCGGCTGGGTAACTGGCTGACCAAGCAGGCGCTCAATCATGTCGAGGATCTGCGCGGCAAGCGGACCGCGATGGACGCGGTGTTCCACATGCATCATTTCGCCCATGCGCAGAGCAATTTGGTCAACACCAATAATCTCGGCGGGATGGACGCGAAATCCATGGCCGCCGCCAACAAGCAGCAGGCAGAGAAGCCGTGAGCGATGCGCTCGCCACCCTGCTGACCGAGCGCCTGGGCTGCCACGCGCCGATCATCCAGACCGCGATGGGATGGGTGGCGGAGCCGCAATTGGTGATCGCCAGCTCCAACGCGGGGGCGTTTGGTTTTCTCGGGTGCGCGGTGATGACGCCGGACGAGGCGGCGACGAAGATCGCTGCGGTGCGCGGCGGCACTGACAAGGCATTCGGGGTCAATTTCCACAGCTTCCAACCAGGCGCGGACCGCATCGTCGATCTGATCCTGGCCAATAAGGATCAGGTTCGCGCGGTGAGTTTCGGGCGCGGACCGAATGCGAAGATGATCGGACGCTTCCGGGATGCCGGTATCCTGTGCATCCCGACGGTCGGCGCGGTGAAGCATGCGGTTAAGATGGCCGAACTCGGCGTCGATATGGTGACGGTGCAGGGTGGCGAAGGCGGCGGACATACCGGGTCGGTGCCGACCACGGTGCTGTTGCCGCAAGTGCTCGACGCGGTGCAGGTGCCGGTGATCGCGGCGGGTGGCTTTGCCGACGGGCGCGGGCTGGCGGCGGCGCTTGCCTATGGCGCGGTTGGGATCGCAATGGGCACGCGTTTCCTGCTGACTCGCGAAAGCCCGGTGCCGGAGGTAAGCAAGGGCGTGTATCTGAAGGCGGCGACCGACGATATCTATGTCACGACGCGCCTCGACGGCGTGCCGCAACGCATGGTCCGCACCGCGCTGATGGATCGGATCGAGCGGTCCGGCGGACTCGGCATGTGGCTGCGTGCATTCGAGGCCGGGCTGGCGATGAAGAGACAGACCGGCGCGTCATGGCGCGATATGCTTGCCTCGGCGCGCGGCATGACCGCGCATGGCGCGATGCCGCTACGTCAGGCGATGATGGCAGCGACGATGCCGACACTGATCCGCAAAGCGGTGGTCGAGGGCGATATCGCCAATGGTGTGATGGCGACCGGCGTGGTCGCCGGGCGGATCGATAACTTGCCGAGCTGCCAGGAACTGGTCGACGAAATCCTGCGCGACGCGCGCCAGCGCATCGCCGCGCTGGCCGGCAGCGCTTAAGACATTAGCGGAACGAAGGACCATCATGCGCGAAGCAGCTATCATCTCCACCGCCCGTACCGGTGTCGGCAAGGCCTATCGTGGCGCATTCAACGACACCGAGGCGCCGATGCTGTCGGCGCATGTCGTCAATGCCGCGATCGATCGCGCGGGGGTCGATCCGGCGCGGATCGACGATGTCTATCTCGGTGTCGGCAATCACTGGAACACGCAAAGCTATAATCTCGGCCGGCTGACGGTGCATGCGTCAGTGCTGCCCGACACGACCAGCGGCTTTACGATGGACCGCAAATGTTCGTCCGGACTGAACGCGGTCGCCTTTGCCGCACGCGCGATCATGACCGATGAGATCGACGTGGCGATCGCCGGGGGTATGGAAAGCATCTCGCTGACGCTCAACAAGCATGCGCCGGCATGGCGCAACCGCGCCGAATTGGTGAAACAGCATGACCCCCACGCCTATATGGCGATGATCGAGACGGCCGAAATCGTCGCCGAGCGCTATGGCGTGAGCCGCGAGGATCAGGACCGTTTCGCGGCACTCAGCCAGCAACGCGCCGCTGCGGCGCAGAGCGCCGGGCGGTTCGACGCGGAGATCGCCCCGATCACGGTCGATAAGGCGCTGTTCGACAAGGAAGGTAATGAAACCGGCAAGGAAGCGGTGACGCTGGCCCATGACGAGGGCGTGCGCGCGGGCACGACCTATGAGGCGCTGGCCGGGCTCAAGCCGGTGTTCAGGGATGGGCTGGTGGTCAAGGAAGGCCGCCACATCACCGCCGGCAATGCCAGTCAGCTGTCGGACGGCGCGTCGGCGCAGGTCGTGATGGACCTTGCCACCGCGCAGCGCGAAGGGTTGCCGGTGCTCGGCGTGTATCGCGGTTTCCAAGTGGCGGGCTGCGGGGCCGATGAAATGGGCATCGGTCCGGTCTTTGCCATCCCCAAGCTGCTGCGGCGCGCGGGTCTCAAGCTCGACGATATCGGCCTGTTCGAGATCAACGAGGCGTTCGCCAGCCAGGCGGTCTATTGCCAGCGCAAGCTCGGCATCGATCCCGACCGGCTTAACGTCGATGGCGGCGGTATCGCCATCGGCCATCCGTTCGGGATGACCGGAAGCCGGCTGGTCGGCCATGCGCTGATCGAGGGCAAGCGCCGCGGCGTCAAATATGTCGTGGTGTCGATGTGCGTTGCCGGGGGCATGGGTGCTGCCGGACTGTTCGAGGTCGCATGACCGAGGGCAATCATGACTGGCCGAAGACGATCGTGGCGGCGGCGGCGATCGCGGCCGAACGCTGGCCGTCGGCTCCGGCGCTGATCGAGCAGGGCCGCACGCTCAGCTTCGCCGAATTATGGGATGCAGCGCGCGCCGCGGCGTCGGCATTGCTCGCCCGCGGGATCATGCCGGGCGATCGCGTCGCGGTGTGGGCGCCCAACGTCGGCGAATGGATCTTCGCGGCACTCGGCGCGCATATCTGTGGCGCGGTGCTGATCCCGCTCAACACGCGTTACAAGGGCGAAGAGGCAGGCGAAATCCTGCGCCGCACACGCGCCGTGATGCTGTTCACCATGCGCGATTTTATCGGCACCGACTATCGCGCTTTACTCACCGGTCAGGTGCTGCCCAATCTGCGCGAGACGGTGACGCTCGAGGATTGGGATGCTTTCATCGCCTCGGGCCAGGGCGCCGCCGATCCGGCGGTCGACGCGGCGGTGGCGGCGCGCCATGGCGACGAATTGTCGGATATCATCTTCACCTCCGGCACCACCGGAGCGCCCAAGGGCGTGATGACCGCGCATGCTCAGGTTACGCGTATCTTCGGCGATTGGGCCATCCGGGTCGATTTGCGCGAGGGCGACCGGCACCTGATCGTCAATCCTTTCTCGCATACGTTCGGCTACAAGGCGGGCTGGGTCGCATGCCTGTTGCGCGGCGCGGCGATCGTGCCGCAGCCGGTGTTCGACGAAGCCGAGACCGCACGGCTGATCATGGCGCACAAGGTAAGCTTCATTCCGGGACCGCCGGCGATCTATCAGTCGCTGCTGCTCGCGCAAAAGGCATCGGCGGCGGCGGATTTTTCCTCGCTGCGCGTGGCCGTGACCGGTGGCGCGCCGGTACCCTCGGTCCTGGTCGAGCGGATGCGCGACGAACTCGGCATGCGCAATGTCGTCAATGGCTATGGCATGACGGAGCATGGCGCGATCACCATGACTCGGCAGGGCGACTCGCCCGACGTGATCGCCAATAGCTGCGGTTATCCGCTGCCCGGCGTCGAATTGCGCGTCGTCGATGATGATGGGCGCGACGTGACCTCCGGCATGGCGGGCGAGATCCTCGTGCGCAGCCACGCGGTGATGCGCGGTTATCTCGACGATCCGGCCGCGACTCGCGAAGCGGTCGATCCGGCCGGCTGGCTGCATACCGGCGACATCGGAGCGCTCGACGACAAGGGTTATCTGCGCATCACGGATCGCAAGAAGGACATGTTCATCTCGGGCGGGTTCAATTGCTATCCGGCCGAGATCGAAGCGCTGCTGTCGCGGCATCCGGCGGTCGAGATGGTCGCGGTGATCGGCGTGGCCGACGAACGCATGGGTGAGGTGGGCAAGGCGTTCATCGTGCTACGCCCCGGGACCGGGGCGACGCCCGACGAGATCCGCGGCTGGGCGCGAGACTTCATGTCGAACTACAAGGTGCCGCGGTCGATCGTGCTGGTCCCAACGCTGCCGCGCAATGCGAGCGGCAAGGTGATGCGCGCGGTCTTGCGGGAAGGCGAAGCCGGCTGATCAGCCAGGTGCAAGCCGATCGTGGAAACCAGGCGAACTGTCGACGCGCAGCCGGCTGAGGCGGCGATGCGCGATCAGCCAGCGGCTGCCGACCTTGCGGTAACGCTCATGATAATGGCCATAGCCGTGGAGGAACTCCTCGCGCGCGCCATCCCGCCACCAGAGGTGATCCTCCATCGGCCAGATCCCGGTCGCCTCGCTATCCGACACAAAGTCGATTTCCGGGCAATGAGCGTGGTGGACCGATGTGACCCGCGCGATGCCCCCGGTCATATAATGCTCGATCGCCGCGGCGATCGCTGTCGAACCAACGATCGGCGCGCCTATCGCCTGTCCGTCTATCGAGACGCTCGAAAAGGTTTCCGACACCGCATCGTCGGTATGAAGCGCGGCATAGCGATGCCACTCCCCGGTATCCATGTAGCGCAGGCGTCGAGCGAACAGCGTCCTGATCTCCTCGATCGCGAGCAGCTTCTCGATGTCGGTCATCACGGCTCCTGCGGGGCGTAACGAAGGCGCAGCGCCTTCTTGTCCGGTTTGCCCAGCCCGGTGCGCGGGATTGTCTCGACGACATGCACCGTCTTCGGTGCATGCAGCGCGCCTTTGCGGTCGCGGACCAGGCCGATAAGTGCATTGGCGTTGACCGATGAGCCTGCTCGCGCCACGACGATGGCGGTCACCGCCTCGCCCCATTTGGCATGCGGCACGCCGATCACCGCCACGTCCGCGATGCTTGCGTCGGAGGCGATGACGTCCTCGATCTCGCGCGGATAGACGTTGAAGCCGCCAGTGACGATCATGTCCTTCTTGCGATCGACGATGTGCAGGAACCCGTGCGGATCGCGGACCGCGACATCGCCGGTATGAAGCCAGCCCTGTTCGAACGCGGCGGCGGTCTCGTCCGGTTTACCGAGATAACCGGCCATCACCATCGGTCCGCGCACGCAAATTTCACCCGGCTCTCCGTCGGGCACAGGCGTCATCCGATCATCGAGCAGCGCGACATGGTTCCATGGTGTTGGCCGCCCGCATGCCGAGAGTCGCCCCGGGATTGCCGGATCATGATCGGCACGGCGCAGCAGCGAGATCGACATCGGCGCTTCGGCCTGACCGTAGAATTGAAAGAAGACCGGCCCGAACGCCTTGATCGCTTCGGCCAGTCGCGGCGCGCTGATCGCGGAGGCGCCGTAATAGATCAGCTCGAGGCTGGAGGTGTCGCGCCGCTGCCGGTCCGGGTGATCGAGCAAGGCGTAGATCATCGCCGGCACCAGCAAGGTTGCGGTAATGCGGTACCGTTCGATCGCCTCGAGCACCGCACCCGGCTCGAAACCCGGCATCACGACGATCGTGCCGCCCCTCAGCAGCACCGGCATCAGCGCCGAACCACCGGCATGGCTCAGTGGCGAACAGACCAGCTGGCGCAGATGCGCCGGCCATTCCCATTCGATCAGCATCACCTGCAGCATCGTCATGGTATAGCGGAGCGACCCCATGATCGCCTTTGGCTTGCCGGTGGTCCCGCCCGAATAGGTCAGGCGGACGATCGTATCCGGATCTGCCACCGGCGCGATCAGCGGCGCGTCGCTGTGCCGGGTCGCGGCGGCGATGAGGTCGTCGCCCGGACCCGGGCCGAGCGGGAGCAAGCGAAGCGCGTCCGACCGCTCACGCAGCGTCTGAGCGATCGTGCCGAACGGCCCGGGATCGAACACCAGCGCCGACAGCCCGGCGTCCGTGGTGACATAGTCGAGGTCGTCGATCGCGGCCAGCGGATGCATTGCGACCAGGCATAGATCAGTGAAGGCGATTGCCGCCTGGATGTAGAGTACTTCAACGCGATTCTTCGCAAGCAGCCCGACCCGAGCGCCAGGCGACAGGCCAAGCGCGTTGAACGCGGCGGCATAGCCGGCGACCGCGGACCGGAACGAGCGCGCGGTGACTGGCGCGGCGCCATCGACGAATTCGACCACGTGGCGGTCGAGATCGTGCGACAAGGCGTGCAGGATCAAGTCCGCCGGACCAGTGAAGCGATGTGGCGACACGATCACGCCGCGCTCAGTTCCGGAACATGGTGCCCGAGTTGGCGAAGTTGCGGCACTACTTGCCGGGCAATCGCCGCCGGCACCGCGACCGGCATCGCCAGCAATCGCTGCGCCATGCCCTTGGCATTGGGATCGAAACGCATGCCGGCGGTCTGCCCGCCGCCGAGCGCGTTCTCGACCGTCAGGTTGATACAGTGAAAGCCCGGCGCATCGAAGCGGCGCACCGGTGGCGGCGTGCCGTCGCTGCTGGTGCTGCGATACCAGTCGGCCACGCGCTGCTCGGTCAGCGCGGCTGAGATATAGGGAAGATAGGCCGGATCGCGCGCGATGATGCCAACGTTGAACATATTGGCCTTGTCGCCGCTTCGCCCCCAGGCAAGCGCGATCAGTGGAACCGGTTCGCTGGCATCGGTCGGCTCTTCGACGGGAAAGCGCGAGCGGATCAGCGTCGTCGGATCGAACCCGCCTTGGGTCGCGATGGCGGCGGATTCGACCGGTCGATCATCGACCTGCACGAACACGGGCACCGCCGCTTTCTCGAGCAGCACGCTGTGCAGCGCGAGAACCGGCGCGACGGTGGCCGGGCCCAGGCCGGTCGACCCCTGCGCCATCGTCGTCATCACGCTGCGCCCTTCATCGGCGATCAGCTCGGCGCCCGCCTGGTCGGGATGGCGCGCGACGATTCTGCACACCAGTTCCTGCGGAAAAGTGTCGTGCGAGGCCGGCGCGCCGATCACTTCGATGCGCACGTCGGAGAAATCGGGCAGGTTGCGGTCGCGCAGCATTGTGCGGCAGCGCCGGATCAGCGCGTCGCCCATGCGCTGTGCGCGTTCGGCGGCGTCCATTCCCATCACGGCGAACAACGCGGTCGCGCGCCAGCCATCATGGAACGTCGCCGATACCTTGTAGGTCGACGTGGGCGCGCGGCCGGTGACGCCGCTGACCTCGACCCGATCCGATCCGACGGCGCTGACTCGTGCGGTCGAGAAATCGCAGACCACATCGGGCACGATATAGGCCTCGACGTCCTGGACTTCGTAGATCAGCTGCTCGCTTACCGTGCCGACACTGACCATGCCGCCGGTTGCGGCCGGCTTGGTCAGTACGAAGCTGCCGTCCGCACCGCATTCTGCGATCGGGAAACCCGGCGTCGCCCAATCGGGCACCAGCCGCCAGTCGGTGAAGGTGCCGCCGGTCGCTTGCGCACCGCATTCGAGCAGGTGTCCGGCGGCGGTACCGCCCGCCAGCTGGTCATGGTCCGACGGTGTCCAGCCGAATTCGTGAATCAACGGGCCGAGCGTCAGCGCACTGTCGACGTTGCGCCCGGTGATGACGATATCGGCGCCGGCCGCCAGCGCCTGCGCAATGGGGAAGGCGCCAAGATAGGCATTGATACTGGTGATCCCGTCGGGCAGCGGCGCCCCGGAATAGAATTCCTTGAGATCGAGAGCGCGGAGTTCGTCGAGCCGGGGCCGGAGATCGTCGCCGGAAACGACCGCGATGCGAGGGGATCGCCCGATCGCGGCCGCTGCGCGCCGGATCGCATCCGCCTGTCCGTGCGGGTTTAGACCACCTGCATTAGTGACGACGCGAATGCCGCGGTCGAGGATCGTCGCGAGATGCGGTCCGAGATGGATGTCGAGCAAATGTTTCGAGAAACCCGATCCGGGTTCACGCGCTTCGTCGGCGGCGAGCCAAGCCATGATCCCTTCGGCGAGATATTCGAAGATCACATAGTCGAGCGGGCTATCGTCGGCGAGCAGCTGGGCGATACCCAGTGCGGAATCGTTGACGAAGCCGGAGCCGCACCCAATCCGAACAGTTTTTTTCGTCATGAGTGCGGCGCCGGGATTCTGATCGGTCAGAATTTGAAACTGGCGGCGACGCCGTAGCTGCGCGGACGGGCGTAGGCGGCCGCGGTCGCTGCATTGGTGACCGATGTGCCCATCGAATAGAGCGTGTTGGTCAGGTTCCGGCCGAACACCGAAAGGCGGAAATGATCGCCGTCGGGCGACCAGCCAAGCTGCGCGTTGATCAGCGAATAGGGCCGCTGGCGATAATCATTGTCCAACGTCCAGACAAAGCCGGAATTATAATAATAGTCGGCGCTGGCATCGACCTTACCCGCCCCGATCGCGGTTTCGTAGCGTATGCCGGCATTGCCCGTGAATTCCGGCGCGCGGATCATCGTCTTGCCGCTGGCATCACCAAGATACGTCGTGTTCCCGCCAGCCGGAAGTTCCCTGAAGAAAGGCACGAGATAATCAAACTTTTTGTACTTGGCGTGAGTGTAGGCGCCGGCCAGCCGTACGCGCAGTCCCTGGGCCAGACGGATCGAAAAATCGGCATCGAGGCCGTAGATTTCGGCATTCGCCGCGTTGAGCAAGGTTTGCAATCCAGCGGGGTTGCGCGTCGTTATCTGCAGATCTTGATAGTCGTAATAGAATGCAGAAAGGTTCAAGCTCGTCGGACCAGCGGCGAGCTTGTAGCCCACCTCATACGAGGTGATCGTTTCGGGCTCGACCGGGGGCGCATTGAAGGTCGCGGCGGGGAACAGGCCGCTCTTGAAGCCCTTCGAATAGGTCGCGTAGACGTTCGAATTGTCGTTGAGCGCATAGATGACCGACACGCGCGGTGTCCAGGCGTCCACGTTCAGACTGCGGAACGCAGTGAGCGGCGTGCCAGCGTTGCGGCGGGATAAGAAGGTACGGTTCTCCGTGCTGTAACGCACACCGGCCGTGACCTTGAGCCTGTCTGTCAGTGCGTAGGTACCTTCGCCGAAGATCGCATAAGCATCGACCTGCATATGCGCATTGTTGAGCAGCGTCGTGACGTTGGAATAGGTCGGATTGTCGACCGTATCGCCGTAATAGAAGCCACCGACGATCCACTGGAACGGGCTGGCGTTCGAGCTCGATGCGGTGACTTCCTCGGTGAAGTAATTGTCCTTGATCAGCGTATCGATTCGACTAGACGCGGCGACCACCCGATCCTGGTCGGTGATCGAGAAATTCTCGGTCTTGCGATAAGCTGTCAGCGACTTGACGGTGACGGCGCCGAAATCATGCATAATCGATAGGCTCACGCCGCCGCCCTTGGTGATCGCATAGGGATCGAAGGTAAGCGCCAGCTCGCGCGGGTCTTTCGGAATCAACGCGCCCGGTGTCGCCGAGTTCGAGATTGGGCGCAGCGAAACGGACGTCTCGTCGCGAATGCGGCCATAATCGCCGATCAGCATCACCTCGGTGTCGCTGTCGGGCGAGAAGAGCAGCTTGCCGCGGATGCTCTTGTCTTCATATTCGGCCAGCCGCGTGTCGCGCAAAACGTCGCGGGCGTAGCCGTGATCCTTGTGGTAATTGCCGGCAATATCGAAGCTGAGATTCTCGGTGATCGGCCCGCTGATGAAGCCGCCGATGCGGAAATCGTCGAAATTGGCGTAGCTAGCGGTGACACTGCCGCTAAACACGTCGCTCGGCCGCGTGGTCGTGACGAGTATCGCGCCGCCGGTGGCGTTGCGGCCGAACAGCGTGCCCTGTGGGCCCTTGAGCACTTGCACGGATTCGATGTTCGCCAGGTCGAACACCGCGAAATACTGGCCCGAGATATAGACCCCGTCGATATAGATCGCGACCGGTGATTCCGAATTGCCGCCGACCACGGTGTTGCCGACGCCGCGCACGGTCGCCTGCGCCGCGGCGCCGGTCGTGTTGATCGTCAGACCTGGTGCGAGCAGTGCCAGATCGCGCGAGCCGGAAACGCCGCTTTGCGTCAGCTGTTCGCCGGTGACGGCGGTAATCGAGATCGGGACGTCCTTCAACTTCTCCTCGCGACGCTGCGCGGTAACGACGATGTCGCCTTCCGCCCGCTCTTCCGCCGGCTCCGCGACCGGTTCGGCTGACGTGCTTGGCACCTGACTGTCGGTTGCCTGGGCCTCAGGCGCTTGGGTCACGGGGTTAGAATCCGCAGCCTGCGCCTGCTCGGCACTGCTGAAAAACAAGGCGGCGGCAAGTGCCGTCGTCGCTGCCAGACGAAAATGCGTCGAACGATCCATAACCTCTCCCCTAGGCTCATTACGAGCGCCGGCTTCGCCACATTCATGGTGGCAAATTACCGGACTTGTTGTGATTACCGGCTCAGGCGGGCCTCCATCATCCCCATTTGAGGTTATCGGGCGGCCAATTCGCTCGAATTTTCGCGGTCGAGCCAGCTTGCGGCCAGGCCGCCGGCACGCCTCAACGCTTGGTCGGCGCGGTCCAGCAATCCGGCCTGCGAACAAAAGCCATGGATCATGTCGCCACGCTCATCGAGTTCGACCGGCACGCCCGCTTCACGAAGCTTTGCGGCATAGGCGACGCCCTCGTCGCGCAACACGTCCCAGCCGGCCACCGCGATATAGGCCGGCGGCAGATGATCGACGCGCAATGCGCGCAGTGGCGAAGCGATCGGATTGTCACGGTCCGCGATATCGGGCGCGTATTGATCCCAGAACCAGCGCATATCGGCGGTCGAGATGATCCGGCCGGGATCACCCGTTTCGCGATATGAACCGGTAGTCAGATCATGATCGAGCACCGGGTAAAGCAGGACCTGGCCGGCGATCATCGTATCGCCGCGATCGGCGAGGAGCAACGCGGCGGCGGCGGCGAGATTGCCGCCCGCGCTGTCGCCGGCCACCACGATAGTGCCGGGTCCCTCCGACAATGCCGCGACCGCCGCGGCGATATCATCGACCGGCCCCGGGAAGGGCGTTTCCGGCGCCAGGCGATAATCGATCGACACGACGGGGCGGCCGCTCGACACCGCAAGCCAGCTTGCCAGCGGATCGAACAGGTCGGGCGCGCCGAGTACCCAGCCACCACCATGCGCATAGACGATCGTGCCGGCGCCTGAGACCTGAAGCGGCGTATAGCGCCGCGTGGCGATTGGTCCGCCTGGCCCTGCGATGTTGCCGTTCTCGATCGTTGCAATGCCCGGGTGCGGCCGTGGCGGCAATGCACGCAGCCGTGCATCGACATCGGCACGTGCCTCCTGCGGTGTCCCGGCGTTATAGGGTTTCTGGCCCGACGCGGCGATCGCCGCCAGCGTCGCGACAGCGACCGGGTGAAGCGGCGTGTCAGGCATCGCCACGATCGTCGAAGATACGCGACGCCTCAGCGGTGTCCAGGTCCTCGGCATGCTGGACGCCCAGTGCGACCCGCGCATCGGCCGGGGAAAGGTCAAGCACGCCCTCGAACCGCGCCATGAAGATCGGGGTCGAGTCGAGCCCGATACGAATGGCGCGCTGCATGATGTCGAGGACGGTCAAATAGATTTGCGGATAATGCAGGCCGGCACGGACCGGAAAGCGATAGCCGCCGAGGATATAGAATTTGGTCAACTCGCCGGCCAGTTCCGGCGACAAATGGCGATGGACGTTCGATAGCCGCACGAAATAGGGCATCAGTTCGCCCAGCGTGTTGAAGCCGCCGCCGGTTATCAGATGCTCGAAATCATGGATTTGCCCCATGCGAAAACGAATGAATTCGTATGGCGATTTGGGCTCGAGCGACGCGCGGCCGAGATTCACCTGAAAGCCGCGATTGACCAGGCAATCATGATAAATCCCCCCGATCGTGCCGGGCGCATATTTCTCGAAGAACGCGACACTGTGCGGGCCGATATAAGCCTCGTCGATCCAATCGCGGAACAACGGGTTGATCTCGCGTTCGCGCGCGATCAGCCGCTCGACTTCGTCGACATCGGTGAGCTGCGCCATGGCGGTGATCAGGCCGTCGGCGGTGTCGCCCTCATTGCCGCGGTCCGGGCCGTTACGGCGCAGGAAATGTGTCGCGACCCAGTCTCGCAGGCCGGCATGGTTGAGATATTTGGACGTGCTGGTCAGCACGCTGCTGCCGACCGGCACCGTTCCGACACGCTGCAGCAGATAGTCGAGATTATCCATCACTCGCTCCTCATACGCGACCCGTCGCCGAACCAAGTTGCGTGGCGAGCGCGCTGGGTACGGCAATCGGGAAATCTAGTAATTGCTGGCCGTTCCCCTTGCCCGGGGAATCGAACCGGATGTTGGCCGCCAGCCCGCCGCCCATTGTGCCGCGAACGACGAAATTGAGCGCGGTGAGGCCCGGTGCATATTGGCGTTCGACCGCGCGGGCGTGTCCTTCGACCAGATGGGCGTAGCGCGTCGCGATCGCGTTCGGCGTCAGTGAGGCGGCGAGATAGGGCAGGTAGTTCGGCTCGCGCGCAATCACCGCGAGATTGAACAGGTCGCCCTTGTCGCCGCTGCGCACCCAGGCAAGTGCGACCAGCGGCACCAATTCGGTCAGCGCCTCCCCTGGCGCAGGTGCCGGTGGATTGATCTGCGCAACGGCACCGGGATCGAAACCGCCGTCCAGCGCGATCGGGATGGTGTCGGTCTGACCATCGATGGTGACGGTGACCGTTGCCGCACTCTTTTCAATCAAAGTGCTGCGCAGATGCTGTATTTTGATAACCTGCTGGGTGAGTGGCATGGTGGCGCCCGCGACGACCATCAGCGACGCGGCCGCCTCCGCCATAAACAGCTCGACCGCCTCGCGGCGCTCGTGTTCGACAGCGAACCGCGCCACCGCCTCGCGCGTCTCGCTATGGCCGTCCAGACCATAAGCGGCACCGCCACCGATCGCTTCGTTTGCCGTGCGGCGCCATTCGCCCCAGTTGCGCTGACGCAGCATCTCGCCGGTACGCTCGATCAGCGCACCGCCGAGCTGCCGCCCACGCGCTGCCGCATGAGGGCCGATGATCGGAATCGCGTACACGCCGCGCCAGCCGGACTCATAAGTGAGGCAGGTCTTGTAGGTTACCGGCCGCGAGCGGCCTTTGGCACCGGATACCGACACGCGGTTGGCACCGACCGTGGCCAGCGTCACATTGCTGAAGTCGCAGGCGACGTCGGGTACCAGATAGGCGGCGACCTGTTCGACCTCGTAAAGCAATTGTTCGGCGACCGATCCGACCGAGACGATGCCGCCAGTGCCCGGTGGCTTGGCGATCACCGCCGTCCCGTCGGCCCGGCATTCGGCGATCGGATAACCGATATTCGCCCAGTCGGGCACGTCGCGCCAGTCAGTAAAAGTGCCCCCCGTTACCTGAGTGCTGCATTCGATCAGATGCCCGACTAGCGTGCCCGCGGCAAGCAGGTCGAAATCGTCTATGCCCCAGCCAAATTCATGGATCAGCGCACCCAGCGTGGTCGCGCTGTCGACGATGCGGCCAGTGATCACGATGTCCGCACCGCGATCGAGCGCGGCGGCGATCGGGAAGGCGCCGAGATAAGCGGTGAAGGCGAGTATTGGGTCGGCTTCGGCCAGGGCGTCGGCGATCCAGCCAAGGCCAAACATCTCGGCGCGTGCGGCGAGTGCGGGAAGTGAGGCGGTCAGATCGGCGCCGTCGACCACCGCGATTCGCACCGGCACGCCGAGTTCGGCCGCCTTGCGTTCGAGTGCTCGGGCGCAGCCATGCGGATTGACGCCGCCAGCATTGGCGATCAGCCGAATGCCACGTTCGCGGATGCGCGCCAGATGCGGCCCGGCGAGCATGTCGACAAAGGATTTTACGAAACCGGCTTCCGGATCGTCGAGCCGCTGCCGTGCCAGCCGCCCGACCACGGACTCGGCGAGGAGGTCGAAGACCATATAGTCGATATCGACATCGTCGCGCAGGAACTGCGCCACGCCCATCGCACTGTCGTTGACCGCTGCCGTTGCGCCGCCAATGCGGACGACCCGCTCCATCCAAGCTCCTCTCGCGCACCCCTTTTTTTCGGGAAAATCCGCATCATGGCAGTCGCGCCGCATGCCGAAACCAGCAACCCCCGTTCGGTGGTTGCCGGGCGAACGCCGTGCCATAGAGTTTTGTGGATAATCGCCGCCGGTCGCGCGGGCAGGAGAGTGGAATGCTGGCACAACCGGGCCCCGGAACCGAAAAAACCTCTTCGGCGGTGCAGCCGGGGGCATGGTTCGCACTGGCGTTGCTGACCGCGATGACGACCTTCAACCAGATCGACCGCCGCGTGGCATCGCTCGTCATCGAACCGCTGAAGCACGAATTCCTGCTCACCGACGCGCAGCTCGGCATGCTGACCGGGCTCGCTTTCGGCATGATCTACGCGTTGACCTCGATCCCGCTCGGGCTGCTTGCGGACCGGGTAAATCGCAGCAAGCTGCTCGCACTCGTCGTGGCGGTGTGGAGCGCGATGACCGCATTCGCTGGTTTTGCGACAAGCTATGCGCATTTGCTGCTGACCCGGGTCGGCGTGGGTGCCGCTGAATCGGGCGCGTCGCCGACCGCCACATCGATCATCACCGACCTGTTCCCGCGCGACAAACGCGCGACCGCAGTCGCCATTTATCAGACCGGCATCCCGATTGGATCGTTCCTGTGCTTCATCGTCGGCGCCTGGATTGTCGCGCATTATGGCTGGCGAGCGGCGTTCATGGCGGCGGGCCTGCCCGGCATCCCGCTGGCGATCCTGATCTATGTGTTTCTGAAGGAGCCCAAGCGCGGCTTCTACGATCAGAACGGGCCGGCCTATGACGGCGCGTGGCGCCAGCGCCTGTCCGACGCGATCGGCTTTATCGGTCGCGACAAGCGCGTGCTGTTGCTCATGGTCGGCGCGGCATTGCTGTCTGCGGCGAACACCGGCGTCACCGGCTGGTTCGTGCCTTTCCTGATGCGCGAACAGGGCATGTCGATTCAGAGCGCGGGCATGGTGATCGCCTTCGCGTCCGGCATCTGCGGCGGCATCGGGCTGATCTTCACTGGTGCGCTGACCGACCGGATCGCGAAGGGCGATCCCAATCGCATGCTGATCATGTGCGGCGTGATCGCGTTGCTGACGATGGTGCTGGCGGCATGCGCATTGCTTGCGCCGAGCGTCGCGCTGACCGTTGTCGCGATCTCCGCTTACAGCCTGGTCTGCTATTCCTTTCTCGGGATCAGCTATGGCGCGCTGCTTAACCTGACTCCGTCGGGTTTCCGGGGAACGGTGATTTCGATCGAAATGGTCATGGCGAATCTGTTCGGTTATGGCGGCGGCCCATTCGTCGTCGGCGTGCTGAGCGACGCCTATGGCGGCCCGCATTCGCTGAAATGGGCGATGCTGACGCTTAACCTCCTCTATCTCGCCGGGGGCGGATGCTTCCTGATCGCCGGCCGGCTGAACCGGAAGCGGGAATTGGCCGCAGGCTGACCGACGCTAGCGGTCGGCGCGGGAGAGCAAGTCGTGCGCTTCCGGCGAGCCGTCCAGCACACGGTTGGTCCGCTCGACGATACGCCACCCGTCCGGGGTCCGGGCGAGCGTCCAGTGGTTGATCGATGCGCGCAGCAGCGTGAATTGCTCGCCGGCATTGAGCGCCAGCATTGAATAACCGACCGCCTCGGCATGATCGCCATGGATGCTGACCTGCGCCGGTGCGGTCATATGCATCGACCCGCGCCGAACAAGGCCCTGATGCCGCTCGCCATGATAGATCCGGATCAGCGCGTCGCGGCCTTCCGCTCGTGCGACGCCACCCGGATCATAGGCGCCATCCTCGGTCCACAAGGCTGCGGTTTGCGGGCCGAGGCCGGCGTCCGCCAAGGGGCCGTAACTGGCGAGTAGGCGCTGAATGGCGAGTTCGTCCTCGACCCGCGCGAGCCGCTGGTCGAGCTTCGCAAGCCGGTCGTTCGTCGCCATCAAGTCAGCCTTTTCAAGTTTGCCCGGTCGAAGGGCAGGAAGGGATGGCCGTCGCGCAGCCGGGATATCCAGCCCGGATCGTTGAGCAGGGCGCGACCGACCGCGATCAGGTCGAATTCAGCGGCTTCGAGCCGTGCCAGGACCGCGTCGAGATTGTCATCCGCTTCCATTGGCCGCTCCACGCCGAGCGAATCGCGCGGCGTGCCCATGCCAATGCCACCGACCGTCATCGACGCGACCCCAGTCAGCCGCTTGGCCCAGCCGGCGAGGTTGAGTGACGAATCGGCAAAGGCCGGCTGGTCGAAATAGCGCTGGCTGGCGTCGAACAGGTCGACCCCGGCTTCGGCCACCGGACACAACAACGCCGCCAGCGCATCCGGCGTATCGGCCAGGCGCGCCAGATAGTCCTGCATCTTGAATTGCGAGAAGCGGAACAGGATCGGCCGTTGGGGCCCGATCGCGTCACGTATAGTTCGCACCACCGCGACGGCGAAGGCAGTCCTGCGCGATGCGTCGCCGCCCCAGATATCGTCGCGCCGGTTGGTTTCGTGCCACAGGAAGCTGTCGATCAGATAGCCGTGCGCGGCATGGATCGCTATGCCATCGAAACCCAACTCGATCGCGGCGCGTGCGGCGCGAGCGTAGGACTCGATGATATCGGCGATCTCGCCATCGCTCGCCGGCCGCGTGTCCGGCAGCATCCGTTCGACATAAGCGGGATCGAGCGAGACTGACCCACCGATCCGCCCCCACACGCCGGAGGGGCGAATACCGACGATTTCGGGCTCGGTGCTCGATGCCGGGTCGCGCATCGGGCCCTGGTGCCAGAGCTGCGGGACGATCAGCCCCCCGGCGCCATGCACTTGATCGACGACCTTACGCCAGCCGGCTTGTGCCGCATCGCCATGAAGCTGGGGCACCTCGGGAAAGTCGACTGCGGCGGCATGGTCGATCGCCACGCCCTCGGTCACGATCAGACCGACCCCGGCCGCAGCGCGGCGAGCATAATAGGCGGCGACATCGGCGCCGGGCACGCGGCCCGGGCTGAACTGCCGCGTCATCGGCGACATCACGATCCGATTCGGTACGGTCAGGCCGCCTAGCCGGAATGGCGTGAACAAGGCAGCGACGTCGGCCCGTGCCATCACGCCGGCCGCGCTCACGCCAGCCAGCCCCCATCGACCGCGATCATCGATCCGGTAACGAACGATCCCGCATCGCTTGCCAGCATCAGCGCCGGGCCGATAATCTCCGATGGATCCGCTACGCGCTTCTGCAGCGTGCCGGCCGCGCTCTTTTCCATCAGCGCCTCGCCGCCCGACGTAACCATACGCGTCGCCATCGGCCCGGGCGCGATCGCGTTGACGCGGATGTGGTCGGCGGAGAGCGCATTGGCGAGCGATCGGGTTATCTGCCAGAGCGCCGCCTTGGATGAGCTGTAGCCGATCTGCGACGCGGTGCCGAAGAACGCGCCGACGGTCAGGATATTGATGATCGATGCTCCGCCTGCGCGCGCGGCCGGGGATGCGGCAAGCAGCGGCCTGAGCGCCTTTGTGAGGAACAACGGCCCGCGCGCGTTGACCGCATAACTCTTCTCGAATAGCGCGGGCGTCGCCTCGTCGATGCCATAGGGCAGGGCGGCGCCGGCATTGTTGACGAGGATGTCGAGCTGGCCGCAGCGTGCGGTAATGGCATCGACCAGCGCGGCGATCGCATCCATGTCGCCGACATGCGCGGGGATCGCCAGCGCATCGCCGCCCGCTTGCCGGATGGATTCGGCGGCGGCTTCGCAATCATCGGCCTTGCGGCTGGAAATGACCACGCGTGCACCGGCGGCGGCGAAGCCGCGCGCCATCTCATAGCCGAGCCCGCGTGACGATCCGGTCACCAGCGCGGTGCGGCCACTCAGGTCGAACAATGCCTTGAGGTCGGGAAGCGCGATCATGCCTGGTCCTTCATTTCGCGTAGGAAAGTGCCGCGATCGATCTTCATCGTCGGGGTTCGCGGCAGTGGCGTCACCCGCACTGCGATATCGCGCGGTACTTTGTATCCGGCGAGGCGGGAGCGCGCGTAGCCGCGCAATTCATCGATATCGATCAGCTGTGCGTGGCGCGGCACGACCGTGGCGGCGATCCGCTCGCCAAGCCGCTCGTCGGGCCGGCCATAGGCGACCACCTCCGCGACCATCGGGTGCTCGCCAAGGACTCGCTCGACCTCCGCGCAATAGATATTCTCACCGCCCGAGATGACCATGTTCTTGCGCCGGTCGGCGAGATACAGGCGCCCATCGGCGTCGACCCAGCCATTGTCGCCGGTGCGCAGCCAGCCATTGGTGATCGTCTCGGCGGTCGCCTGGTCGTCGCCGATATAGCAACGCATCATGCCGATGCCGCGCATGCAGATCTCGGCATGCTCGCCGATCACCGCGTCCGATCCATCGTCGCGCACGATCCGCACCTCGACCGTCGGCAGCACATAGCCGACCGATTCCGGATGCTCAATATAATCGGAGCCGCAGATCGAGGATATCCACGCGGCGGATTCGGTCTGGCCATAGGTGTTGGACACCATCACCGTCGGCACCACGTCGCGCATCCGCTCGACCAGTTTCAGGTCAAGCGCGGCGGCCCCGTTCGACAGCACCATCAATGTGCCGAGATTGTGCGGCCCGACCTTTGGCGAGGCGAGCATGTCCGACAACATCGTCGGCACGAAGCCGAGCCGGGTAAGTGGTTCGCGCTCCATCAGGTCAAGCGCGACCTCGGCATTCCATCGGGTGAAGACAAACAGCGGGGCGCCATAATAAAGCCCGCGCAGGAACGGCATAATGCCGGAAAAGTGGAAAACCGGCGCGGCGATGATCGTCGCCGCCTTGGCCGATCCGCGTTCCACCGGAATCTCGCGGCCGAATTCCATCGCGAAGCGGCGGTCCTGGATCGCCCCGACCAGGCCGGCGATCCCCACCACATGCGCCATCGCGCCATCGTCGAGCCGCACCGCTTTCGGCCGGCCAGTCGTGCCGGAGGTGAAGAGCACGATCGCGGCATCGTCGGGCGCGCGCTCGACCGGGTCGAATGGCGCGTCGGGACCGTTGGCCAGCAGATCGGCAAGATCGCGGTCGCGTGCATCGCGGACGAGACTCGGCGCGCCCGAGACAATCATCCGCCAGTCGGCCGACGCCGGCTCTGCTTGCAATGCTGCGGCGCGATCGGCGTCTGCGATCACCAGTCGCGCCTTCACCTGGCTGATCGCATGGACCATTTCCTCCGGCGCGCAGCGCGTGTTGACCATCACCGCCGCTGCGCCGACCGCATGCACCGCCATGAAGCAGGCCATCCATTCGACGCCCGACGTCATCGCCAGCGCGACATAGTCGCCGCGCGTCACCCCGAACTCGTCGGCGAATACGCGCGCCAGCCGCCCGGCGAGAGCGAAGATCGTGTCGTAGCTGTACGATTGCTGTTCGGTTTGCAGCATGCGCCGCGCGCCGTGATTCTGGCCGGCGCGATAAATGCCGCTCAGGCTGTGCGGGATATTACGGAACATCTCACCGCGCGGGCCGGCAATTGTTTCGAACATTTCGCCCGGCGCAGTCAGGGCAAGCGCGACGGGGTCGATACAGCGGTAAATCATGGATCCTCCCGCGTCGCTTGCGGACGCCTCCGCCGTATAGACAAGCAAGCGCGGAACATCGACGCGACCGCCATTTGGTGACACGCATTACCTCCACGAAGCGGTATGATGGGACAAAATAAGGAGGGGCCGATGCCGATACCCAAGGGCCTGCGTGCGATCGACACGCATGTGAACATTCCCTGGAGCCAGCACGATGATGCGCGTTACGGCGCCTTTCGCGGGTTGCAGCGCGACCGCGAGAGTCTCGATAGTTTCACGATGCCCGCCCAATATATGTTTCGCGCCATCCCCGATCTGGGGGACGACTCGAGCACCTATGTCGGTCGCGTACTCAAGGCGATGGACAAACATGATGTCGCCGTCGCGCTGATCCCGGCGGGCGATGCTATCACTTATCCCGAAATCGTGCGCGACCATGCCGACCGCTTCGTGTTCCAGGCCGCGGTCGACCCCAATAAGGGGATGGACGAAATCCGCCGAATCCGCGGGATTCACGCCGAATACGGCCTCAAGGGGCTGAGCTATTTCGCCTCGGGCTCGATGCCGCAGGTGGCGATCAACGGGAAGGAGATGTACCCGTTCTACGCGCTGGCGTGCGAACTCGAACTGCCCTTCTTCCTCAATGTCGGCGTGCCAGGGCCGCGTATCCCGCTGGCCACTCAGAAAGTCGAACTGCTCGATGAAATCTGCTGGTTCTTTCCGGAACTGACCGTGGTCATGCGCCATGGCGGTGAGCCCTGGGAAGATATGGCGGTCAAGCTGATGCTGAAATATCCGAACCTCTATTATTCGACCAGTGCGTTCGCGCCGCGCCATTATCCCAAGGCGATCATCGATTATGCGAACACACGTGGCGCGGACAAGATCATCTATGCCGGCTATTTCGCCGCCGGCCTGTCGCTCGACCGGATCTTCGCCGAACTGCAGGACGTGCCGTTCAAGGACGAGGTGTGGCCCAAATTCCTGTCGGGCAACGCGGCGAAGATATTGAAGCTGCCGGTGCCCTGAACGCCGGCGGGTCAGTGCATGTACGAGCCGCCATTCACAAACAGCGTCTGCCCGGTGATGAAACGGGCGCGGGGTGAGAGTAGGAAAACGATCGCCTCGGCCACTTCCTCGGGTTCGGCCATTCGTCCCATCGGGGCGTCGGCCATACCCGCCGGGCGTCCGCCCGTTATGGCGGCGCGAGCTCGGACCGCCGGCGAGGCCGTCGCACCAGGGGCGACGGTGTTGACTCGAACCGCCGGCGCACCTTCGGCGGCGAGTGCGCGGCTCAGCGCCGTCACGCCGCCCTTGCTCGCGCTATAGGCGCTGAAGCCGGACATGCCGCGAAACGCCGCGCCGGACGCGACATTGACGATCGCACCGCCATGCGCGGCCAGCAATGGCAGCGCCGCGCGGCAGGTGCGGAACGTACCCGCCAGATTGATCTCGAGCACGTCGCTGAACAGCGCATCGTCGGTCTCGCCGAGCGCCGCTTGCGGGAAAATCCCCGCAACATTGGCCAGCATGTGCAGCGCACCGAAGCGCTCGATCGTCGCACGTAATCCGGCCTCGACCTGCTCGGTGTTACGCACGTCCATGCGCAGGGCGATCGCCTGGCCGCCCGACTGGATGATCCCCTCCGCTACAGCGTCGGCCTTGGGTGAGCGGTCGGCCAGTGCCACCGTGGCGCCATGCGCGCTGAGCAGACGGGCGGTCGCTTCGCCGATACCGCTCCCCGCGCCGGTGACGAGCGCGACCTGGCCGGTAAGCTCGCTCACGCCCCTTCCGGAAAATAGCGGCTGATCGTATCGATCGTGCAGGCCGGGCGTTCCGTGCCGTCGCGTTCGAGTGTCACCCGGATCGTCGCCTGGACCGCGCCCTTGATCTCCTCGATCGCGATAATCTCACCGCGTCCGCGCAGCCGGCTGCCGGCGGGCACCGGCGAGAGGAAGCGCATCCGGTCGGCGCCGACATTGACGCCCATCGACACGCCGCGCACCTCGATCATCTCGGGCAGGAAATGATTGACCAGGCTCATCGTCAGATAGCCGTGCGCGATCGTGCCGCCGAACGGGCCAGTCTTCGCGCGCTCGACATCGACATGGATCCATTGATGATCGCCGGTTGCGCGGGCGAACAGATCGATCATCTCCTGTGTGACGGTCAGCCATTCCGTCGGGCCAAGCACCGCGCCCGCCGCGTCGAACAGGGCCGCGGGCGCTGCAAAGACCCGCGCTTTCATGCGTGCTGGCTCGATACGGCAAGGATTTCGCCGGTCATGTAACTCGACAGGTCCGATGCGAGGAACAGGATGACGTTCGCCACCTCCCAGGGTTCGGCATAGCGCCCCAATGCTTCCCGCTTGGTGAGCTCTTCGAGCAGGCCCGGCGGCGTGACCTTGCCAAGCGCGGCGTGCATTGCCAGGCTTGGCGCGACTGCGTTGATGCGCACGCCATGCTCCGCCGCCTCAACCGCCGCACACCGGGTAAAGGCCATCACCCCCGCCTTCGCCGCGGCATAATGCGCCTGCAGTTTTTGCGCGCGCCAGCCGAGCACCGACGCATTGTTGACGATTACCCCGCTACCGCGCGCGTAGAGATGCGGCAGGATCGCGCGGGTCATACGAAACACGCTGGTCAGGCTGACATCGATCACGCTCGACCATTGCTGGTCGGTCATTTCGACGATCGACGCTGCCCCGCCCAGGCCGGCATTATTGACCAGGATGTCGATATGGCCGAGCCGGTCGATCGCGCCGGCGACTATCGCCTGTACCTGCGCCTCGTCGGTCACGTCGCACACCGCCACATCGGGTCGGGCATGGCCGGCGGCAGCGATGGCGTCGGCGGTTTCGTTCAGCCGCCGCTCGTGCGTGTCTGACAGGAACAGCCGTGCGCCCTCCTCCGCCGCGCGGCGCGCGGTCGCGCCACCGATGCCGCTGCCGGCGGCGGCGGTGATCAGCATCGTCTTTCCGGCCATCATGCCCGACGGAATTGGATAGGCGGGGGCGGTCATGGGTTCAGCCTTTCAGGTCGCCGCGCAGTTCGCGCGGGAGGCCGAGACCGCGCTCGGCAATCAGGTTACGCTGGATCTGGTTGGTGCCGCCATAGATCGTGTCGGCGCGTGCGTTGAGGAACAGGTCCGTCAGGATCGGCATGGCATAATCGCCGTCGGGCAAGGCGGGGGCGACTTGACCCGCCTGGCCGAGTACATCCATCGCGAGTTCGCCCAGCGACCGCCGCCAGCTTGCCCATTGGATCTTGTAGGTGATCGCGGCGCCCGTCCCGGCACCGCCCTCCTGATCAAGCATGCGGAGCGCGCCGAAGCGCATCAGGCGCAGTCCGATCTCGGCCTGGGCCAGCCTTTGCCGGATCAGCGGATCCTGCGCCGACCCGTTGGCCCGCGCCGCCGCGATCACCGCGTCGAGTTCGTTACGGAACGCCATTTGCTGGCCGAGCGTCGAGACGCCACGCTCGAAACCGAGCAGCGCCATGGCCACGTCCCAGCCTTCGCCCGGCGCGCCGAGAATGTCGCCCTGATCGGTCCGGGCGCCGTCCAGGAACAGTTCATTGAATTCCGCATCGCCGGTGATCTGGCGGATCGGGCGGATCGAGACGCCCGCCTGGTCAAGCGGGACGAGCAGGAAGGTTAGACCGTTGCGGCCGACGCTGCCCGGCTCCGACCGGGCCAAGATGAATGCCCAGCCGGAAAATTGCGCCAGGCTGGTCCACACCTTCTGCCCGTCGATGATCCATTCGCCGTTGTCGAGTTGCGCCCGGGTACGGACCGCGCCGAGGTCCGATCCGGCGCCTGGTTCCGAATAACCCTGGCACCAGATCGACCCGCCGGTGGCGATCGGTGGCAGGAAACGGGCCTTTTGCGCGGCGGTGCCATAAGCGATCACAGTCGGGCCGAGCAGTTCGACGCCGACATGATTGATCCGTGGCGGCCCGCCGGCGCCGGCATATTCTTCAGCGAAGATGACGCGTTCGGCCATCGTCGCGTCGCGACCGCCATATTCGGCCGGCCAGCCAATCACGCTCCACCGCGCTTCGCCAAGGCGTTTTTCCCATTCCAGCCGGCGTTCCGGCGCGCCGACCCTGCTGGTCAAACCGCGCACATCCGCGAACTCGCCGCAAAGCTCGCTACGTAGCCAGTCCGCCGCCTCGGTGCGAAACGCGCGCTCGCTATCGGTATAGCTTAGTCGCATGCGACCTCCAGCGGCATCAGGCGGGCGATCTGCTCGCGATGCCAGACCGGCGCGCCCATCAGCGACATATTGCCGCGTGCGCGTTTGAAGAACAGATGCGCGTCATGTTCCCAGGTAAATCCGATTCCGCCATGGAGCTGGATCGCGTGTCCGGCACAATCGGCATAGGTGTCGCACGCAAAGCTCTTGGCGGCGTGGCTGGCGAGACGCGCATCCGGGCCGCCCGCATCGATCTCGCCCGCCGCCCAATAGACAGCGGAGCGCGCCTGCTCGATCGCGACGAGCATATCGGCGAGGCGGTGCTTGACCGCCTGGAAACTACCGATCGTGCGGCCGAACTGGATGCGTTCCTTCACATGCGCGACAGTGCGATCGAGACAGGCCTGAGCGCCACCCAGCGAATCGGCGGCAATCGCGGTCCAGGCCAGCGGCTCGATGTCACACCAGTCGAGTGCGGGCAGTGGCGCCGCCTCGACATCGCTCAGCGTCACCAGCGCGAGCGGCCGTGTCTGGTCCAGCGTTGTCTGCGCGGTGATCGTGCAGCCGACAGCATCCGTCGGCACAAGGAAAGTCTGGTCGTCGGCACAAGCGACGATCAGGTCTGCCACATTGCCATGTGGAACGAAGGGAGTGCTGCCGGTCAGGCGGCCGTTTCGAATCTCGAACCCCTCGGTTGCGAAGGTCGCGATGGCGCTGCCTTCCGCCAGGCGCGGCAGCCATTCCGCGCCCTGCGTGTCGCTGCCGCCCAATGAAATCGCCTTCGTGGCAATGACCGTACTCGCGAGCCAGGGCACCGCGCCGAGATGTGCGCCGAGCGTCTCGCTGATGATCGCAGTCTCGACCGCGCCGAGCTCGGATCCGCCGAACGCCTCGGGAACGGCGAGCCCGGTCAGTCCGAGATCGCGCGCCATCGCCCGCCATAGCGGCCAGTCAACGCCCGATCCGTCTGCCATCGCCGTGCGCGTGCTCTCGCTGCTCACCGCTTCGGCGAGGAAAGCCTGCACGGCGTCGCGGACAGCGACCTGATCGTCTGAGAAAGCGAGACGCACGCGATCAGCTTCCCCACACCGCGCGCGGCGGGCGCTGTTCGCTGAGCAGGTCACGCACGGCATCGCCGACCTCAGCCGGAGTCCAGCGCGCGCCGCGATCGATGGTCGCGCCAAGTTGCCAGCCATCCTCGATCGTGATTCGCCCACCCTCCAGCTCGAACACACGACCGGTTACCCCGGCTGAATCTGGCGATCCGAGCCAGACGACGGTGGCGGCGATATTGGCGGGATGCTGCACGTCGAAACCGTCTTCGGTCGTCGCCATCTTGTCCGCAAACGCCTGTTCGGTCATTCGCGTGCGTGCCGATGGAGCAAGCGCGTTGGCGGTGATGCCATAGCGCCCGAGTTCGGCCGCCTGCACCAATGTCAGCGCTGCGATGCCGCCCTTGGCGGTCGAATAGGCCGCCTGGGCGATCGACCCTTGCAGGCCGGCGCCGCTGGTCGTGTTGATGATCCGCGCATCGACGGTCTCGCCGGCCTTTTGACGTGCGCGCCAATGATCGACGGCGTGACGCGTGACGCAGAAATGGCCGCGCAAATGGACGCGCATCGTCGCGTCCCATTCCTCCAGCGTGGCCGAAACGAACATCCGGTCGCGCACGATGCCCGCATTGTTGACCACCACGTCAAGCCGCCCGAACGCCTCGATCGCAGCGGCAACGATGCGGCCAGCGCCGTCCCAATCGGCGACATCGTCGCCATTGGCGATCGCTTCACCGCCCGCCGCTCTGATCTCTTCCACCACCTGCTGCGCGGGCGAAGCGTCGGTGCCCTCGCCGCCCAGCGTGGTGCCGATATCGTTGACCACCAGTTTCGCGCCCTCGGCGGCGAAGGCCAACGCATATTCGCGGCCCAGCCCGCGTCCGGCGCCAGTGACGATGACGACCCGGTTGTCGCAGATGCCCGTCATCGTCTTACAGCCGCTCGATGATGGTGACGTTGGCCAGGCCGCCGCCTTCGCACATCGTTTGCAGGCCATAGCGCCCACCGCGCCGTTCCAGCTCGTAGAGCAGCGTCGTCATCAGCTTCGCCCCGGTCGCGCCGAGCGGATGGCCGAGCGCGATCGCGCCGCCATTGACGTTGACGCGCGACATGTCCGCATCGAGTTCCTTCGCCCAGGCGAGCACGACGCTGGCGAAAGCTTCGTTGATCTCGATCAGGTCAATGTCCGACAGCTGCAGCCCGGCCGTTTTTAGCGCATGGCGTGTCGCCGGAATTGGTGCCGTCAGCATCATGATCGGGCTGTCGCCACGCACCGTCAGGTGGTGGATGCGCGCGCGCGGTTTCAGGCCATGGTCCTTCACCGCCTGTTCGCTGGCGATCAGCACGGCCGCGGCGCCATCGGCGATCTGGCTGGAGACACCCGCCGTCACGATCCCGCCCTCGCGGACTGGTCGCAGGCCGGCAAGTCCTTCGAGTGTGGTGCCGCGGCGGACCGTTTCGTCCGTCGCGAAATCGCCGACCGGGACGATCTCGGCGGCGAACCGACCGCTGTCGATCGCCGCTTCGGCGCGGCGGTTGCTCTCCGCGCCGAAGCGCTCCATGTCGGCGCGGCTGATGTCCCAGGTCTGCGCGATCTTTTCGGCGGCGTAGATCTGATTGACCTCTTCGTCGCCATAGCGTGCAGCCCAGCCTGGCGAGGTCGAGAAGGGCGTGTCGAAGCCGTAGGCCTGGCCCGCGTACATCGCGGCCGAGATCGGGATGGCGTTCATATTCTGCACGCCGCCGGCGATCACCAGATCCTGGGTACCGGACATCACCCCTTGCGCGGCGAAATGGATCGCCTGTTGCGATGATCCGCACTGACGGTCGATGGTCACGCCCGGAACGCCTTCCGGATAACCCGCGACCAGCCAGCAGCTACGTCCCATATTGCCCGCCTGCGGCCCGACCGCATCGACACAGCCCCACACCACATCATCGACCGCGTTTGGATCGATGCCGGTCCGATCGACGATTGCAGTAATCGGAATCGCGCCGAGATCGGCGGGGTGCCAGCCGGCAAGGCTGCCCTTTTTTCGCCCGGTCGGGGTGCGGATCGCATCGATAATATAGGCTTCGGCCATGGTTCTATTCTGCCAGAAAGGTGGTGGACGGGCCGATGTCGAAGCGATCGTCCAGAACGGCCTCCGCGACGCGACGTTCGTGAAAGGCGCGGTCGCCCCACGCGCCGGAAAGCGCCCAGGCGCGCTTCATCCAGAAATGCAGGTCGACTTCATAGGTATAGCCCATCGCGCCATGGACTTGGATCGCGGTCTCGGCCGCGAGCATCGCGGCATCGGTTGCGGCGAGCTTGGCATGGCTGACGTGCAGCACTGCGCGGGCATGATTCTGTTGCAGCGCATGGGCTGCGCGCAACACAAGCGGACGTGCGAACTCGATCTTGACCGCCACGGACGCGAGATGATGCTTGATCGCCTGGAATTTTCCGATCGGCTGACCGAACTGGCTCCGCTGATTGGCATAATCGGTGGCGAGCCCGAGCATGCGTTCGCCACCGCCGATCAACTGTGCCGCGCCGATCAGCGCGGCACGGTCGAGCAGCCCCTCGGTCGCGATACACTCGCCGGGCCCGAACAGAAGGCGTAGCGGATCGACGCTGTCGAGTGCGGTCGGGGATGAAGTCATCTCTCCACCGATGACGAGCCCCGCCTGATTCAGGTCCGCCACCCAAGGATTGACCGGATGGGCAAGCGCGACTTTCAGGGTACCCGCCGCGATCTCGGCCTGCTGTGTCGCGCGCAACAACGGCGCTGCGACCAACGCGGTGTCGGCAAGCGGTTCGGAAACATTGGCTCGGCCCAGCTCGATCGCGACGAGCACCGCTTCGACCAGGCCGAGGCCAAGGCCACCCTGTTCTGCCGGTACGAGGATACCGGTCAGGCCCATCGCCACTAGTCCGTCCCAGACTGCGGGACCGCGGCGATTGCCCGCGTCGAGCCGGCGCAGCACTTCGGGGCCATGCTCGGCGGTCAGATAGTCGCGCACCGCGTCGCGCAGTTCGATCTGGTCGGGGTTAAGGCGGAAATCCATCTCGCCCCCTATCGCGGCAGGCCGAGCAGGCGCTCGGCGACGATGTTGCGCTGGATTTCGTTCGACCCGGCATAAATTGGGCCGGAGAGCGAGAAGATATAACCCTCCAGCCAGGCATTGGGCTCGCCATCGGGCAGCGTACGCAGTTCGGCGGCCGCGCCGAGCAGACTCATCGCGGCACGATGCTGCGCGCGATCCATTTCCGACCAGAAAATCTTGTTGAGACTCGCTTCGGCGCCGATCTTGCCGCCCGCCATCACCTGGGCGGCGACGGCATAGGTGTTGAGCGCATAGGCCTCCGCATCCATCCAGGCCTGCAGCACCGCAGCGCTTGCAGCGGGCGACGCGCTGTCGCGATGCTTGCGGTACAGCTCGACCAGACGCTTCGCGGTCGCCTGGAAGCGGGCGGGCGAGCGCAGCATCAAGCCGCGTTCGAACCCGGCCGTGGCCATCGCGACGTTCCAGCCTTCGCCTTCGCCGGCGATGCGGTTCGCCACCGGCACGCGGACATTGTCGAAGAATATTTCGGCAAAGCCGGTCTCCCCGTGCAGCTGGCGGATCGGGCGCACCGTCACGCCAGGGGTGTCGAGCGGCAGCAGGATGAAGGACAGGCCATGGTGGCGGCTGCTGTCCGGATCGGTCCGGAACAGGCCGAAGCACCAGTCGGCAAAGGCGGCGCGGCTCGACCAGGTCTTCTGTCCGTTGACGACATAATCGTCGCCGTCGCGGATCGCGCGCGATCGGATCGCCGCCATGTCGGATCCGGCATCGGGTTCGGACCATGCTTGCGCCCAGATGACCTCGCCGCGCGCCATCGGCGTCAGGAAACGCGCCTTTTGTTCGTCGCTACCATATTCCATGATCGTCGGGCCGAGCAGGAAAATGCCATTCTGGTTGGCCCGCCCCGGTGCTCCGGCCGCCCAATATTCCTCCTCGAAGATCAGCCAGCGGATCAGGTCGAGACCGCGCCCGCCATAGGCTTCCGGCCAGGTGACCATGCCCCAGTTGCCCGATGCTAGCGCACGTTCCCAGGCGACATGCTGGTCGAAGCCCTTGCGCCCTTCGAGCGTCTCGAGCGGCGCCCGGGGCACATGCGCCGCCATCCACTCGCGCACCTCGGTGCGGAAGGATTGTTGTTCGGGCGTGTAGTCGAGGTTCATCAGAACTCGGCGGTCTTGCCGGTCTCCACAAAGGCGTCGCGCGCCTTTTGGGAATCGGCATGCATGTACATTTCCAGGGTGAAGCCCTGTTCCCAGCGGTAACCGCGATCGACGTCGCGCGGCTCAAGCCCGTTGAGCGCTTCCTTGGCCAGGACCAGCGCCTTGCGGCTCTTGGCGGCAATAATCGCGCAAAAGACACGCGCCTCTTCGACCAGTGCTTCGCGCGGGACGACCGTCTCGATCGCGCCGAGGCGATAGGCTTCGGCGGCGGATATCTTACCGCCGGTGAAGAAGGCCGCACGAACCTTGTGCAAGGGCAGCATGCGCGACAAATGGCTTGCCCCGCCCATCGCGCCGCGATCGACCTCGGGAAGCGAGAAATAGGCGTCCTCGCTGGCGATGATCGTGTCCGATGCGCCGCAAATGCCGATGCCACCGCCGATGACGAAACCATGCACGGCGGCGACCACGGGGATTTCACAGTCGCGGATCGCCTTGAAGGTCAGGTAATTACCTCGGTTGAGCAAGGTAATCCGCTCCGGGTTCGCCTGCATTTCCTTGATGTCGACGCCGCCGCAAAAGCCCCGGCCCTCGGCGCGGATCAGCAGCACGTTCACGTCCGCGCGGCGGCCGGTCTCGGCGATCAGCGTCGGCAGCGCATTCCAATCATTGCTGTCAAGCGCGTTGACTGGCGGGCGATCGATCACGATCTCGCCGATCCGGCCGGCAATGGTGACGGTGAAGCTCATTGCGCGGCCTCTCGCATTGCGGATGGATTGCCCTTCAGGATCCCGCCCCGGATATTGTGCGGATCGAGCCGGGCGATGATCGCCAGTTCATCCTCGTCGGGCAGGGGCGTGGTGGCGATCTCGGTCGCGGTTTCCAGTGCGAAGCCGGTCGCCGCGCGAACCTGGTCGAGTGTCACGCCCGGGTGGAGCGAGACTACCCGGACCGCATGATCCGTGCCGCCGAAATCCATCACGCAGAGGTCGGTGACGATCAGGCGCAGGTCGACATTGCCGAAGTTGGCGCCCGGCGTACGGCGCGCGGGATTATACCCGACACTCGACACCATATCGACTTCGCCATCGACGAACACGCGCGGCGAATGCGCCGGGATGAACATCGAATTGGGATGATGGATGCTGTTGCCCGGAAAACCGCGCGCGCCGAGCATCTGCACTTTGGGATGGTCATAGGTGCCGCCGAGGCAGGACAGGTTCGTCTGGCCGAACCGGTCTATCTGGGTCGGCGTGACCATTGCGTGGCGGCGCCCCGTCCAGACGGCGGCGTCGAAGAAGCGTGAGAAGGGCAGATAGCCGGTGCCGCGGCCATGGGCATAGTCACGCGGGCCGATCGGCACCGGTTCTTCGACCAGAAACGCCTCGCCATCGGTCATCAGCAATTCGGGCGTGTGGCTCGATTTGGCGAGACTGGCGGCGAGGCGCGGCACTGGGCCGACGCCGGTCGCGACGATCTCGCCCGCGCCGCGCCATGCCTCGGCACAAGCGACGATCAACAATTCGGCAAGGGTCGGGGTGCTCATGCGTTCATCCCCTCAGAAGATCGGCAGCGGCAGTGCCGCGACCCGGCTCTTGCCGCCGATGCGATCGAGATAGCCGGCCTCGTCGTCGCCGATCGTCTCGCTGACATAGCGGTCCCAACCGCCTTGCTCCCCAGCGCTGGCAACATAACCGCGCAGATGTTCCATGTCCCAGCCATAGTCGGGCGGCATCGATGTCGGATGCGCGCCACACGGCGCCGGAATCACGCCGGTTACGAACATGCGCTCGACGAAATTCGCCCGGGCAGCACCCGCGTCGCCGATTTCGATCCGGTCGACGACTTCTTCCGCCGAAACGAAGGTTTCCGTGGCCGCCCGGGCGAACCATTCATCATAATAGAAGTCCGGGCCGAATGCCTGAATATTGCCCCAGCGATCGGCGCGCTGGACATGGATCAGCGCCGCGTCGAGCTTGAGTGCCGGCATCGCAAGCAGCACCTCATGATCGCCATAAGGCGATGTCACGGTTTCAAACCCGCCATGTGTCATCACATCGGTGCCGAGGCCGACGCGGGTCGGCAGGAACGGCAGGCGCATCGCCGCCGCCTTCAGCCCCCATTGCAGCATGCCTTCGTCAAGTTCGAGAATGTCGAGGCTGCCGGCTTCCCGCGCCTTGCGGAAATAGGGCTCTAGCGGAATCGCGTCTAGCGAGACGAAACCGAAGATCAGCTTGCGCACCTTGCCCGCCGCGCACAGCATGCCGGCGTCGGGACCACCATAGGTGACGACCGTCAGATCCTCGAGATCGGACCGCAGGATTTCGCGCACGAGCGCCATCGGCTTGCGCCGCGGACCCCAGCCACCGATGCCGATGGTCATTCCGCTGCGAAGACGGCCTTTTAACTCGCGCAGATCGAGCGTCTTATCCATTCCTCCCCCACGGGCTTAACGCCCTCATCGAGTGGCTTTTGGGGGTGGAGTTTCGGGCATTTGGTCACAATCACCATTTGGGGAGCGACGGTGCGGCAATAATGACGATCAACTTCGCGATAACGAAAGGGATTGAGGATGACGGGCAAGGAGCGTCTGGTGGCGATCGTCACCGGCGGCACGCGCGGACTTGGCAGGGCGATCGCCGAACGGCTGCTGAGTGATGATTGGACGGTTATCGTCTGTGGGCGACATGAACCCGAGACGCCGGTCGCGGCCGGCGACAATGTCGCAACGGCGCTGGTCAGCGACGTGCGCGATCCGGAATCGGTGGCGCTGCTGATCGCCGAAACGATCGCGCGGTTCGGGCGGCTCGACTTGCTGGTCAACAATGCCGGCGGTGCGCCAGCGGCCAATATCGTCGATTCCTCGCCGCGCTTGATCGAGAAGATCATCGCGCTCAACTTGCTCGGCCCGATCTTCGTATCGCAGGCGGCTTACCCCCATCTGCGCGCGACGAACGGCTCGATCGTCAATATCGGCAGCATTTCGGGTCGCCGGGCATCGCCGGGCACGACCGCTTATGGCGCGGCGAAGGCGGGGTTGCTCAGCGCCACGACCAGCCTCGCCATGGAATGGGGACCCGAAGTCAGGGTCAACGCGATCGTCGTCGGGCTGGTCGAGGATCCCGATCAGGTGGACCATTATGGCGGCGCGGCGGCGGTTGCGCGGATCGGCGCGGGAATCCCGTTGCGCCGGATGGCGCGCGGCGCCGATCTCGCGGCGACGGTCGCGTGGCTTGCGTCATCCGAGGCTGGTTATGTCAGCGGCGCGTGCGTCGAATTGCACGGCGGCGGCGAACCGCCCGCCTTTCTGCATCTGGCACGCGACTGAAAGGGCAGCCTATGACGTACGATCTGCTGATCCGCGGTGGCACGATCGTCGACGGGAGCGGCGCGCCACCTTTTACCGGTGATGTCGCGGTATCCGCCGGACGCATTGTGGCGGTCGGCAAGGTCGACGGTTCGGCGGAGCGCGTCATCGACGCCACCGGGCTGCTCGTCACGCCCGGTTTTGTCGATATCCACACCCATTACGACGGTCAGGCGACCTGGGAAGCGCGGATGCAGCCTTCGTCGTGGCACGGGGTGACCACCGTGGTGATGGGAAATTGCGGCGTCGGCTTCGCGCCGTGCCGGCCGGGCGACCGATCGACGCTGGTGCGGCTGATGGAGGGCGTGGAGGACATTCCCTATCCCGTGCTGATGGACGGCCTGCCCTGGAACTGGGAGACTTTTGCAGACTATCTGGATTCGCTGGCGGAGCGGCGCTTCGATGTCGAGATCGGCGCGCAGCTGCCGCATGCACCGTTGCGCGTCTATGCGATGGGCGAACGCGCGGAACAGCGTCTGCCCGCTGACCGGCGCGAGATCGCGCTGATGCGCGCGCTGGCGTGCGAGGCGATCGAAGCGGGCGCGCTTGGCTTTTCGACATCGCGTACGATCATGCACCGCGCGGCCGACGGATCGCCGACGCCGACGCTGGCGGCGGAGGAGCGCGAGCTGATGGCGATCGCCATGGGCTTGTCCGACGCCGGGCGCGGCGTGCTGCAATTCGTGTCGGATTTCGACGATCCGCGCGCCGAATTCGCCATGATGCGGCGGCTCGTCGAAGCATCGGGGCGGCCGCTGTCCTTCTCGCTGGTGCAAAGCGCCTCGCGTCCGGACAATTGGAAAATTCTGCTCGCCGAATTGTCGCGTGCGGTGGATGACGGTTTGCCGATGCGCGCTCAGGTCTGCGGCCGCCCGGTGGGCATGATGCTCGGTTTCGAGCTGAGCCTGAACCCATTTCTCGAAACCAAAACCTATCGCGATGTCGCGGCGCTGCCGCTGCCCGATCGTGCCGCCGCGCTTGGCGATCCGGCGATCCGGCGATGCGCCGTCGCCTGCTCGCCGACGCGGTAGACGGCTCATCGCAATGGGCGCGCTATCTGGCCGATATCGAGCGCATGCTGATCCTCGATCCTGTCCCGGACTATGAAGCGCGGCCTGAACGCTCGATCGGGGCGATTGCACGGGCGCGAGGCATCTCGCCGGCCGAGGCCGCGCTGGACCATATGCTCAGCGAAGAGGGGCGTGGTGTGCTGTATCTGCCGTTCCTCAACTATGCCGACTATAATCTCGACGCCTGTCATCAGATGTTGACTCACCGCGACACAGTGAGCGGCCTGTCCGATGGCGGCGCGCATGTCGGCACGATCTGCGATGCGAGCTTTCCGACCTCAATGCTGACGCACTGGACGCGCGACCGCAGCCGTGGCCCCAAATTGTCGCTGGCCGAAGCGGTCGCGCTGCAGACGTCGAAGACGGCGGCGGCGGTCGGATTGACCGATCGTGGGCTGATCCGGCCTGGGCTTCGGGCCGATATGAACATCATCGATCATGCGGGGTTGGTGCTGCATGGCCCGGAGGTTGCCTATGATCTCCCCGCCGGCGGACGACGGCTGTTGCAGCGCGCGGAGGGGTACCGGCATAGTTTCGTCGGCGGGGTGGAGACCTATCGCGACGGTCAGGCGACGGGCATGCTGCCGGGCCGGTTGATCCGTTCGCCACAAATTGCGGCAGGACCGGTTGCGGTGGCGGCATACACGTAGGAAAATACGCGCAAAGACACGGCGCGCGCCCTTCCCTCCAAATGGGGATGGCAGAACAGGTCGCGGCGCGGGACAGGAGAGGCAGGATGAGGATGGCCACAAAAAGCCTTGAGCTGACAGATTCACTGTTGAAGCTGCTTTACGGCGGACCGCTTGAAACGGTGCCGTGGCGCGGCTTCCTCGCGGCGCTGACCGATCATATCGGATGCGACAATGCGGCGATTACGCTGCAGTTGAGCCGCAAGGGGCTCGCGCCGATGCTGATCTGGGGAAAGGACACCGCCGTGCGCGGCGATCTGGCCCGCGACATTGGCGGCCTCCATGCCGAAATGGGTCATATGGACCCGCTGCGCAACGCGCTCGACCGGTCGGGCGAAATCCTGCTGCTCGAGGAAGTGACCAGCCGCGAGGCGCTGCTCGAGGATAAATTCTACCAGACCGTGCTGCGCCCCTACGGCATCGAACAGGCGCTCGGCATGTATGTCCGCGAACCCGGCGGTCTGGAATGCAATATCGGCCTGACCAGCTCGGCCGAGGGCGTTCGCTTCGGCAAGGCGCACAAGGATTTCATGGCGCTGCTGCGGCCGCATTTCGTGCAGGCGCTGCAGCTGTTCGCGCGCATCTATCGCGACGAATCCGAAATCGAGGTGCTGACCGACGCGCTCGACCGCCTGACCATCGGCACCTTCATGATCGACGGCCGGGGCAAATTGCTCCGTTCCAACGGCGCCGCGCGCGCCCTGGTCGAACATGGCGAGGCGTTTCGCGTGATCGATGGCCGGCTGATCCTCAACGGTCGTTCGGACTCGGCGCGTTTTCGTCAGGTCATCGATCAGGCGCTCACCGCGCGGCTGGCCCATGACAAGGACGATTATGTCCGCGCCTTCCGCTGCATCGACAATGGCAATGAAGATCTCGGCATCCTCGTCCGGGCGATCCGGCGCGATCGCCAGTCGCCGGCCGATCTCGGCCCGGCGGTGGTGGTCTATGCGACCGATGCCGGCCGCACCGGGTCGTTCAAGCAGCTGATCGCGACTCTGTTCGATCTGTCGCCGTCCGAGGCCAATCTCGCGGCGTTGCTGACCGAGGGGCTGACTCTGGCCGAAGCCGCGCGCGAGGCCGGCCTGACCGAGAGCACGGTGCGCAGCTATTCGAAGAAGATCTTCGCCAAGCTCGGCGTCAGCCGCCAGACCGACCTGGTTCGCCTGATCCTGCGCAGCGTGGCGATGTTGGGATGAGCGATACGGCCGACGCTATCGCGGCGCACCTCGCCGCCCATGTCGGCCGGTCCTATGGACCTTACCGTGCATGGGATGCAGTCAACGCGCCGATGATCCGTCAATGGCGTGAGGCGATCTCGGCCGAAAACGACGATGCCGCCGCGGCAGCGGATATCGCGCCGCGCTCGATGATCAACGTGTGGATGATGCGCGGACTGGCCGACAAGCGGCCGGCGGACTCGGTATCGGACGATCCGTACGAACTCGTCGGCCTGTTGCGTGAGCAAGGGTATATCGGTGTCGTCGCGACCAGATGCACGCAGCAATATGGCCGCAACCTGCGCGCGGGCGAACGGGTCGAGAGCCAGGTGATCGTGGAATCGGTCAGCCCCAAAAAGGCCACTGCGCTCGGCGACGGCTATTTCATCACGCTGCACCATGCGTATTCGGTCGATGGCGAGCCGGTCGGTTCGATGGCCTTCACCACCTTGCATTACGCACCAAGGGTACAGGCCAAAAAGCCGTCACCGCCACAGCCGGGCATCAGCGACGATACGCGTTTCTTCTGGGAAGGCCTGAAGGCCAACCGCCTGCTCGCGCAACGCTGCGACGATTGCGGTACGCTGCGCCATCCGCCCGGACCTGTTTGCACCAAATGCCACTCCTTCGGCTGGAGCGCGGTCGAACTGAGCGGTCGCGGGACCCTGTATAGCTGGACCGTGGTCCATCATGCCGCGCATCCCGCGTTCGATTACCCCCATGCGATCGGCCTGGTCGATCTCGACGAAGGCCTGCGCATCGTCGCGCCGCTCGAACATGTCGCGCTGGACAGGCTGGCCGACGGGATGGCGTTGCAGGCCGCTTTCCACAATGTCGACGATGAGGATCGCCTGCCTGCGTTCCGGCCGGTCGCGGAGGCGGCCTGATGGACTATCGGATTTCCGACGAGCAGCGCGCGATCGCCGATCTCGCCGGTGACCTGTTTACCGGCAACGGCGACACGCCGCCGCCATGGTCGGTGCTGGAGGCGGCGGGGCTGCCGCAATTGCTGGTGCCCGAAGCGCTGGGCGGCGTCGGCCTGGGACAGGTCGATATGGCGCTGGTGCTGATCGAGCAGGGCAGGGGACTGGTCGCCACGCCGTTGTGGCGGCACGCGGTGGCCGCCCTGGTCTTGGCGCGCGCAGGGCGAACGCCGGCGCCCGGCGAGCGGCTGACGGTCGCGGTGGAAAGCGACGCGAGCGCTGAACGCACGGGCGATCGCTGGACGCTACGCGGCACCGCGCGGGCCGTATCGGGCGCCGGTGACGCCGCGAAGGCCGTCATTGTCGCACAAGCGGGTGATCGCGCCGGGCTTTTCGAAATCGACCTGAGCGACGCCGACGTCGCGCGCGTGGACGGAATATTGACTGATGGAGAGGCGGCCAGCGACCTCATCCTGACCAACGCGCCGGCACAGTTGCTCGACGTGGACGCTGGCTGGCTGCGGGCTCGTGCCGCCGCTTGCCTCGCCGCGCTAGCAGTTGGTGTGGCGCGCGGCGCGGTCGAGCGGACCGCCGCCTATGTCACCGCGCGCCATCAGTTCGACCGCCCGATCGGCAGCTTTCAGGCGGTGGCGCAGCGCATGGCCGATGCGTTCACCGACGTCGAGGTGGCGCAGACGCTGGCGATGGAACTCGCCTGGCGGATCGATGCCGGCGCGGATCTCGGCAACAGCGTCGAGGTCACGACCTATTGGGCCAATCAGTGCAGCCACCGTGTGGCGCATGCCGCAATGCACTTGCATGGCGGCATCGGCGCCGACACCAGCTATCCGATTCATCGGGTGCTGTTGATGAGCCGCGCGCTGGAACTGATGTTGGGCGGTTCGCGGCAGCAGATCGCGCGGATCGGCGAAAGGCTGGCGGCATGATCGACCTGTTCGTTGCCGGAACACCGCTGCCGCCCGTCGATATCCCGGTCACCACGCGGTCGATCGTCGCCTCGGCGCTGGCGACGCGTGACTATCAGGATGTGCACCATGATCTGCCGCGCGCGCGCGAACTCGGCACGCCTGATGTGTTCATGAACATCCTGACCTCGAACGGCTATGTCGAACGCTATGTCGACCGCTGGCGCGATCCCGCAAGCGAGATCGAATCGATCGAACTCAAGCTCGGCACTTCCAATTTCCCCGGCGATGTCATGCAGATGACTGGCCAGGTCGAAACCGTCGATGGCCATCGCGCGACCTTGTCGATCACCGGCGGCAATGCGCGCGGTGCCCATGTCATCGCGACCGTCACCGTCCGGCGGGTCGCGGCATGACATCGAATGCCCTTTCCGGCGCGGCGGCGATCGTCGGCATCGGCGCGACCGAGTTTTCGAAAGCTTCGGGCCGGACCGAGATCCGCCTTGCGCTGGAGGCGGCTCTCGCTGCGCTCGCCGATGCGGGAATCGCGCCCGAAGAAGTCGACGGCATCAGCACTTATACGATGGACAACAATCCGGAGGCGGACGTGCATCGCCTGCTCGGTGGCCGCGCGCTGCGCTTCTTCTCGCGCATCGATTATGGCGGCGGGGCGGCCTGCGCGCCGGTGATGCAGGCGGCGATGGCGGTCGCGTCGGGCGCCGCCGAAGTGGTGCTGTGCTACCGCGCGATGAACGAGCGGTCCTGGTATCGCTTCGGCCAGGCCGGCGGCGTCGCGCCGTCCGCACTATACAAATCCACGCATTACAGCTGGTATTCGCCCGCGGGACTGCTCACCCCCGCGTCGCAAGTGGCGATCGCGGCGCGGCGCTACATGATCGATTTCGGCGCGACGAGCGAAGATTTCGGCCGCGTGTCGGTGGCGGCGCGCGATTTCGCGGCGACCAACCCGGCGGCCTTTTTCTACGGCAAGCCGATCACGCTTGAGGACCATCAGACTTCGCGCATGATCGCCGATCCGTTGCGGCTGCTCGATTGCTGCCAGGAAAGCGACGGCGCGGTGGCGCTGATCGTCACGTCGCTCGATCGCGCCCGGCAATTGGGCGGGCGCCCGGCGGTGATCCGCGCGGCGGCGCAAGGCAGCGGGCCGGAACAACATCTGATGACCAGCTATTATCGCGACAGTATCTCGGAACTGCCCGAGATGAAGCTGGTCGCCGACCAGATGTATGCGATGAGCGGGCTGGCGCCCGCGGATATCCAGACCGCGATCATCTACGATCATTTCACGCCCTATGTCCTGCCGCAGCTCGAGGCGTGCGGTTTCTGCGCGCGCGGCGAGGCCAGGGAATTCATACGCTCGGGCGCACACGCACGGGGCGGCCGCTTGCCGATCAACCCGCATGGCGGCCAGCTTGGCGAAGCTTATGTGCACGGCATGAACGGTATCGCCGAAGCGGTGCGGCAAATCCGCGGCACGTCGGTCAACCAGCAACCAGGGGTCGAACATGTGCTTGTCACCGCGGGCGCCGGGGTGCCGACCAGCGGCCTGATCCTGGGGCGGGACTGACCATGCATATCGCACTGACCGCCGATCAGGAGCGCGTTCGCGCCGCGACGCGCGTCTATTTCCAGGGCCTGCTCGGCGACGGCAAGCGCGCCGCCTATGACGCGGAGGTCGCGACCGGCGTCGAGGCCGGACCGGAATATCGCCGCCTGATCCGTCAGATGGGCAAGGATGGCTGGCTCGCCGTCGGCTGGCCGGTGGAATTTGGCGGGCGTGGCTATGGTCCGGTCGAACAACTGATTTTCCTCGAAGAGACGCAGCGGGCAAGGGCCCCTTATCCCTTTGTCACGCTGTCGACGGTCGGCCCGGCGCTGATGGCGCATGGCAGCGATGCGCAGAAACGGCGCTTTCTGCCCGGCATCGCCGCTGGCGAGATCCATTTCGCGATCGGCTATACCGAACCCGGTTCGGGCACCGATCTCGCCAGCCTGCGCTCGACCGCGGTGCGGCGGGTGGATGGCGGCTTCACCGTCAATGGCCAGAAAATCTATACCAGCCATGCCGAGGGTGCCGATTTCATCTGGTTTGCCGCGCGCACCGATCCGGATCGGCCGCGCCACAAGGGGCTGTCGATCCTGATCGTCGATACCAGTCGTCCGGGTTTTTCCGCGACGCCGATCCATACCGTTGGCGGGATGCGCACCAACGCGACCTTCTACGATGATGTCGTGGTCGATGAGGATATGCTGGTCGGTGAATGGAATGGCGGCTGGAAACTGATCACCTCGCAATTGAACCATGAACGGATCGGCCTCGCCGCGCGCAACGCGATCGGTGAAGCTCTGTTCGATCGGGTCCTGGCCTGGGCGCGCACGCCGGCGGGCAATCGCCGGCCGATCGACGATCCGACGATTCAGGCGCTGCTCGGCGAATGCGAGGCGCGGCTGCACGCGGTGCGCAGCTATAATTACCGGCTGGCGTCGGAAATGGCGCATGCCGAACCGTCCGCCGCGCTCGCATCTTCGGCCAAGATCTTCGGCACCGACACGATGATCGAAGTCTGCCGGCTGCTGCTCGAAGTGCTCGGCATGGGCGGCCTGTATCGGTCCGGCAGCCCGGCGGCGCTGATCGGCGGCGATGTCGAGCAATATTACCGCAAGTGCCAGATCAATACCTTTGGCGGGGGAACGGCGGAAGTGTTGCGCGACATCGTCGCCCAGCACGGCCTCGGCACACCGCGGGTGGTGCGGTGATGGTGGACAAATGGGATCGCGCGCTCGGGCCGCTTGACGATGCGGACCTGCAGGCGATCTTCGATCGCCGCCTGCCGATCGTGGCGCGGCATGTGCCGTCGAGCGACTTTACGTTCGCCGATCTGATCGAACAGCGTGCCGCCGAACGTGGCGATGCGGTGTTCCTGATCGATGGCGATCGCCGCCGTTCATGGGCCGAGGTCGAAGCGGAAAGCCGGCGCATTGCCCATGCGGTGCGCGAATTGGGTCTGGCGCGCGGCGATGTCTGCGCGATCATGCTTCAGAACCGGATTGAATATGTCACCGTGATGCTCGGGCTGGTGCGCGCTGGCGTGGTCGCAGCGTTACTCAACACGAGCATCGGCGGCGCGGCGCTTGGGCACGCGATCCGTGAAACCGGCGCACGCGCACTGATCATGGGCAGCGAGTGCCAGTCGAGCTTTACCGGCATCGCGGCCGATTTGCCGCGCTGGATCGTGCGTGACGGCGATGCGGCACCGTCCGATGGTCAGGTCGATCTGCTCGCCCGGGCGGATACCATCGGCGACCGGCCGATCCCGGCCGGCTGGCGGGCGGGCATCGTTGGTGAGGATACCGCCCTGTTCATCTTCACCTCGGGCACCACTGGCCTGCCCAAGGCGGCGATCCTCAGCCATATGCGCTGGCTGATGGGCGGCGACATCAAAGTCGCGATGATGGAGCTGGATGAGCGCGATATGTTCTACTGCTTCCTGCCGATGTTCCATGGCGCGGTGATCATGTCCTTGTTCGCGGCGGCGGTCGCGGCGGGCGGGCCGCTGGTGATCCGCCGCCGCTTCAGCGCAAGCCGCTTCTGGGACGATGTGCGCGAACATGGTGTGACCACCTGCCAATATGTCGGGGAGATATGCCGCTATCTGATGAACCGCCCGCCGCGTGACGACGATCGCGATCACACGCTGCGCGCGATCACCGGCACGGGAATGAGTCCCGAATTATGGGGCCCGTTCCAGCGGCGCTTCGGCGTGCCGCAAATCTATGAAGGCTGGGGTGCGACGGAATGCAACACCTCGCTGGTCAATTACGAGAATGTGCCGGGCGCGGTCGGCCGGGTGATCGACTGGGCGCGCACCAATCTGCGCATCGTGCGTTTCGATGTGGAGACGGAAACGCATCCGCGTGATGCCGATGGTCATTTAATCCTGTGCGCGCCGGGTGAAGCGGGTGAGGCGATTGCGAAGATCACCCGCTCGCCCAGGACCGGCGGCGGGCGGTTCGAAGGCTATACATCGGCCACCGCGACCGAGCGCAAGATTCTGCGCAACGTGTTTGTGTCCGGCGACGAATATTGGAGCTCGGGCGACCTGCTACGCTGCGAGCCGTCGGGCCAATGCTATTTCGTCGACCGGATCGGCGATACCTTTCGCTGGAAGAGCGAGAATGTCTCGACTCAGGAGGTTTCCGACCTGCTTGGCGATCTGCCCGGGCTGGAGATGATCGTGGTGTACGGCGTGAAGGTGCCCGGCGCGGAAGGCCGCGCAGGAATGGCGGCGCTGATCATGCAGGCCGGCGCGGTATTCGATCCGGAGGCTTTCTATACGCTCGCCACCACCCGGCTGGCCACGTTCGCGGTGCCGCTTTTCGTGCGGGTGTGGCGCGACCCCGATTTCACCGCCAGCTACAAGCTGCGCAAGGTCGATCTGCAGCGTGAGGGATATGATCCCGCTCAGGTGGATGACCCGCTGTTCGTCATCGATCACGACCGCCATCGCTATGTGCCGATCACCCCCGCTGCGGTCGCCCGCGCGACCGGCGTCACAGTGGCGGCATGACCGGCACGACAATATTCAGTTCAAAGGCTTCAGGAGGCTGTCATGGTTGAAGCACGCTCACATCTGCCGATCCCGTTCGGCTGGTTCGCGATCGGCATCTCGGACGATTTCGCGTCCGGCACCGTGCATACGCTGAACTATTTCGACACTCAGTTCGTGCTGTGGCGCGGAGAGGATGGAGCCTTGCGCGCGCTCGATCCCTATTGCCCGCATCTTGGCGCGCATCTCGGCCATGGCGGTGAAGTCGTCGGCAACGACTTGCAATGCCCGTTCCATCACTGGACCTTCGATGGCCTGGGGATCGTCACCGGCATCCCCTATTCGCCCTCGGTCCCGCCGCTGTTGAAGCGCGCCTGTGGGCGCGGCTGGCGGGTCGAGGAGCAGCACGGCGTCGTCTATACCTGGTTCCACCCTGACAAGGCGCCGCCGCTCTGGGATCTGGCGACGGCCGAGGAACTGGACGGCGGTGACTGGGAGCGGATCGACGGCCGCAGCTGGCGCATCGGCGTCCATGTACAGGAGATTACCGAGAACGGCATCGACTATGCCCATTTCCGCGCCGTGCACGGCACCAAGTCGCCGCCCGAGCCGACCTGGGAGATCAAGGGTTATCAGCGCAACAGCCGCGTCACCACCAAGATGGAAACGCCACGCGGCCTGGTCGATGGCACGATCGTGGTGCGTAATACCGGCCCCGGCCAATCCTATATCCGCTTCCACGGCATTTCCGAACTGCTGGTGATCAACCTGCCCACCCCGATCGACCGCGGAGCGACGCTGCTGCGTGAGGAATTCTATGTGCCCAAGGGGCTGGACGGCAGCCCGCGCCGGGCGGCGCTGGGCGTCGCGCGCAACATCATGTTCCAGGTCGAACAGGACATGCCGATATGGGAGAACAAGCGCTTCGAACCGCGCCCGATCCTGGTGCGCGGCGATGGCCCGATCCTCGATTACCGCAAGCAATATGCGCAATATTATGCCGAGCCCGTGGACGCATGATCGACTGAAATCGCATCCCGCCGGGATGCCTCAGACGTTGCGAACGACCGTAATTGTTCGCAACGTCGTGCGACCTAAACCGTCTCCGTTCCTCTATTCCGCGGCCTGTGCCGTTTGCTGCGCGCGAAAATGCGGGATCACCTCGGTGCCGATCAGTTCGATCGTCTCCATGATCCGCTCGTGCGGCACGCCGCCCATTTGCGACAGGAACAGGATCTCGTCCGCGCCGGCGTCGAGCAGGCGCTGGACATAGGCGATGCAATCCTCCGGCGTACCATAGGCGTCCTTCACTTCCTCGAAATAGCCATGGTTGGTGTGGAGCGAGATTTTGTCCTCGCCGATCACGGCGAACTTTTCCTGCTCGAGTTGTTTCAGCGCGGCGAGATGTTCGTCCGCGTCGAGATCATAGGCGGTCGGCTTGGGCAATCCCTGATACCAGTGCGCAAGCGCCTCGGCGAAGAAACGCTGGCCGCGCAGGCCGACCCGGCGCGCCAGGTCGCGATCGCGCGAGACGATCGTCGGGCACAGCGCGGCAAGGTGCTGGATCGGGCGGAAACCGACCTGATCCTCCGGTTTGCGGCTGTTCCACGCCTCGCGGTAGACGCGGCTCTTCTCGGCAATATCCTCGGGACCGCCAAAGCCCATCACCAGCGCGCCGATGCCGCGCGATCCGGCCATGCGCAGCGAATCCGGGCGCGTCGTCGCCATGTAGATCGGTGGATGCGGTGTCTGCAGCGGCTTGGGGTGGATCGGGCGCGACGGGATGTCGATGAATTCGCCATGATGCTCGATCTCGTCCTGCGTCATGATCTTGGGGATCAGGTACATCGCCTCGTCGATGATCGGCTGAAGCTCGGCAAGGTCATAGCCGAACGCGCCGGCTTCCTGCTGACTGCCGCCCTTGCCGACACCGAAATGAACGCGCCCGCCCGACAGGATATCGAGCATCGCGATCCGCTCTGCGACTTTGATCGGATGATTCATGTTGGGCATCAGGCAGACCACGCCATGCCCGATGCCGATCCGCTTGGTGCGCGCCGCGACAAAGGCGAGGAAAGTCTCCGGCGTGCTCATATGCGCATATTGGGTTAGCCCGGTATGCTCGACCGCCCAGATATTGTCGAAGCCGAACCGATCGAGTGCTTCCGCCTGGTCGACCATCTCGAGCAAGGTGCGACGCTCTTCCTCGGGTGTCGGATTGGCGACTTGCGCTTCATAGATCATCGAGAATTTCATCGCGCTCTCCATCATGATTGACTGCACCCTAGGGTGCCGATGGGGGCGAAAAAATCGCTATTATTGGACCATAGTATTCGCAAAATTAGATAGCTTGTCGTCGAGGAAGCGGGCGAGCCGGCCCGGCAATTCTCCGTCGGGATCGGTGCGCCACACCAGCGAAAGCTGCATCGCCATATCGAAATCTACCGGCTGGATGAACGCGACATCGGGGGGGGCATGGCCACGCAACGACGCGGGCACGAACCCGATTCCCATTGCGCGATTGACCACTGCCATGGTCACGTCGGAGGTCGGCGTCTCCATTACGATGCGCGGCGCATAGCCGCGCCGTTCGCACGCGGCGAGTAGCCGGTCGTAAAGCCGCGGGTTCTTCTTGTGCGATGCCCAGATGATCGGTTCCTGGCCCAGATCGGCAAGCCGGATCGATTTGCGCCCGGCGAGCGGATGATCGGTGTGAATCGCGAGCAGATACGGATCGAGCATCAGCGGCCGCGCCGCGAAACGCAAGCGCGGAGAGGTGAGCGCGGCGGCGACGTCCTCCTCCGGCGCATGATAGAGGAAGCCGATATCGATACCGCCGCTTTCGAGTTCCGCGCGCTGCTCTTCCGACACCAGAGGACGGAGTTGCACGGCGATGTCCGGATGGGCCGTCCCGAAGGCCTCGAGCGCGCCGAGCATGCCTGGCTGACGCGTCACGATCTCCGCAAAGCCGACCGTGATGCTGCCGACGGTGCCGCCGGAGATGGCCTGAATCCGCGCATGCGCGCGGCCCGCGGCATCGAGAATCGCCTGTGCTTCCTCCAGCAGCGCGGCGCCGGCCGGGAGCAGGCGCATGCCGCGTGCTTCACGCGCGAACAGCGGTGTGCCGCCCAGTTCCTGCTCGAGCAGCCGGATGCGCCGCGAGATCGCCGATTGCGCGGTGTTGAGCCGGCCCGCGGCGGCAAGCAGCGACCCCGCTTCCGCCACGGCGAGGAAATAGGGCAAGTGCCGGAGGATCGCCGCGGTCGGCCGTGTCGTCACATGTCGCGCTCCCTGTGGCGCGCCATCATATCAGTGCCAGCTGCTTCCGCCATCCGCCGTCAGCACCGCGCCAGTGGTGAAGCTGGATTGATCGCTGGTCAGGAACAGCGCCATCGCGGCGATTTCCTCCGGCGTGCCCGCGCGGTTCATCGCCAGCCGAGCCAGCGTCACGTCGCGCCGCGCCGGATCCTCGACATAAAGCGCGTCGGTCATCGGCGTGGCGATGAAGCCCGGGCACAGCGCGTTGGCGCGGATATCCGGTGCCAGTTCGGCGGCGAGGACCTTGGTGAAGGCGATCAGCCCGCCCTTCGACGCGGCATAGGCGGACATGGTGGCGTTGGGACGAAGGCCGCCGAGCGAAGCGATGTTGACGATCGTGCCGCCCCCCGCGCTGCGCAGATGGGGAATGGCGAAGCGGCACAGCTGTGCAGGGGCAAGCAGGTTCACATCGTTGATCCGGCGCCACATCGCTTCGTCGGTATCCTCGATCGGCGCTGTGCGCAGGATGCCGGCTGCGTTGACCACGCCGTCGATCCCGCCAAGCGCATCGGCGAGCGAGTCCATCGCGACTTTCAGCGCGGGGATGTCGGTGATGTCCAGCGCCTGTCGCGCATCGCCGATATCGGCGAGCCCACCGGCGTTGAGATCGATCGCACCGATCCGCGCACCTTCGCGCGCAAAGCGTTCGGCGACTGCCCGGCCCATGCCGGATGCCGCGCCGGTGACGATGATCCTGCGACCATGAAGCTGGCCGGCGGTCGATTGACCCATGATCCTCTCCTTTTCCCAGCCATTGTCGGCTAACTCCACGGTCCACACGCTCCCCAATTGGGGATGCGCGCTGCGCGGGTCGCATGTCACACCGCCGGACAAAGCGAGGGAGAGGCGGCATGAACCGCGTAAGAGCATGAACGTCGATTATGACGAGGACGTTCGCGCCCTGATGGATCACGCGCGTAAACTGCTCGATGCGCGCGGCGCAATCGATGCGGCGCGGCGCGTGTTGGAGACGGCAGGCGACACGCATGCGACGGGGCTGTGGCGGGAACTCGGCGCACAGGGCTGGTGTGGCGTGGCGATCGATGACGCGCACGGCGGGCTTGGGATGGCCAGCGTGGCGCTGGCCGGTCTGGCCGAGGAACTTGGCCGGTCGCTCGCACCGGTGCCGTTCGCGTCGTCCATCTATGGCTTCGCCCAAGCCATCGCGCTCGCCGGCAGCGAGACTCAGCGCGCCGCGTTGTTGCCTGAAATCGCCAGCGGCGCGCTGATCGGCACGCTCGCCTTCACTGAAGGTCCTGGCACCCCCTTTGCCGCGCCGCCGACCGCGCGGGTGGAGCGCGGTCGCCTGCACGGCACCAAGCAGCCCGTGACCGATGGCGCTATCGCTGATTGGGCGGTGGTGCTGGCCGCCACCGCGGACGGGCCGGGCCTGTTCGTCGTCGGCCTCAACGACCCCGGCGTGACGCGCCGGTCAGTCTCGACGCTGGACCCGACCCGGCCCGCCGCCCGGCTCGACTTTGCCGATGTCCCGGTCGAGCCGGTCGGCCGCACCGGCGATGGCGTCGCGCTCGCGGCGCAAATCCTTACGCGCTACGCCGTCCCGCTGGCGTTCGAAGCGATCGGCGGCGCCGACGCGTGCCTCGAAATGGCGGTCGCTTATACCAGGACTCGCTTCGCATTCGGCCGGCCGGTCGCCGGCTATCAGGCGGTCAAGCACCGGCTCGCCGACATTTACGTGAAGAACGAGATGGCACGCTCCAATGCCTATTACGCGGCATGGGCTGCCGATCATGATCCTGCCGTGTTCGAATCCGCCACGGCGGCGGCGCGCATCGCGGCGTGCGAGGCCTATTGGTTCGCGGCGAAGGAGTTGATCCAGCTGCATGGCGGAATCGGCTTCACTTGGGAGATGGACTGCCACCTCTTCTATCGCCGCGCACGGCATCTGAGCACCGCCGCCGGAGCGCCCGACTGGTGGCGCGCGCGACTGGCCGATCAGTTGCGACAGGTGGCGGCATGACCTTCGACGACACGCCCGAACAGGCCGCCTATCGCGCGACGGCACGCACCTGGATCGCCGATCATATGCCCGCGCCGATAGACGCGGCCGATGCCCCGATCGGCTCGACCGAACATCTCGAACATATGCGGTTGTGGCAGCGCGCCAAGGCGGAGCATGGCTATGCCTGTATCGCCTGGCCGGCCGCCATCGGTGGGGGCGGCGGCACGCCGATCCAGCAAGCGATCTTCGACCAGGAGGAGGCACGTGCGGGCCTCTCGTCGAACTATTTCATGACCGGCTTGAAGATCTGCCTGCCGCCGCTGCTGAAACATGGTAGCGATGCGCAGCGCGCGCGCTTCATCGCCCCCGCGGTGCGCGGCGACGAGATCTGGTGCCAGCTCTTTTCCGAACCGAGCAATGGGTCGGATCTGGCGGCGGCGCGGACCCGTGCGGTGCGTGTTGGCGATGGCTGGCGGATCGACGGGCAGAAGGTGTGGAACAGCAACGCCGATCGTTCCGATTTCGGCCTGCTGCTTGCGCGTACCGATCCCGATCTGGTCAAGCATGCCGGCCTGACCATGTTCTGGATCGATATGCGCGCACCCGGCGTTGATGTACGCCCACTGCGTCAGATGAATGGCGGCGCTGAGTTCAACGAAGTCTATCTCGACGGCGTGATGCTGCGCGACGATCAGCGCGTGGGTGATATCGGCGAGGGCTGGGCGGTCGCGCTCACCACGCTGGCGAACGAGCGTGCCGCGCTCGGCGGGGGGACTGGGCCGACCTGGCGCGACTTGCTCGCGTTGGCACGGCTGGTGCCGTCGGGCGATAGCGTGCTCGCCGACGATCCGGTGTTCGGCCAGCAGCTCGCCGGCTTCTATACCGAAGCGGAATCCTTTCGCCTGCTCGGCCTGCGCATGCTCAGCAAATTGTCGCGCGGCGAACAGCCGGGGCCGGAGGCTTCGGCGGCGAAACTGGTCTGGTCCAACCATGTCCAGGCCTTGTCGGCGGCGGCGGTCGAACTGACCGGCGATTATGGCATGATCGACGATCCCGCGCTGGCGCCGCTGGCGGCGGCGTTCCAGGCGCGGCTGATGTGGGCGCCGGGCCTTCGCATCGGCGGCGGCACTGACGAGATACTGCGCAACATCATTGCTGAGCGGGTGCTTGGCCTTCCCGCCGATGCGCGTGCCGACAAGGGCATGGCGTTCCGTGACATCCCGCAGGGGACGCGCTGACCGCATAAGATATGCAACAATAAGGGTGTCCTATATCTCCCCGTTCGGCGAATCGATTCAAGCGCCGGTCGACCCTCGCTATCGCGGCAATGCGGTGGTTCGTCGTGTCGCCCGGCAAGGCATGTGGAAAATCAGTAGAGGATCACCGATCGCACCGCCTCGCCGCTGCGCATCATATCGAACCCATGGTTGATCTGATCAGGGCTCAGGCGATGCGAGACGAGCGGTTCCAGGTCGTAATCGCCTGTCAAATACATATCGACGAAGCGCGCGACGTCCTGCCGCTTGGCGCCGCCCATCAGCGATCCGGTCCAGCGCCGGCCGGTGAGCAGCGACATGGGTTGCGCGGCCAGTTGCGCGCCCGCGGGCATGATGCCGACACAGACCGCGACGCCCCAGGCGGGATGCGACGCCTCCAGCGCTTGCCGCGCCAGATCTGGGATGCCGACGCATTCGAAGGTGAAATCGGCGCCGGCGCCGGTCAGCGCCTGAATTCGCGCGATCGCGTCTTCCTCCGCCGGATCGATGAAGTCGGTTGCGCCGAGCACGCGTGCGACGGCCTCCTTGGCCGGATTGCGATCGACTGCGATAATCCGCCCCGCGCCCGCGATCCGCGCGCCTTGAATGACGCTGAGGCCGACGCCGCCCGTACCGAACACCGCGACCGACGATCCGGGCGTCACCTTCGCGGTGATCAATGCCGCGCCGATTCCGGTGGTCACGCCGCAGCCGATACAACAAATATGGTCGGGCCGCGCCGCCTGCTCGACCTTGCTCAGCATATCGGCCATCACCACGGTCTTTTCGGCGAAAGTGCCGAGGCCCGCGAACGCCTTGACCGGCTGCCCGTCGAGCAGGAACGGCGCATGACCCCGCTGGATGCGCGCGCCGAATTCCACGCAGAGATTGGTCCGCCCGGACAGGCAGAATGCGCATTTGCCGCAATCGGGGATCAGGAAAGGGACGACATGATCGCCGATCGCGAAATCGTCCACGCCCTCGCCGAGTGCGATCACTTCGCCATAACCCTCATGGCCGAGCACGACGGGGAATTGCGAATGGGATTGGCCATCGAGCACATGGAGATCGGAATGGCACAGGCCGGTGGCGATCAGCCGGATCATCACCTGGCCCGGGCCGGGATCGATCAGCTCCACGTCGCGCAGCTCCATCGGCTGATGGGGCGCGAACGCGATCGCGGCGCGTGTGGTGACTGGCATGATGATCCTCTCCGGCTGTTACCGGCCGCCATGATCGCCGCGCAGCGGCCTCGGCTGAAGTCCCCAAACGGGGGTGATGCACGTGCCGCTCGCATGCGAATTTAGCGCCGATAAGAACGGAGAGGAGGGCGCGGGGATCTGCCTGCCGGTTTGCCGGCGGTGGGGAATCGCGTCGAACAGAATATGGCATTACCGACCGCTGAAGAACTGGATTTCGATCCGCTTGCGCTGAAGCAGAAATACATCGCCGAGCGCGACAAGCGCCTGCGCGCCGAGGGGAGTGCGCAATATCGGCAAGTCGCTGGCGACTTCGCCCATTTCGTCGATGATCCGCACGCGCCTGAGGGCTTTTCGCGGCCGGCGCGTGAGATCGATGTCGAAGTCGCGGTGATTGGTGGCGGTTTTGGCGGCCTGATCGCGGCGGCGAAGCTGCGCGAGGCGGGCGTCGAGACGCTTTGCGTGATCGAGAAGGGCGCCGATTTCGGCGGTACCTGGTACTGGAATCGCTATCCGGGCGCCGCGTGCGACGTCGAAAGCTATGTGTATCTGCCGTTACTCGAGGAACTGGGATATATGCCCAGCGAGAAATATGCGCGCGGGCCGGAAATCCTCGATTATGCGAAATCGATCGCGCGGCGGCACGACCTCTACGACGACGCGCTGCTCCAGACCCAGGTGACGCGCGCCGACTGGGACGACGATGCCCGCCGCTGGATCGTCTCGACCGATCGCGGCGACCGCGTCCGCGCGCGGTTCGTGGTTGCCGCCAACGGGCCACTCAATCGGCCCAAGCTGCCCGGCATCTCCGGCATCGAGAATTTTCGCGGTCACATGTTCCACACCAGCCGCTGGGATTATGCCTATACCGGTGGATCGCCCGATGGCAGCCTGACCGGGCTGGCCGACAAGGCGGTGGGCATTATCGGTACCGGCGCGACCGCGATCCAGTGCATTCCGCATCTCGGGCGGGACGCCGGCGAGCTTTATGTCTTTCAGCGCACGCCGTCATCGATCGATTATCGCGGCAACCGGCCGACCGACCCGGATTGGGCGGCCTCGCTGAAACCTGGCTGGCACCGCGAGCGGCGCGACAATTTCAACCTGCTCGTCTCGGGCGGTCAGGCGGAGGTCGATCTGGTCGGCGATGGCTGGACCGACATCATGCGTAACTTCAGCATGATGGCGGTGAAGGCGGCAAGCAGCGGCGGCGCGGATCAGGCCGCGCTGGTCCAGCTCGCCGATTTCCGCAAAATGGAATCGATCCGCGCGCGGGTGGACGAACATGTTGCGGATCCGGCGGTCGCCGAGGCGCTGAAGCCCTGGTACAACCAGTTCTGCAAGCGGCCCTGTTTTCACGACGATTATTTGCCGACCTTCAACCGGCCCAATGTCCATCTGATCGATACCGGCGGGCGTGGGGTCGAGCGGATCACCGCTGACGGCGTGGTTGTCGGCGACACCGAACACAGGCTCGATTGCCTGATCTTCGCCACCGGGTTCGAAGTCGGCACCAGCCATGCGCGACGGGCGGGTTATGAAATTTGCGGGCGTGACGGCGCGACGCTCAGCGATCGCTGGGAGAGCGAGATGACGACGCTCCACGGCTTCCTCACGCCCGACTTTCCCAACCTGTTCGTCTTCTCGCTCGATCAGTCGGTTGTCGCGGTAAACTTCACCCATATCCTGACCGAGCAGGCCGAACATGTCGCCTATATCATCGGCCGCTGCCGGCGGGAGGGGGTCGCTATGGTCGAGGCCAATCGCGACGCGGCGGCGGCTTGGGCGCGCATGGTAAAGGACAGCGCGCGCGACCCGACCTATTCGCGCGAATGCACCCCCGGCTATTATAATAATGAAGGGCAGACCGGCGGCTTCACCTCACGCACTTTCGGACAGGGCCCCGTCGCCTTCTACCGGCTACTCGCCGACTGGCGCGAGGCCGGCGACATGGCCGGGATCGATCGCACGCCGATCGACTGGACGCTGTAGCCGCCCGGCAATTCTCAGAACCAGGCCCGCACGCCAATCACGACGCTGGTCGCCCCGGCATTCTCCCCCGCAAGCCGCGCATAGCGCGCCGTGTCGCCGATGCGGCGATCCCAGGACGCGCCGATATAGGGCGCGAATTCGCGCGTGACCTCATAGCGCAAGCGCAGACCGAGCTCGACATCGCTCAGGCCCGCGCCGGTGCCGGTCTCCGGCACATCCTGCGCGGCGAAATTCAGCTCGGCCCTTGGCTGCAGGACCAGCCGCTGAGTGATGCGCTGGTCATAATAACCCTCGACCCGGGCAAGCAGATCGCCCTTGTCGGACAGGAACAACGCCCCCTCGACCTCGAACCAATAGGTGGCGAGCCCCTCGAGCCCGATCGTCGCATAGGTGCGCGACGGGTTGGGCATGATGTCGTGCCGCACACCCGCCTGAAGGTTGAAATAGGGACCGATCGCGCGGCTGTAGAGTGCCTGGACCTCGGCGTCCTCGACGCCCTCGCCAAAGCTGCCTGAGCCTTCCGACTTCACCACCAGCCGGTTGATGTCGCCGCCGAACCAGCCTTCGCCGTCCCAGCGAAATCCGTCACGGCCGTCGCGCACCTGATATTCCGCCAGGTTGAACATCACTTGCGAGAAAGTGCTGCCGCCATGTTCGCGGCGCAATTGCCGGCGCGAGGCGGCCATATTCTCGCTGCCCCAAACGGTATCGGCATAATTGGCCTCCGATGCGGCCGGTGACGGGGCGTCGCCCGCCGACAGCGCCGTGCCGCTCGCGCTATGGACGGGCATGTCCGGGCTCGCGGCCGGCATGCCCGGCATGACATGGCCGGCGTGCGGATCCTCGACCGGGGCTGGCTGCGGCATTGGCATCGACGGCATATCCGGGTTCGCTCCGGGTGCCGGCGCGACGGCCCTCGCCGAGGCAGGACGCTTCGCCGCCGGCCTGGCTTTGGGCTTGGGTTTCGCTTTTGCCGCTGGTTTCGCCGGCATCGTCATGCCAGGCATCGAATGATCCATGGTCTGCGCGCGCACCGGCGCGGCAAGCATGATCAGCGACGCGCCGGCGAGAAGGAGCAGCGTCTTCATGCAGCCTCGCCCAGACGCGGACGGACCGTCACGACCTGCATCATGCCGGCATGCATGTGGTAGAGCATGTGGCAGTGAAACGCCCAGTCGCCGACTGCGTCGGCGGTGACGTCGAAGGTCACCTTGCCGCCCGGCTGGACCTGCACCGTATGCTTGCGCGGCGCATGGTCGCCATGACCGATGACGAGCTCGAAGAAATGGCCGTGCAGATGGATCGGGTGACCCATCATCGTGTCGTTGACAAGGGTGACGCGGACCCGTTCATTTTCGAGGAACGGGATCGGGTCCTTCACCTCGCTGAGCTTCTCGCCGTCGAACGCCCACATATAACGTTCCATATTGCCGGTGAGGTGGATTTCCATCGCGCGGTCGGGCGCCCGCACGTCCGGATTGCGATCTATCGCCATCAGGTCGCGATAGACCAGCACCTTGTGCCCGACATCCTGCAGCCCCTGGCCGGGTTCGCCGGTGCGATCGATCGGCATGGGCGAGATGGTCTGAACCGTCGGACTCTTCCTGACCGTCGGCGCATTGGAAAAATCGCGCATCGAGTGGCTCATGCCGCTGGCGCCATGATTCATGCCGGCCATGCCGCCGGCCGCTGTCGCACCCTGATCCATCGGCACGGCTGGCGCCGGCGTACAATGGCCCATCGCCGCATGTTCCGGCGGACAGTCTGCGCCGCCGACCGGTGCTGCGCCCATATCGCCCATGCCCATATCCTTCATCGTCGCGAGCGGACGCTTGCGCAGCGGCGGCACCTCGGCGATCATGCCCTCGCGCGGCGCCAGTGTGGCGCGCGCCATGCCTGAGCGGTCGATCGCTTCGCCGACCAACGTATAGGCGCGGTCCTCGACGGGCTCGACGATCACGTCATAGGTTTCAGCGATCGCGATCTGGAATTCGTCGACGGTGACCGGGCGTACCGGCTGGCCGTCGGCCTGGACGATGGTGAGCCTCAGCCCCGGGATGCGTATGTTGAAAGTGGTCATGGCCGACGCATTGACGAAGCGCAGCCGCACGCGTTCGCCGGGCCGGAACAAGGCGGTCCAATTGTCGTGCGGGCCATGGCCGTTGATCAGATAGCTGTAGGTCGCGCCGGTGACGTCGGAGATGTCGGTCGGATCCATCCGCATCCCGCCCCATATCAGCCGGTCCTTGAGCGGCTGGTCCTCGCCCTTGATCAGATCGACAAGCGTCTGTTTCTGATAGTTGAAATAGCCGCCCTGCTGCTTGAGCTTCTTGAAGATCATGTGCGGGTGAAGCGGGCTGTGGTCCGACAGCACGATGACATGTTCGCGGTCCGAACGGATCGGATCCACGCCGGCCGGGTCGATCACGATCGGGCCATAATGACCGATCTGCTCCTGCAGCCCGGAATGGCTGTGATACCAATAGGTGCCCGATTGCCGGACCGGGAATTCATAGACGAAGGTCGAATGCGGCTTGATGCCGGGAAAGCTGACCCCGGGCACACCGTCCATCTGGAACGGGACGAGCAGGCCATGCCAGTGGATCGAACTGTCCTCGTCGAGATCGTTGGTGACCGACAGGCGAACCGTCGTGCCTTCCTTCAGCCGCACCAGTGGCGCGGGGACGGTGCCGTTGATGCCGATCGCATGGCTTTGTCGGCCATCGACGGTCATCATCTGATGCGCGATGCGCAGCGAGATATCGGTGCCCGCCACCGTCGGCAGCGTTGCCGCGATGCCCGCCGACACTGGTTGAGCCCAGGCGGGAAACCAGGCGGACAGTCCGGCGGTCAGGGCCGCGCCGCCGCCGGCCAGCGCCGCGCCGCGCAGCAGCGTGCGGCGATCGATCATGGATAGAGTCATTGTCTTGGTGATCGTCCCGTAGGTGATGGCGGTTACGCAGTGGAATACGCCGCCCGGCCGCTAATCCCTCAACATTTTCTCCAGTTTCGCCCGTGCCCGGTATACGCGCATCTCGACCGCCTTTTCGCTGATACCGAGGATCTGGGCGGTTTCCGCCTGCGACAATTCGTCGATCGTGCGCAGGACGAGCGGCTCTTTCAGCGAGGCTGGGAGGCCGGCGATCGCGCGCATGGCGTGCGCCAGCGCCTGCTTGTCGGCCAGCATGGCGTCGGCCGGCGCGGCGCTGTCGGCGACCTGCTGCGCATCACTGAGCGGTGCGGCAAAGGTCAGGAACCGCCGCACGGCGCGGCGCCGCGCCCAGTCATGGCATTTGTTGATTGCAATCCGCGCGACCCAGACGCGAAACGGCCGGGCCCGGTCATAGCGCGCCAGTGCCGCAAAGGCCGCAATGAAGCTGTTCTGCGTCACGTCGAGCGCCTCGTCGGCATTGCCGATCTGGCCGCGCACGATGCGGTAGACGGTATCGCGGTGGCGGCGCATCAGCTCGCCATAGGCCGACTGGCGCCCGGCCAGCGCGAGCGCGGCCAGTTCACCGTCCGAGCAGCCGGCGAGATCGCCGATCACCTGTCCTTGGCCGTCAGCGCCCCCACCACGGCTTGGTCGAATTTGACGGCCTGGTCGGGCCGCAGCACGCCGCGCATGGCGAAGATATGCTCGAGCGTCTCCTTTTGGAGCTGGCCCATCGCCTGATGCGAGCGATCGATTGCCGCCGCCACCCTCGGCCCATAACCATGCTCCGCCTCGATCGCCTCGGCGAGCCGCGCATTATCGGCCCTGAGCTCGAGCTGGAGCGCGCGACGCTGTACCGCGAAATGCTTCTCGATGAGGTCGATGCGGCCATGCTGGTCCTTGTCGAGATTGAGCTGCTCGTGCAGCAGCTCATGCAACTCATTCTCCACCGGCCGTTCGGGGACGACGAAAGCGCGGCCGACCACAACCCCCGCGATCGCCGCCGCGAAGGCGATCAGCGCGATAAGAATGACCCGACGATAATCCCTCACTCGCCGGTTTCCAGCAGCGTCGACGGGGCAAGCGCCGATGGCGCGCCAAAGGGCGAGATGGGGGTGACGTTGGCCGGTGCGCCGGGAAGAGCGGCGCCGGCGATCCCGACGGCGAGCGCCATGACCGCTGCGACGCTGAAAGCCCGCGCGCCGAGTGGCGGCGGCGGCGCCGCCCGCGCGGCCAGTTCGTCGAATACCGCGGCATCGATCATGGCGAGCCCGGGATGGGCCGGCGCATCCCGCAAGCGCGCGAGCATCGCGTCAATGTCGTTCATGAATCAGTCTCCGAACTCATATCACGTCATACGCGGCAGACATCCATCACCCTCAAATCGACTTTCGCCAAAGTGCCGAGGGGGTAAGGCCTGGCCTTGTGTGTTTGAGCCCGTCAATTGCACATTTGGAAGTCAAATCGCCGGAGCGGTTCTGCCAAGCCATTGAAAAACTGGCGCACCCGACAGGATTCGAACCTGTGGCCTCTGCCTTCGGAGGGCAGAGAAACGGGCCTTTCTCGGACCTCATGAAACCTGAAATATGGCGGAATTCCTTGACTTTCTGTCTCAATTAATCCATCGTCTTCCGACCATGTTTTCCGTACTTTTTCCGTACGGAGCTTTTCAAGGGGATCGGCGATGGCGCTGGACTTGAGCAAGGTGAAGGAACGGGAAGCGCTACCATCCCGACGTGAGCCTCATTGGCAGCGCATCCGGCCGGGTTGTTTCCTGGGCTACCGACCGTCTGTACGCGAAGGCGCGGGAACTTGGATCGCACGGGCCTATGACGAAGATCAGCGCGGTTATCGGTTGAAGGCGCTAGGCGATTTTGGCGAGCTGCCCGGACGAGATCGATTTGCGGCGGCGAAGAAAGAAGCCGAAGCCTTTGTCGATTTGGTAGAGTCCGGCGGTCAGACCGAAGAGAAGGTCGAGACGGTCGAGGATGCTTGCCGTCGCTACGCCAAGGCGAACCCCGAAGCTGATGGACGCTTTAAGCGGCACGTTTATTCCGACTCCATCGCCAAGTTGAAACTGGCGAAGGTACGGCGAAATCATCTGAAGGATTGGCGACAGAGGTTGGCGGAAAAGCCGGCGTTGGTCAGCCGGCGCAAAAAGGGCGATCGAGTTATCCGCCCACGCGCGCCGTCGTCGATCAATCGCGACATGGCGATGCTCCGGGCGGCGCTAAACAAGATACTTGCACCCGGCGCTCCGGATACGGAAGCCGCATGGCAGGAGGCATTGAAGCCGATCCGGAATGCCGATCGGCAGCGGACCCTCTATCTGGATCGCAATCAGCGCCGCGCATTGCTCGCAAATGTTGCAGCTGAGGCCGAGCCGTTTGTGCGGGCACTCTGTTTGCTTCCCCTGCGGCCGGGTGCCGTTGCTAGTCTCACCGTTGCCGACTTTGACAAGCGAACCTCCGAATTGAGCATCGGCAAAGACAAGAGTGGAAAGCCCCGCCGAATCCTCATTCCACGCGCCGCCGCCAAATTGTTTGCGGGACAGGCGAAGGACAAGCTCCCTGCCGCACCACTGATGATGCAAGCCAACGGAAAGGCGTGGAACAAGGAGACGTGGAAGAAGCCGATCGCCGACGCTGTGATCAAGGCAAAGTTGCCCGATGGCGCCACCGCCTACACGTTGCGGCATAGCACGATCACGGACCTCGTGAATGGCGGGCTTCCGCTATTAACAGTGGCGCAGATCAGCGACACGAGCGCCGAAATGATTGAACGTCACTACGGTCACCTTAGCCGCCACGCCGCAGCCGAAGCGTTGGCGGGACTCGCGCTATAACCGCCCATGAGCCGGACGCGGCGGATGGGATCGGGAGCCTACAGGCGTGGATGATCGGCGACGCTGTAGAACATCGGATTACGCATCCAGTCGTTGACGGCAGACTCTCGCCATCCGGTGCAGCGCGTGGCGATGCGCACCTGCTTGGGAAATGTGCCGGTCTGGACTTTCCGGTAGAGCGTCGAGCGGCTGAGGCCTGTGCGATCGAGCACGGCGTTGAGACGAAGAATGCGGTCGGGCGTATCGGTCGGCATGGCATTGTCCTGTATCGCGTGAGTTCCAATCGCTCCCCGTCGATACATTTGAGACGCAAGATCCGTTCGTGCAAGAGTGTCAAAACAGTGCCAAGCTAATGATAGAAGGCGTTTGTAGTCCAGTAGAGTGCACCGGAGTGCATTAGGGTGCAGCAGGGGGCATTTGAGCGCGCAAAATAAATTTCTTTCGACATTATTATTGTCGATTGAGTCTCATTTTGTCCCGGATCGTCTTGTTTAGCGCCAGACAGTGCGATGGCGTCCTACCTCGTGCACGACCTCAGCCATGCCAGCCGAATTATCCGGCGCGGAGCTTCTCCAACCGCGCGACCTCTTTCTCCACCGCCTCACGGATGAAGGAAGCCCGTTTCTGTTTGCCGACCAGCACATCGATCCGCTCGCCCAGACCTTGCGGCAGGCGAACTACTGTCGATTTCACTCCGAGTGGCGGCCGTCCCATATGCGATCCCTATCCGACGAAGGGAGGTTCGCAATCGAAACCCGAATAACCGATATCGGTTATTGACCAGAGGCGGCCAACTGCTGCATAAGCGATATCGGTTAATGCCGTCGCGAAATTCCATTTGCCTCTTGGCGAAGGCAACTCCGAATCACGACGAATGCGAAAGCGGAGATGCACATGGCCGATATCGGTTACGCCACATCGCGGCGCTCTCTGTTAAAGGTGCTCTCGGTCGCGCCAATCGCGACGTTGCGGGGAACCATGGCCGCGTCGCCTTGGGATGCGGCCATCGGGGCGTTGCCTTACCATGACGAACCTGTCGTGCTTAGGCGGACCCGCGTCGGGCGCGGCGACAGCCGTTTTCGCTATCACAACGCCGAGAGCTTCTTTTCGGGGATAGAGCAGGGTATCGTGCAGGACCAGCACGACAGGCTTTATCAGATCGGCATCGTCCTACAGCTGGGATTGAGTTCGCATCTGCTCGATATCGGCTTTACCGATCAATGGTGCGCCCGCCATGTCGGCCTCAATATCGTGAGGTCGCTCGCCTACGCGAATGCAAGCGGCTTCGGGTTCGAGTTGGCCGAGTTCGAGCTACTCGCGGCAATCATCTCGCCCTACGGCAAATGGCGTTTCCCGCAGCCGCGCGAACGGGCCGAAAGGTTGCCTTTCACGCCCGAGCAAATTCAGATGCTCACCCGTACGTTGCTCGATCATGTGCATCAGGTGACCGGCCATCCCCGCCCGCGAGGGTGGAACGCGCGCAATGCCTGACGACAAGCCACGGCTGACGGAAGAAGAACAGCGCCAATACGTCGAAGCGCTCGAAACACTTCCGCTGCTGACGCGCACAGTATTCCTACTCGCAAGTCGGGACAATTTTCCATACGCGGAAATCGGCTGGCGATGCGGGATCAGCATCGAGGAGGTGCAGGTCCGTGTGGCCGACGCTCTGGTTGCTGTGGGTCGTCACATGCGAACGGGGCCAACCTTGGCCGGCCGAATGCGACGCGCGTTGCTGCCCTGGCGCGATGCCTGGGCAACAGCGCGCGCGGGGGAAGGTGATCGGCGGCTTGCACCTTGGCTTTCGCCGGAAAACAGACCGGGCAACCGCGGCACGATTGACTGGGTTGCATGGGCGTTCGAACGCACCCTGCGATGATCCGGTTGATTTAGGCGGCGGCGCAATCGTGTACCGCGCGCCAGTCCGTAACTACGTTCTAGATGCGTGGTGAACTATCCGGCGGCTTACGGGTAGGCAAGGGCAGGAAGCGGACTGCGCAGGTCAGCCCCTGCGTCGGTCCAGAAAGTACCGCCATGCTACCTTGCGATAGTCAGGATCCAGCGTATCGAAATTAATCCTCTCGAAATCGCTTGTCGTCTTGAGCCATCGCTTTGACCAAGCGACGAGGCGGACCTCCTGCTCCGGCGATGTGAATATTAGAACCAGGTCAACGGCCCAGCAGACTGGAACCATCGTCGCGAGGACACCCAGCCATATATATTTGTCCCGGAGCCGAGGCAGCGGTAGATTTTGCGCGAAGCTCCGAAGCTGATCAGGGTAAATCAGGCAAAGAGCGAGCGTCAATGTCAACGCCGCCGCCACGATTGTCAGGCGGCCGATCGCCCTGATCTTCTGGTTTTGATATTCCATCGGCACCTGCCCGCATTTCTATTCGCGTTTATGATTCCAAGCGCGCAGGTCCGCAATCGGGAGCGCCTTGGCCCGGCTTCGCGCCTTCACATCGACGTTAGCTGCCGACCATCTGATAGGTGATGGTCACGCCGGAAACACGTTCCTTTTGCTTGAATAGCCTCGATTTCGCGGCATATCGGATGAGAAGGCGTTCCGGCGCAAGCCACTTCATCTCAGCCCATGACCCTTCCCAGTCTCCGACCCTAGCGGCACCGTGATCGTCGTCCGCAACGAAGGCGTTGCCGCCCCCGGACGGTTTGGCGTTGGCGTCCAATACCGAGATCTGGGTTGAGAAGCCCGTGGTCGCTCCGCAATCACGCTCGAACAACACCGCAACATGGTTGCCATCGGGCGAGAGGCTCCGCGAAGCCACGGTGTTCTGGCAGGCATCCGAACATCCGGAACACATTATCAACGCGGCGAGTATTGCTGCCTTCATCAGCATGATCGTAGCTTTGGAGTCGCAATCGTCAACGGCGGGCTTCACGCGCTTAAAAACGAGGCGTGGATGCCCTGAACTGGGGCGTACGTTGCCAGCTCATATTCGGCTAGATTTCTTCGTTAAACGCGCGCCGGCCACGCCGCCGCCACAGCGTCACATACTGAGCGCGATCTTCACCGCGCAGTTGGGCCGCAGCTTCAATCAGTAAGCCTAATATTACCGCGCGATCATCATGAGTGAGTTCGACCAGTCCGGCTTTGGCAACCAGACCGCCGAGTTCGATAAGGTGCCGAGTCCTTTCTCGCTGCTTCACCTGCCATGCCCGTGTGTCACTTCGTGCTCGTGCCGCCAAAAGCCGGTTGCGCGCTGCCATCGCCCGCCGGAGCGCCGCGCGCGTCGCCGCGATTGCGGCGCGCAGCGCTCCGGCGTGTCGATTGAAAGAAGGCCGCGCCGCTCTTGCGCCAGTCCTCCAGAGTTGCCGTGTCTTTGGTATCGGCCGCCGCCAACATTGCGCCGGCCAGCACATCGATCGCGAGCACATCGGCGCCGGCTGCAAGCACCAGCTCGCCAAGCTGGGTACGCTTGCGTTCTTTCAGCAGTTTGGCGCGTTCAATGAGCGCCTTCATTTCCGAATCAAAGTCGCGGGGTTTACGCATCATACCGTCCTCGATTGAGTATCGACGACGGACCAGTTATCGGGTGCATCGATCAAGCTCAATGCCCTGAAATGTCTTGGGATTGCCCGGTCCCGAGATAGATGAAATCTTTCGAGGGCGCGCTTATACGTCGTGCCGACGTGCTGCTTTAAGTGTAATTGGATTGCCGTCATGGCGATCTACCATTTCTCGGCGAAGATGATCTCCCGCGCTGCCGGATCGAGCGCGGTTGCTTCCGCTGCGTACCGCTCTGCCTCGCGGCTGCACGACGAGCGGCTCGACCGCCATCACAATTTCTCGAACAAGGCGCGCGTCGTCCATTCCGAGGTGATGCTGCCAGACGGTGCGCCGGAGCATCTCTCTGACCGCGAAAAGTTGTGGAATCAGGTCGAGGCGGCCGAGAAGCGGATCGATGCGCAGCTTGCCCGCGAGATCGAGTTCGCGATCCCGCGCGAATTGTCGAAGGAGCAAGGCATCGAGCTTGGGCGCGACTTTGTCCGCGAGGAGTTCGTCAGCCGCGGCATGATCGCCGATCTCAACGTGCATTGGGACATCGGCGTGGATGGCCTGGCCAAGCCGCACGCCCACGTGATGCTGACCACTCGCGAGGTGGGCGAAGATGGGTTTGGCCCGAAGAACCGCGACTGGAATCGCACCGACCTGCTGGAGAATTGGCGCGAGCGCTGGGCGGAGCACGTCAACGCGCGGCTCGCCGCCTTGGATATCGATGCGCGGATCGATCATCGCTCCCTGCATGCGCAGGGCATAGACCTCGATCCGCAGCACAAAATTGGCCCGGGCGCGTCGCGCATGTCAGCGCAGGGGTTGGAGTCCGAACGGCTCGACGAACATTTGGAGATCGCTCGGTCCAACGGCGAGAAGATCGCTGCGGACCCGCGCATCGCGCTCGATGCGATCACGAAGCAGCGGGCAACGTTCACGCAGCGCGACCTGGCGATGTTTGTGCATCGGCACAGCGACGGGAAGGATCAGTTCGATCAGGTGATGGGCGCGGTGCGGGCGTCGCCGGAACTGGTGGCGCTGGGTAGAGACGGGCGTGGCGAGGGGCGGTTCACCAGCCGTGAGATGATCGCGATCGAGCAGCGGCTGGAACGTGCAACGGGCATCATGGCGAACCGCGACCGTCACCACGTGGCGGACCGAGACCGCGCCACCGCGCTGGCGCGCGCGGCGGCGCGCGGGATGATACTTTCGCCTGAGCAGCGCAGCGCGTACGAGCATGTCACAGAGGCAAGGGGCCTTGGCATCGTTATCGGCTATGCCGGCACCGGCAAGTCGGCGATGCTGGGGATTGCGCGCGAGGCATGGGAAGGGGCAGGCTATTCCGTCCATGGCGTCGCACTATCCGGTATCGCGGCGGAGAATCTTGAGAGCGGTTCGGGCATCGCGTCGCGCACGATCGCGAGCATGGAGCATCAATGGGATCAGGGCAGGGCCTTGCTCGACCAGCGCTCCATCTTGGTCATCGACGAAGCCGGTATGATCGGCACGCGCCAGATGGAGCGCGTCATCAGCGAAGCCGAGAAGCGCGGCGCCAAGGTCGTGCTGGTCGGCGATCCCGAACAGCTCCAGGCGATCGAGGCTGGCGCTGCGTTCCGCTCGACAGCCGAGCGTCACGGAAGCATCGAGATCACCCAGATCCGCCGCCAGCGCGACGACTGGCAGCGTGACGCGACCCGGCAACTCGCGACCGGCCGCACGGCCGAGGCGATTGCATCCTATGACGAACGCGGGCGCGTTCATGCCGCAGATACACGCGAGCAGGCGCGCGGGCGTTTGATCGATCGCTGGGATCGTGATCGCAACGCTTCGCCTGGCGCTACGCGGTTCATCCTCACACACACCAATGACGAGGTGCGAGCGCTCAACATCGCGGCGCGCGTGCGGCTGCGATCGGCGGGCGAGCTTGGCGAGGATATCATGATCCACGCAGAACGCGGGGAGCGACAGTTCGCGACCGGCGACCGCGTCATGTTCCTCAAGAACGAGCGCGGACTTGGCGTGAAGAACGGGACCCTCGGTCAGGTGCAGTCGGTCACGTCATCACGCATGGCGGTAATGCTCGACGATGGCCGCTTGGTCGCGTTCGATGTGAAGGACTATGCCGATATCGATCACGGCTACGCCGCGACCGTTCACAAGTCGCAAGGGGTGACGGTCGACCAGGTCCATGTGCTGGCCACACCGGGTCTCGACCGACATGCCGCCTATGTCGCATTGTCGCGTCACCGCAATAGCGTCGATCTCCACTATGGTCGCGACGACTTCGCCGATCAGGGCAAGCTGGTGCGTGCGCTGTCGCGCGAACGGGGCAAGGATATGGCCTCGGACTATACCGTCACGCGGGGGCCGACACGGGCGCCCGAGCAAGGCTTGCAATCGGTCGATCGTGACGATTTAACAGACGCCGCCGTCAAGTCACCAGAGATCAATCCTTCGGTAAAAGCGCCGTCGCCGGATCGCCCGGTTGCGCCGTCATCCGCTGTGGAGCGTCACGCCCGCATCGTGCAGGCGATGCGGTTCGCGCATAGCGTCGGCGAGCCATATAGCGAAGACCAGCGCAATGAGCTGACAGCAAGCCGAACAGCGCTTGATGCGATCCGACCGCACGCGTCGCTCGATCTCGAAGCAGCCATGTCGAATGATCATCGTCTCATAGTCGAATCTGCCAAAGGTAAGACGGCAGCCACGCTTCGCGCGATGCAGCTCGAAGCGGAACTGCGCGTCGATCCTCAGTTGCGCGCTGACACGTTCGTTCAGCGTTGGCAGGCGCTGGACCGGCAACGCCGCAGTCTGTTGCGCGGCTACGAGGACGGCAAGGCTGGCAAGGTCGCACAGCGCATGATCGGGATGGCCAGGAGCCTGGAGCGAGATCCCCAGGTTGAATCGCTGCTGCGCATTCGCAAAGTAGAATTGGGGTTGCCGCCCATACCCTCACGCAGCGTTGGCCAGAGCCTGGCGGATATGATTGGCAGCGGCCGTAGGCGCGGTCTGGGCATCGGAATGTAACCGGCAACTGGATGGCTTTGCGAATCGCCTGCCTCGCCCCCCAAACGGCTCGCAGGCTCTCAACGCGCCAGATACGCGACAATTCCTACACTCGATCATCAAGTGCAGATCGGGCTCCACGACGATGATTAGTCAAAACTCCATCTGGCACTGTCACCCTATCCCACCGTGCCGTCCATCTCCTTAAAAATCGATGTGCAGACAACAGGTTACCCAACAGAGGGAGCCGTTGTTTTTATCTTGCTTTCACGCTTTCTCAGTCCGGTTCAGCGAGGCCGATCCTTCTCAACTCCTGTAACCCCTTCAACAGCGGATCGCGCTTGGCTTTCGCAGCGCCGAGAGGTGCCACAAAGACTGTGTCCGCATCGCCATCGCCCAGGAAAAGATCGACCATAAACGGCCATAGCTTGTTCGACGGATCGAGCTTCTGTTCCCATCCCGGCGTAGCCACTTGAAGGGCGCGCTCTCGGGTAATTAGCACTTGGGATTCGGGATCGCGACGGATCAACCTTCCCGGAACCCCACGTATGTCGAACGCCTTGAAGCGCGCTGTGCTAATATCGAGCGCCCACTCTACCGACGAGTAAAACTGCTCTCGATAATCGTCGAACGGTTTCTGCTTTGGATTCCCATGAGTCGATGGGTCGGCCGTAGCATTGACTTTCATCTTGCCGATCTCACCGGACAGCACAACACGATCCAGATAAGGGCTCCACAGTATAAGCAGATCATCCGTTTTCAGATTCGATATTTTGACTTCCGATGCGATCAAAGGCCCTGCGTTACAGCCGTTTATTGCGCAATCGACCAGCTCCACTCTTCGAACCTCTGACATCCTAGCGATGTCTTGGGTTAGAGAGAGAGCGCAATTCTCGAATAGGCACTCATGAAAGGCAACATCCTCTATTCGAAGGCGATCCCCACGGTCAAAAAGGCGAGAAAAGGTCTCATTTTTAAACTCTTTCATCGTGGGAATACCAAGCTGGGGGGGAGGCCGGGATGCGTCACATAGTCTGTATATGGCCCATACGGCCTTGCCAAATGGCTTGCTCTCCCAGCCTCGGTGGTGATGTCCAGAGTGCGAAGATTATAGCCTTCATACCCTAAAAAGTCGGGCGTCGATTTGAAGGGACGCGACTGATATGAAAGGATTTGGCTGAGTTCGGAATCGGCTTGGACATAGCGGCCCGTCAACCGTTCCACGGCCTTGCCGTAGCTGGCCGGCGCCAGATTGGTACCCTCAACTAGATGCCGATAACTACCTGGACTCATTAAGTCGCGAGCCAGGCCGGGATTAGCCGCTAGGTCAGCCACAGCCCGATTTGTCACCCCCTGCAACGCCACCTTGGTGTTGAGAGGAAGACTCTCTGCGGCGCGACGCTCGCTCACGACGTCCAAACGGTTCTGGTTCCCGACAACTGGAAGCCGACCGCCTCTGACGACCGCAGCCGAGCCTGCCAAGCCCTCTATGGCACCTGCCATATCATGGGCAAAGACGCGGGTGCTTTCACTAGCGCCCATCTCAGTTGCCACACCATAAGCAATTCCGCTCGCTGTGCCGCCCTCCAGCATATCGAGTTCCTTGGCGAAGGCGCGACCCTTCGGGGTCATGCCGCGATAAGGATCATTTATTTCGGCCAAATTCTGTTGAGCATCGGGAACCTCATAAGTTCCCCATTGGCCGAGCCTTCTGAGTGTCGTGCTTGCTGACACATTCCTGACATCCGACATGATATTGCCGAACTGCGTGAACATGTTGTAGTTTGAGCGGCCATTGTATGGCTGACCCATGATGTCGTAGCCGCGCCCGGTGCGAACGCCCGGTTGCGCAATGCCCCTGGTCTGTTCAGATCTGGGGCTCGTAAAAGTTACCGAAAGTTTGTTGACGATGTTCTCCAAGCCGGTGTCGCGATAGTAACGCGTTGCGGTTACGATAATGTCATCCATGATGCCATTATGCTCCGGGTCAAAATAATCGCGAGCTTCAGCCGCCCAGTCCTTGACAATTCTCGGGATACTAGTCCCGTAATTGTAGATGTCTTTCCATGACCAGTCTGAATTCTGCGCAGTCAAATTCACTGTCGAGTTGAATAAGCTGGATGTACGCAGCTTGCCGCCGCTAATCTCCAGTGTCGGCATTCCAGTTTTAGGTAGAATAGCAGATAGGCCCATCAAAAGTGCTTGGCTTCCGCCTCCGCCCGCGCCCATGCCCGAAAAGGTGTCATAATATTGGCCTTTGAGCATGACTCCGTCATTGCTCTTGTTGAGCTCGTTCATGTTGATCTTTATCTTGCCCTGCCCAGTGACGCGATCGCCGAGCAAATTACCGATGGTCGCGCCGATCACATCGGGCAGGGCTGCTATGATATTATCGCCGAAATTTGTACCGGTAAGCACCGATCGCGTCGCGCCGCCGGCGATCGCGCCAGCCATGCCCGAAAGAGCCTGATTGGTATAAAAGGCCGCATTGCGCGGTGTGGCACTATCTATGTTGGCTGAAGCGACACCGAGTCCATTGTTAGCCAAGGTGCGATTGGCGACCCCAGCCATAGCGCTGACCGCAGCTGCCGTTGCGACGCCTGCAAAGTCGAACTTCGATTGAAGCCCCGTGACAACCGCGATCCCCTGCATGGCAACATTGCTAACCACGCCGCGCACCACGTCGACCACCAAGCCGGAACCGTTCAGGAAATTGCCGATCTTGCCCAGAGTTCCTAAAGCCTGTTGTGCTTTCGTGGCTGCGTTCGCAGCCGCAGCACCCGCCTTGCCGGCGGCGCTCAAACCGCCGCCAACCGCGCCGCCAATTGCGGCGAGGGCAACGCCCTTCCAACTGAACTTGTCCTGGATGCCGGTGGCGAGACCAACCACCTGGCTGACCACGCTACCTGCCGCACCGGCGGCGGCCCCACCGAGAACAGGACCGAGTGCGGCGCTCAAGGTTCCCTGACTCACAACCACGACCGCGATCGCGATCGCAGCGAGGAGTATCTGTCCAAATATGCCGCAGTTATTCTTGGCCTTTGGTTTGGGCTGGATATTGGATCCGCTGATATCGCCGACGATCTCGGAGGGATCATAGGGGCGGAAGGTGTTCGCGGTGTTGGAAGTTCTGTTTATCCCGGAGGGGATCGACAGCATCTGCCCCTCGGACAGTGCGTTGGTAGCGCCCAGGCCATTGGCCTCGGCCAGCTTGTACCAGAGATTGGCATCGCCCCAGAGTTGGGCTGCGATGCTCGACAGCGTGTCTCCGCCCTGCACGGTGTAGCTGCCACCCGATGCACCCTGATCATAGCTTGTATAGGGACTGACGCTCTGGTCGAAATCGGCATAGGCCTTGCCGGTCGAGGCACCGCCACGCATCAGGCCAGTGCCGGTCGCACCGCGGCTGTCGATCGAGGTCTGGTAATCTGTTTCGTCGGTGCCGTTGTTGCTGACATAGCCGAGTTGCTTGCCGCCGAAGCGAAACCACATTTCGTGCGGAGAGGGGACGCCATTATTGCCCCATTCGTCACGGCGCACCGCCTGACCCTGCAGGTCGTTACTGTAATAGACGTAGCGAGCCTTTGCCCCGCCGACCTGGATCCGCGTCAGCGTACCGTCGCCGTCATAACTGAACGTGGTGTTATAATCGATCAGGCCGCTCGTTGAATTCACCGTGTTAAGCGTCACCGCGCCATTGTACCAGCCGATCGTATTCGTGGTCGAACCAGTCGTATAGGCGCCCCCATTCTTTGTTGTGGTGACGGACGTCGATCGTACGCTGCCGAGTGCATAGTCGGTGCTGACGCCATAATTATAATATGTCGTGTTTGAGAAATAGTCGGCACCCTGAAACTGGCCTACGACATCATGATCGATCTGACCCTTTGCATTGTAAGTGACGGTGCGTTGATATCCGGTCGTCGAGCCGGAGGTATAATCGACTTGATTCAGTACCCGGCCCATCGCGTCATAGGTGTAGGTCGAGCGTAGCGTATCCGTTGTCGGTATCGGAGACGGGCCGGAGTATATGTCGTATCCGCTTTCGGCCAGCGACACTGTCGCCAGGCTGCCGGCTGCATTATAGGCGTAGGTTTCTCGGATATCCGCTTGATAATCATAGGGAAACGAATAGCCCCCGAAGGGGTCGTTATAGTATCCGGATCGGGAGGCACTGGTCAGACGCTGAACCTGCTGTCCCGCCGCGTCGTACATATAGTCGGACCCCGTCGTTCCGCGAACGATTGCTCCCGCCTGCAATATACCCTTGGCGGTCACCACCCGGTTCATCACGTCATAAAGATACCAGAGGTCCTGGTTCTTCGCCGTGGGCGTAGTGCCGGGGCTCTCCACGGTAATATAGGTCGCGTATTTATTGCGGATATTGCCGACCGCGTCATACTTCCAGGCGATGGTCGCTGCCGTTTCCCAATTGCTGCCGGCCTCAGCCCAATTGGTCATGCGTCCAAGCAGGTCATAGGTGGCGGTTGCGTTCTGATAGGTATAGTTTTCGGCAACATAATGTTCGCCGTCCGATATCCACTCGCCCCAATGATCATAATGACCGGTTTCGACCCATTGGCCAGTTGCCACGCCCATGAGCTCTGAGGTTTCGCGGCCAGTTTCATCATAGCCATAAGTTGTGCGGGTGTAGTTGAAACTTTCCTGGGCGGCGGCGGTCCCGTAAAGGCCTTTGGTGATCGTCGAAACAAGACCCGAGTTAAGATAGGTGTAAACCAGCGTGTCCGGATAAGAGCCCGGATAGGTCAGAGCAGTGAGGCGTCCGGCACTGTCATAGCTGGACTCGGCCACATTGCCGCCCATGTCGGTCTTCGACGTGATATGTCCGAACAGGTCGCTGACCTCGATCTGAGTCCTGCCGTTGATAAAGGTCGTCGTTTGCGTCCAGCCGCCGAACGTGCCGAGCAGACTGGTCGCGATCGCGCTGTTCCAGACATAGCTGGTCGAGGTGGTGTCGCCGCCGAATGCCGCCGTCGCCCTGACCCGTCCTTGCGCGTCGTAGTCGGTTGTCTCGACATTGCCTGTGCCCAGGAAGCTGTTCCAGTGCTTCACCCGCTGGCCGAGCACGTCATAGACGTAAGTGTCGGTCAGGCCGCCAAAATGCGCCACGCTGGTCAGGTGGCCGAGCTTGTCATAGCCCATCGTGGTGACGCGGCCGATCTCGTCGGTCACTTTCTTCAGGTCGCCGAACACGTCATAGGCGCTGCTGACATTGCCTGAAAGCAGCGGGTGCCATTCCTTCGCGACCAGCGCCTCGGTACCGCCATAGCCGGTGCCCGCCAATAGTGCCCGCGTGGTACGATAGTCGTTGGCGTCCTCCTGGCCGATCAAGCGCCCAGACAAGTCGTAGAAATATTCATCGGTCGGGGCCAGAGTGCTGGCGATGCCTGCGGTCGACGTGACCGATACCTCCGGTCGAACGATCGAAATGACCCGGCCCATCGTGTTGTAGGTGTAGTTGGTGCGTGTCTGGCTGGTCGTATAGGCCGCCTGGCGGGCATCGCGCTCCCAGATCACCTCGCCGAACGCGTTGTAGCCGCGCGTGCTGATGAGGTCGGTCGTGGTGGCGGTGGTGGTCGCTGTGCCGATCAGCTGACGCCTCGCCAGGATCGTTGCTGTAGCTTGGTTGCGGCCGTCATATTGCATGACCGTCACGTTGATGCCGTCGACATAAGCCGCGCCGACGGTGTTCGCGCCATTGTTGGTGGCGATGGCGATCACCTGATCGAGCGTCTTGCCCGAGAGATCGGTGCCCTCGCTTTCGATCGAAAGCGACTGGTTGCCATTCTTGTCATAGGCGGCAAAGCGCCAGACGCCGTCGCCGGAATTGGTACGCCAGACGCGGCCGGCCAGGTCGTAGGCGAATTGTTCCTGGTACATCGCGGCGGCAGACGCGCCGGAGATGCCACGCTGCGACACCTCGCCATAGGCATTATAGGCAATGTTGGTCTTGTCGCCGACCGCGCTCCAGGTCGTTCCGGAGATTGTATTGATCGTCTGCTGCGTCAGGCGGCCGAGCAAGTCGTACTGATAGGCGATGCCTTCGGTGGTGGCGACCCCGGCGCTGTTGGCGCGAGCGTATGATTCACCGATCTTGCGGCCGGCAATGTCATAGACATAGCTGCGGACCTGATTGTTGGCGTCGGTCATCGACGTCAGCCGACCGCCCGCACCATAGCTGTAGCGCGTGATATGATCGTTGCTGTTGTCGATCGTCGCGCCGCCCTGCTGCGTGCGCGTCAGGTCGCCCAGACCGTTGTAGGAATAACGCAAGGTCGGCGTGACGCTGACCGGGGTGGCGCTGTTGTCGAGATAGGGCGTGCGCGCTTCGCTGATCAGCCGACCGGCCGTATCATAGCTGTAGGTCAGCGCATCAAGCGTGGCCTCGGTCTTTTTGGTGACCTGTCCGAGGCCGTTATAGTCATAACGGATGATCGCATCGGTAACATCGGTCGACAACACACCGTTTGAAGGGTCGATCTTGTAGCTCAGTACGCCGGTACGCTTCTCGGTCAGGCGCCGGCCGTTCAGGTCGTAAGTGAAGATGGTTTCGCGGTCCGCCGCGTTGTTCGCTACCGTAGGCGGCGTACCGATTACGACGCCGGTGGCGGCGGTGGCGTAGCGCCGCTCGGTAAGGGCGTTGCCCTCGGCATCGAGCGTCCAGGTCGTCAGATAGCCTTGCTGATCGACCGAGGCGGTTCTGCGGCCGAGCTTGTCGTAATAGCTGTAGGCCAGATTGCCGTTGGCATCGGTCGTTTTCACGGCGTTGCCGTTCGCGTCATATTGGATAGTATTCGACAGCGAACCGACCACGGTATCGTACGAACTGCCATTCCACCGACCGCTGCGCACGCCGGCCACGGTCGTTGTCGTCAGGCGATTGGCCCGGTCATAAAGATAGGTTGTTTCGCGATAATTCGCCGCGTTGATAGGCGTTGCCGGTATCAGCGATGTGATGCCCTCCGCAGTCGCTGTCGATGAGAGCATCCGGTGCTCGTTATACTCGCTAAAATAGGCGCAAAGAGCTGGGCGCGTCCAACCACTGCTCATGTTGGCAAGCCAGACATTCGTTTCCGAAGTCACTGGATCGCGATGAAATGCGGTCTGATAAAGCTGGGTGATGAACGCCGCGTTGTCGGCCGCCCCCAGACGCGCTTGGACTCCGCTATCACCAAGGATTTCTCCGAAAGCGGTGGCAAGTGCATTTGGCCCCGGATAAAGGCTTGTCATCCGGAACGTCCAGTTTGTCACCTCCAGGGCATTCGGCACGCGGCCCAGAGCCATATGATACATGCGGACGATCTGGCTGGTGATGCTTTCCGGATCGACCGGTAGCGCGGTGAGCGCGTCGCCATAAATCCGCGTCGACGCGACGTTGCCGCTGCGGTCATAAGTCCATGTTTGCAATGTGCCTGTCGCGCCAACTTCAGCCACTTTGCAATCGAGCTTGTCGTAATAGAAAAAGGAGAAGCCGCCATCGGTCGCTTGAGAAGCGATCAGGTTGCCGCGCCTGTCATAGCCAAATCGTTCGATCGGCACGGTGCTAGTGCCGGTCGTGCCGACTGGCACTGCGTCGCCGACCGTCGTGCTCAACCGGTCAAGGCTGTCATAAGTGTAAAGCGTGGCGCGCTGCTCGGTCAGGCCGAACGCCTCGATCCGCTTCTTCATATTGCCGCGGGCGTCATATTCGAATTTGTTGATGACGCTTGTAGCCTGGACGGTGCCGTCGCTCCTGACCGAGCTGATCGGCAAGGTTTCGCTTAGCAACAGGCCGCGCTTGTCATAGGTGTATGTGGTGGTGGCGCCCGCACCAATGACCGTCGTCGACGACTTCGCGGTGACCGATGTGCGATTGCCGAACGCGTCATAAGCGTAGGATTCGTAGAATCCGACCGCGTCGGTCGACTTAGTGAGCCGATCGAGCTTGTCATAGGCAAGCGTGGTCGTTGCGGACGCCCGGGTGACCGTCGCTGTCTGGCCGCCGCGTGTATAGCTGTAGCTGGTCGGATACCCCTCGGCGTCGGTCTGGCTGCTCAATCGGCCGAGCTTGTCATAAGCAAAGCCGGTCGTGGCGTCTTTGGCATTGGCAACGACCGAGGGTGGTGTTGTGAGGTCGGCCGTGCCGGTTACGAGGTTGAAGCGCATGGTGATGGACGAGATGTCGCCGAGGTTCGAATAGCTGGTCTGGGTCAGCTGATCTTCCGCACCGCGCGCGTGCGTGACGCGACCGAGATTGTCGTACCAGCGATAGGTCGAGTTGCCGCGCGGATCGGTGACCTTCACCACATCGCCGAAACTGTTATAAACGAACAGGGTATCGGCACGCTCGGTGACACCGAAGGCGCGGATTTCCTTGGTCATGCGCCCGAGCGCGTCATATTCCCATTTGGTCGTGGCGGCATCTGCGGTGGTCGCGGCGACGGTGCGGTCGGTCAGACGGTAGAGTTTGTCGTAGGCAAACGTCGTGATGACGGCTTCGGTCGTGCCCGAGCCGCGCGTTTCCTTGATGACATTGCCGACCGCATCATATTCATAAGCGGTGATGGTGGCGTCGCTGGTGCCGAACGCGTCGGTCGACGATACGATCTGGCCGATCTGATCAAGCACCAGCTTGGTGACGAAGCCTTCGGGGTCGGTTGTCGTCTCGAGTCGACCGGCGCTGTCGTAAGTGAACTGGGTAACGTGCGCGGTCGCAGGCGTGCCGATCAGCGTATCGATGGCCGCAACGGTCGAGGTGTCGGTGACGGTGTAGGCGCTCTCGAAGCGCGACTGGCTCAGGACGTTGCCGAGCTTGTCATATTTATAGCCAGTGACATAGCCAAGCGCATCGACGCTATAGGCGAGCTGGCCCTTGCGGTCGTAGAGCGAGCGGCTCGTGCGGTCGTTGGTGGCGTTGGCGTTCGATGTCAGCCAGCTGTTCATCGCCCCGAGCAGCGGGTCGCCGGTTGTCGTGTAGAGTGCGGCGATCTGTACCTGCTTGGTCAGCTGGCCCTTGGCATCATAGGTCGCGACCGTGACCTGGCCGATCGCGTCGATGCTGTATGTCAGGCGGCCGACGGCATCATAGACCATACGCGAGATGCGGGTGCCGGGGGCTGTGGCGAGGCCTGCGACCTGGCCCGCGATCCAGGTCGCGGCGTAGACGCCGGTCCCGTCGGCGCCGATCGTGCCGTCATAGGCGATCGTGCGCAGGACCTTGCCCTGCGCATTATAGGCATATTCGGTGACATGGCCGAGCCCGTCGATCTCGAAACGAAGCTGGCCGTCCTTGTCATAGGCATAGCGAGTGACGCGGTCGCCGGCATTGGTCGCGGGCAGCGCGAGTGCTGCCTCGGTGACTTCGAGCGGCAGGCTCGCGGGATTGACCGAGGTCAGATACTCGCGCGTCGCGACCAGCCGGCCATCGGCGTCATAGCTGTTGGTGACCACGCCGCCGAGCGCGTCGATCGTCGCGATCCTGCGCCCCGCTTTATCATAGACATAACGCGTGATCTTGCCATCTGCATCGGTGACCGCGACCAGATTGTCGCGCGCGTCATAGGCGTAGCTTGTCGGGTTGTTCAGCGCATCGGTGACGCTCGTCAGGCGACCGTCGCGGTCATAGACCGAATTGGTGATCTTGTTGTTCGGGTTGGTCAGCTGGACCGCCCGGCCGAACGCGTCATAGCCATAGCTGGTGGTGATCGCCTTGCCGCCAGCGGCGGAATCCACCACTGCGGTCTTCAGCAGCCCGCGGCGATCATAGCTGCGGGTCGAGGCGATCGTCGCGACGCCGCCCTGCGGTACCGTGCTGCCGACCAGTTCGCCAAAACTGTTGTAGGTGAAGGTCGAGATATTGCCGAGCGCATCGGTCGATTGCTTGACCGTGCCATCGACATTGAAATCGAGATGGACGGTAGTGTCCAACGCAGCCGACGCCAGGCCGGTGATTGCGGTGCTGACCGCCGAGATGACCTCACCGCCGGTCCAGCTGGCGATTGTCGCCGGGGCAAGCTTGTTGGCATAGAGGATCGTATCGCTGCGCTGGCCAAAGCTGTTGTAGCGATACTCGATCACCTCGCCGAGCGCATCGATCTGATAGGCAAGATCGCCGTCGGCGGTGTAGTAATAGAGCGTCCTCGCGCCTGCGGTTTCGAGGCCGCGTGGCTCGCGCTTGGCGATCAGCCGATCCGCCTTGTCGTAGCTATAGGTCGTCCCGTAATCGATATAGACTTGGTCGATCTGTGCCTGGGTAGGGCTGGTGATCCCGGCGAGCACGGCATTACCGACGCCGGAAAGTTCGCTGGTCAGGCGGCCGAGCCCGTCATAGCGCTGGCTATAGGTTCTGGGATCGGTACCGCCCGCCTGTGTGACGGTCGAGACCAGCTGGCGCATATTATCGTAAGTATAGGTTGTGGTCGTGGTCGCCGCACCAGTCAGGCTGCGCGTCTCGGTGAGCGCCTGGCCGAACGCGTTGCGCGTCCAGCTGGTCGTTTCCAGAATGGCACTTCCGGGCACTGGCAAAGTGGCGAGCGTCGGCGGCGTCGTGATTAGACTCGCGGGATCGAGCTTCTGTCCCCGGATCTGCTGATCGAGATAGCCGGCCGGCGTATAATGAAAGCGCGTGAGACCGCCTTCGCCATCGATGGTCGCGGCGAGAAAGCCCCGCGCGTCATAGACCAAATAGTTGCGGATATCCTTGGTGTTATCGATAGTGATGCTGGCGACGAGCTGGGCGAGCGTGCCGCTGGCGCGCAGGCCGGCGCTGGTTGCGCCCGAATAGGCGATGGTCCGGGTCTTGCGACCCGACTTGTCATAGACGACCTCGCTCAGAAAGCCTTCAGCATCAAGCGTGGCGACCAGCTGGCCGTCGGCGCCGTAGAACAGGCGTGAGACACGGTCGCTGGCCGGATCCAGAGCGGGCAGGGCGGGGGGCGCGGCTGCCGGCCGGGCGAGGACGGGATTGCCGAACAGGATCGAGTTGCCGGCGCTCGAGCCCGACGAGCCTGATCCGACATAGACGCGCGCTATTGCATTCTCGCTTTGCCGAAACGTGCGGGTGATCGAGATGCGCGTGACCGTCGTGGTGCTGAGTCCGGCAGCGAAAAGCCCACCAACCGTCTGGCTGATCGTGCCCGGCCCCGATACGATGACCGCACTCGAATCCGTGCCGGCACCCCACAGGCTGGAACTCCCCATGATACCGAGGCTCGCCATGGTGCTGGCCGCCGAACCGGCGAGCAGGTCGAGTGTGAAGGTCAGCGTATCGCCCGCGTTCACCGGCGCGGTGGTCGATGCCGCGACAAAGGCAAGACCGCTGGACGTCGCGGTCAGTCGATAGGCGGTAACGCCACTGATCAGGCCATCGGCGCCCAGCGTCGAGCCCGCCGGCGGATCCCATTGCGCGCCTACGTTGGGGTTGGTGAAGATGTTTGCTGGTGGTACGATTTTGATCAGAGCTGGATTGCCGAACAGGATCGAGTTGCCGGCGCTCGAGCCCGACGAGCCCGATCCGACATAGACGCGCGCTATTGCATTCTCGCTTTGCCGGAAAGTGCGGGTGATCGAGATGCGGGTGACCGTTGTGGTGCTGAGCCCGGCAGCGAAAAGCCCACCAACCGTCTGGCTGATCGTGCCCGGCCCCGATACGATGACTGCACTCGAATCCGTGCCGGCACCCCATAGGCTGGAACTCCCCATGATACCGAGGCTCGCCATAGTGCTGGTCGCCGAACCGGCGAGCAGGTCGAGCGTGAAGGTCACCGTGTCGCCCGCGTTCACCGGCGCGGTGGTCGATGCCGCGACAAAGGCAAGACCGCTGGATGTAGCGACCATCCGATACGCTGTGACTCCGCTGATCAGACCATCGGCACCAAGCGTCGAGCCCGCCGGCGTATCCCATTGCGCGGCTGCGTTGGGGTTGGTGAAGATATTCGCCGGCGCGGCTGCGTTCTTGAGCGCGTTGAGGTCGGCGGCGGTCATCTTCGTCGCCAGCTCGGTCGACGAGAGCAGCTGTGACGCACCGTCATAGGTGAACATGGTGACCGCGCCGACCGCATCGATCGTCCGGATGAGGCGCTGGGAGGCGTCGTAGAAGGTCCATCCCCAGCGGTCGGCTGCCGCATCGGCGGCGGGGCGGATCGCATCGAGCGTGACCGTGGTCGGGTTGCCGCTCGCATCAGCGAGCGTGCCGAGCTGGGTGGCGGTCAGGCGGGTGGCGTAGGTCGTGGTGCTCGTGACGTTGTTATTGGCATTGTAGCGATATTCGGTGAGTGTGCCGTCTTCGTCGACCGTGGCCACCTTGCGGCCGGCATTGTCGTAGAAGAAGAAGGTCCGGTGGCCGACCGTGCCATTGACCGCGAGTGGATCTGCGGCGATGCGCAGGCGCCCGAGCGTGTCATATTTATAGCCAGTCACCTGGGCTGTGACATCGGCCGCCGACCGGGTCGAGGTGATCAGCTGGCCGGCGAGGTTGTAGACCGATACCTCGGTCGAGAGATTGGCGAAGGTGACGGCGGTCGTCTGCAAGGGGTCTGTGAACGTGACGAGGGTAGTGCGGCCCTCGAGATCGATCGTGCGGGTGACGCGGCTCAGTCCGTCATAGGCAAAGGTCTCGGTCTTGGTCGCGCCATTGACGACGACCTGGCGCTGCATGAGTTCGCCATGCGCGCTATAGCCATAGAGCGTTTCGCTCTTCTCCGAGGTCGTGTCGAACGCGCCGGTCGCGAGCAGCTTTGCATAGCTCGTTTCGCGGATCAGTCCGCCGCGCGCGTCATAGGCTCGCTCGGTGCGGACCGCTGCGGTGCGGTCGATCGCGCCACCGCGCCAGGTGTTGAGCGTCGTGATCGCGGTCGCGTCATCGGTCGATAGCGAGGCAGCAAGGGTGTATTGCGCGACGGTGTAGGCGGTTGATGCAACTTGCTGGCCATAGCTGTCATATTCGAACCAGCTGACCTTGCCCTCCGCACTGATCGAATAGGCAAGGTGCCCCTTGCCGTTATAGACGTAGCGCGTGGTTTGCGGCGTGCCTGCGGTTCCGCTGCCGGCGCCATCGGGATCGGGCACGAGATAGCGGGTCTCGGTCTGGAGTTCGTTCTTCGCTGTATAGGTTCGCGTAATGGTGTTGCCGAGCGCATCGCGCTGCGAGGTGAGGTTGCCGTGCGTGTCATAGCCATAAGCGGTGACATTGCCGTCACCCATATCGACCGAGATGACATCGCCATTGCCGTTGTAGGTGAACTTGCGGATCTGCGCGGCGGTGGTCGCATTGGCCGGGGGTGCAGTGATCTGCAGCAAATTGCCATTGGCGTCGTAGCTGAGCGTGGTGGCCTGGCCGAGCGCGTCGGTGATCGTGGTGCGCTTGTTGGCCGTGTCGTAGGCAAAGGTCGTGGAACGCGTGACACCGCTTGCAACGGTCTCGATCAGCGAAGTTACGCGATAGTCGGATCCGACCAGCGTATAGCCGATCTGCAACACCGACCCATCGCTTTGGGTGATCCCGGCGATGCGCTGGCTCGCGCCGTCATAACTGATCGTGGTTGTGTAGACTGCGTTATCGGTCTTGCTGCCGTCGAGCGGGGTGTAATCGACCTTGATCGTGCTCAGGCGGCCGCTTGTGTCATAACCATAATAGACCCGGGTAAGCGTCGGCGTCGTACCGCCGGTTCCGGGCGAATAAGTGTCGATCTGGTTGAGGCGGCGGGTCAGCGTATCATAGCTGAGCTTCACATACTCGCCATTGGCGTCGGTGATCTGCTGCAGCACCGCGCTCGCCGTGCTGTCGGAATAGCTATAGGTGACCGTGTTGGCATCCTGGTCGACACTATCGGTGATGCGGCCGAACAAAGTTTCGTTATAGTTTTCCTTCAGCTGGGAACCTCCGTCGGTCCAGGTCCATGTGGTGCCGGTCCTGGTCAGCGTGTCATAGGCGCCTTGGCCGTCCGTCGTGACATAGGCGCTGGCGCCGGTGCCGTTATAGTTGACGGTCCAGGCATAGACGGTCTCGGATCCGTCCCAGTCAGTGCGCGTGACCGTCGAGCCGGCCACTCCATAGGTCCCCGACAGACCGTAAACCTTGCGGTACCCGCTCGGACGCCAGTTATCCGCGTTGTCCGGCTGGCTCGTCGCCTGGCTGTTATAGCTATTGTCGACTTCGATATCGGTGCCGCGACCGATCAGGAACTCATCTGCCCGCGTGACGAACAGATTGCCGTTGGCGGCGTTCACATAGACCTGTTCGAGCGCTCGCCCCAAGGTCGCTGACCCAAGCAAGCCCGCTCCGCCGAGAACGCGCGCCGAACTGCGCTCGATGCCCGTTCCAGCGCCGGTGAAGATCGCAACCATCGAACTTATCCCCCGATCGACGACCAGCACGCGAACTGACGCACCGTCCCATCACAAGGAGATCAGGAGAAAACGAGCATAGTTTAGCGGTTTTTTCCAATTATTTTTTCCGAGGTTTTCGTTTTAAAGCTGGCCGCGTTCAAACCGGGCAAAAGCAGGGCTGGTCAGGCGAGCATTCTTCTCATCCAAGCTCACGCTGGGCCAAGGCAGCCAAAAGATTTTGTGGGACGAAATGTGGGTGCGAAACCTACTTAATCGCCAGAAAGCGCCGAAACGCACGTTTCCGGCTTGACGATGGTGACCCCTACGAGAAGCAGACTGGCTGAAATTGGGCCGCAAGCCGATTGGCGGCTTTTTAAGTCGTAGCGGCAATAGCTGCCCTTCCCCGCCGCGGATCAATCTCGCCATAGAGGGATGATGGTTGCAATGTTGGATTTGTTCATCTTTTGTTTTCGCCTTGTTCTATAGTACAAAGCAGAGGCAACCAGTTGGAGAAGTAAAATGCCTACCGTCTCAACCGTAAACTCCAGAATGGCGATGGCCGCGCTTGCCAGCCCTACGCCGGGGACTATCGTCTTCCTCAATGAAACAGGCCGCGAAGGCCCATTCGAATGCTCGGCGGGAATGCCGCCCGTGCCAGACTCGCAACAAGGTTTGTATGTTGTATCTACGTCGGTTGCTGGCTTCTTTTGGGCGCGAGTCTGGGATGATATCCACGGTAAGCCGGAATGGTTCTATACAGGCGACTGGAAGATCGCGTTGCAGAGTTGCCATGCGCTCTGCTCGGTTATGATATTGGGAAACAGAGACTACGTAGTTGCAGGCACGGTAATATTTGATCGGGACTTTCGCACGATACGAGGTGTCAAAGGCTCGGCGGATGTTGCCGACGGCACGCGCATTGTCATGTCTGGCCCAAACGTCGGGAGTGCGCCGATCGTCCAAGTTGGCAATATCTCGAGTGCTGGTGCATCGAGCTGCTCACGCCGGATTACTGTCGAAGGCATAAATACGATTCGTGCCGGCGCGTGCAATCCGCCGACGAGCAATAGGCGCGAGGATGCTGCCCCAGGGTGGTTGATTTCCGGCCTGTACGAGGGGCAAATCAAGGATTGTTTCGATAAGGACTCTGCCATTGGCTTCCGCGTGGTATGGACGGTTACCTGCGTTGTACGAGACTGTGGACACGTCCGAACCACGTCGGGCACCCCCAACGGTCATCCAGATCTCGCTACCGGCTTTTGCGTAGGGGGATTTACGCCATTCGCAGGTGCCGCCGTTGGCGCGAATTGGTCACTAAAGATGGAAAACCTTTTAGAGGCGGGCAGCGCTGGCTTTGCTCCGATCGGCCTATACCTCTTTGGCGCAATCGCCGACACTTGGGTCGATCATCTTGAGACGAGCGGAACAGACTACGGCTTGTACATTGATGGTTCTGATGTTGCCGGTACGCCGATGATCGGCGACGCGAACCATCAGGACATCCTCATTACAGATTGCGTCCTTGACGTTTGCAAGGTCGAGCCACTGACCATCCGCAATATTAACGGCGGCGGGATGATTGAAATTCGGAATACATATGCCGCCACGACAAGCAACGTCGCGGGCTCAAAAGGGATTGTAGTTGATAACTCCATGGGTATGGTAAGCATATGTGGCGGACAAATCGTAAACAACGTCAATGTAAACAATAATGGTATGTTGATAAACAACTCAAAGCAAATCAGAGTAGTTGGCACGCAATTTAAGAACTTTTATCAAGGAGTGGTTGGATCAAATTCCCATATCGTGCACCTGGAACCCATGATAACCCGAACGAGAGTCGGCGGAGGATCTGCCATTGTGCTTTTGGGGTGCACTAGATCTCATGTTTTTCCTCAAGTTGGCGGCAGCGCTCAAGTGTGGTCGAACGGAATTTCACTGGATGTGGGCAGCGCTAATAATGAAACGAATATTACCCAGATCGACATCGGGGTTTTGGCCAGCAGCTCTGCTGGTGACAAGCTGCGGTATAACGGATCTCCGGTTACTGCCGCGAATTATGGAATCGGGAACGTTAGATCAGGAGTAGCCACGTAACGATTTGAGGCTCGCAATCTCTCCGCGCGAACTTGCGATGCTACGGATTCGCCGTCGCTCGCAGGCGAGGCTAAAATATATATAGGCCCAGCCGAAAATCCGGATCCAAGCGAGAGATTGTAGAATTCCATAACTGTATCGCGGACTGGCTCTTCAGCCAAGCTGGGGAGTTAGTCGCTCAGATGAGCGATTATCGCTAGTATTCACAGTCTCCCATTTGTCGACGTCCGATAGCCGGACAAACTCATGGCCGCTTTCGGGATTCGAATCGACCGACTCAGCAACCGCAAGTGGGGTGCAAACGGGTCATTTATCCACACGCATTAAGATCGCCCGATGGCCACTCGCAGTCGACTTTCGGTGATGACGTTTCTCGCGGGCGGTGTAGCAATTGGCGCGACGGTTGGTGTAGGTTCTTTGGCGATCTCTTCAGATGGATGCGCTGACATCGCCCATGGGGCGAGCAAAGTCGCCGTCGCCGCTGGACCAAAGCGGCAGCGTGAGCCGCAGGTGGATGACTATTGGAGCGGGTGCAAAGAAGCTCGCGAAGCGGGAATTGCGCCGATCTACCGCGACGAACCGGGTTATCGCTCCGAGATGGACGGCGATAACGACGGGATCGCTTGCGAGCTGTATCACGGACAATAAGAGCGCAGTTTAGCTCTCCGTTCGCCGCAAACGCATGACTGCTTCCAGATCGCCGCAGTGGCCCGATAACGGCGACACTGCGGCGGGCAGCCGTCACAAGTCGTTCCGGAGCGCTTCAGAAAATCTCATTTGCAGTGTGGGGGAAATGTCGGGTAGTGAATAGCGGGGTTCTCAATTTCCTTTTGAGATCAAATCGTTAGAGCGGGATCTGGGATTCCTCCCGCGCATCCGAAGCCGTTTGGCACGGTGATTCGGGCCGGGACCACATAGATAGACCGAAAACCTTCAATTGGGTTGTCATTTACGCCCAAGCCGTCCGATGATGTTTTTCGTACATTTTCCGTACAGAGTGCGACAGCTGTCGCTAAGTCATTGAAAACTGGCGCACCCGACAGGATTCGAACCTGTGGCCTCTGCCTTCGGAGGGATTATCGCTAGCTCCGCCGATTAGCGCAAGGAGCCGCCGATGACCGCCTATCCCACTATAAACATTAGAGAATTTGATTTTTGGAGCCGCCACAGGTATCCATTGTCCCGCAGCGATTTCCGTCCTGCTGCTTACGTGGTGCTTACGCGAGAACGCAGCATCACGCTGGAGGTGTCCAATGGCTAAGATCACGAAGAGGGTCGTAGACGCGGCGGATACCCGCGAGAAGGACTATGTCGTCTGGGACGACGAACTCCCTGGTTTCGGCCTCCGCGTATTCGCCTCGGGCAAGCGCAGCTACGTCATTCAGTATCGATTGGCGGGCCGCTCGCGTCGCTTCACCATCGGCCTCCACGGCGTCTGGACGCCCGAGCGTGCTCGCCAGGAGGCGAAGGCTCAATTGGGTCGCGTGGCGCAAGGTGAAGACCCGGCCGAGGAGAAGCAGATCGACCACAAGGCGCTTACCGTCAAAGAGCTGTGCGATCTGTATCTCGCCGACCTGAAGGCCGGCCTCATTCTCGGCAAGGGCGACCGCCCGAAGAAACCGAGCACCATCGTCACCGACACGGGTCGCATCGAGCGCCACATCATTCCCTTGCTCGGTACTCGGCGGGTCAAGGACCTGACCAAGCCCGATATCGCCAAGGCCTTGAAGGACATCATGGCGGGCAAGACCCGCTGCAGCGTCAAGACGAAGAAGCTGAGGGGCAGGGCCATCGTGCGCGGCGGCGCCGGCACCGCGACGCGCACCATTGGGCTGTTCGGCGGCATCCTGACCTATGCCGTCGAGAACGGGATCATTGAGGTCAATCCGGCCCGTGGCGTGCGACGCCCCAAGGACAATGTGCGAGGACGACGACTGACCGAGGCCGAATATCGCACGCTCGGCGCCATCCTCCAGGGTGCGGTAGAGAACGAGAAGTATGAGATGTCGGTGGAGATCATCCGCCAACTCGCGCTCACCGGATGCCGCCGCACCGAAATGGTGAAGCTGCAATGGGTCGAGGCCGACACGGAATCGAGCTGCCTTCGCCTCATCGACAGCAAGGAAGGAATGTCGATCAGGCCGATGGGGCTGCCGGTCGTGGAGTATTTCGAAAGCCGGCGGCATGCGGAGGTCGGAACCTATGTCTTCGCCGGCCAGGGCGACGACAACGCCTTCGGCAGCTTCCCGAACCACTGGGAACAGATATTCGAGGACACCGCGCTCGCCGACATCACGCCCCATGTCCTGCGGCACAGCTTCGCCAGCATAGCCAATGATCTCGGCTTCACCGAAGTGACGATCGCGGCGCTGGTCGGCCACTCGAAGGGGTCGGTCACCAGCAACTACATCCACACCCTCGACACGGCGCTGATCATGGCGGCGGACACGATCTCGGGCTACATTCAGGGGCTGCTCGACGGGATCGAGTTCAAGCAGACCGCCTATGCGCTCGACCGCGACTCCCGCAAGGCGGCGCTGGCCCGCTTCCTCCAGAAGGCCGCTGCCGATTCCGACGATGCGGTCGACGCCGATCAGCGTCTCGCCGCATGACCCACTCTCCAGCGTTTCAGTTATTGCAGTTAAGCTCCATTCGTCCTATATTGACTGGCAAGGAGAAGTCCATGACCAGCCAAGTCGTCCAGTTCGCCGGCCTGTCCGACCGGGACCGCAAGAAGGTGGCGCCGCTGGCCAAGCTGGCGGAGGGCGATCATGTCGAGTTGCATGTTCGCCGCCGCGACGGCGGCGAGCAAACCTTGTCGCTGCCGTCGGCCGCCAACGGTGTCGTCGAGACGCTGCTCTTGCGCCTGCTCAGCGGCGAGCGCGTCGCGGTGCTCACCGAAGATCAGGAACTGAGCCCGACCGAAACCTCGACCGTGCTCGGCATCTCGCGGCCGCTCGTCGTTCACCGGATGGATATCGGCGACCTGCCGTTTCGCTATGTCGGCAAGCATCGCCGCGCGCTGCTGAAGGACGTGCTGGCGCTCAAGGAACGGCTCGATGCCCGCCAGAAGGCGCTCGACGCCTTGGCCGAAGACACAGAGGATCTCATCGTCAATCATGGCCTCTAAACCGCCGGTCGCGGTCTATGATGCCTGCGTCCTCTATCCCTTCCATCTCCGCAATATCCTGATCCAGTGCGCGGTCGACGGCTTGGTCTTCGCGCGCTGGACGGACGAGATCCATGCGGAGTGGATACGCAACCTGGTCGCCAATTCGCCGACGACCTCCATCAATCGCCTGGAGGCGACCCGCGACAGGATGAAGGCTGTCCTGCCGGATGCCGATGTCGCCGGCTATGAAGCGTTGATTCCAAACCTCTCGCTGCCCGATCGCGATGACCGGCATGTTCTGGCCGCCGCGATCACAGGCAACGCCGGGGTTATCGTGACGTGGAACCTGAAGGATTTTCCCACTTCGCACACCGCGCAACATGGGATCGCCTGCATCTCTCCGGACGACTTCCTCGTGAGCCTTCACAGGACATTCCCGAAATTGCTGGTCGCCAGCGTCGCGCGCGCTCGACAGAACCTCCGGAAGACCATGCCATCGGTCAAAGAGTTCATAGAGGCGCTGGAGCGCCAAGGCCTCGCGGCCTTTGCCACGACCCTTCGGCGGTACGAAGCGCAACTGGCTTGATCGATAGTAGGCCGCCGACACTGCCGCCAGCGTGTGTAATTCTGAAGCCGAAGCACACTCCGACCGCCTGTAAAAGATGGATTCCGTCTGCGACCATAATGGTCGTCCTCGATAAAGCCGCGTTCGCAGATTTGCTGAGTTTCGAATGGATCTAGGGATTGGTCGTTAAGGGGGAAGGTCTTCCCCTGCGTCCGAGCCTGTCGTCTCGGTCGACCCCTTCTGCGGGGAGGCCCCGCAACGCCCCTTTTAGAGGAAGAGGACGGACCGGCTTTGCCGTGACGGGTTGAGGGTTGGAGAAGAGGTCTCCGGCGCCCGTCGTGGAGATTGGTCCCATGACCCAGGTTTCAGTTCTAGAGGCCCGCCGCGACACCAGCGGCGGCTACAAAGTGGATGTCGGCCGCGGCGAGCGGATCGGCCGCGTCTCGTCCGAATGGTTCTCCCGCCCGGCCGACGAGCGATATCTGTCGCTGTCCGAACTGGCGCACTCAGTTCGCGACCGCGCCGATCGCAGCCGGACGCGCCTCGTGGAGAGCGCGCTCATCCATGTGGAGGCGAACCGCAGCGACCCCGAGCGGCTGGCGTTGATACTGCCCGGCACGGATACGCCCGTCGCCCCGACCCATTGGAGCTTCGGCCAACTGGCCAGCCTGGTCGGCGCCCCGGCAGCCTATCTGCGCCAACTCCCCGCACCACTCGCCGCGATCAACCTGCAATATGGCCTGACGTCCAATCGGGCAGAGCAGATCAAGACGCTGGAAACCGACAATGGCCGGGTCGAACTGCGCGCCGTCACCGGCCCGGACTATGGCCGCATCTACGACCACGAGCTGGTCGAGGCCGTGCAGCGCATCGCCGGCAACGGCACGGGCGACACCCGCTGGAAAGTGCCCGGGGTGCTCGACTGGTCGACGGGAATCTACAATCCCCGCGTCGACATCACCAAGGATACGACGACGCTCTACGCCTCCGACCGCGACGTCTTCCTTTTCCTCGTCGATGACCTGAACCCGATCGAGGCCGGTCGCCTGCCAGACGGCTCGCCGGATCTCTATTTCCGGGGCTTCTACTGCTGGAATTCAGAGGTCGGCGCCAAGACCCTCGGCATGGCGAGCTTCTATCTGCGCGCGGTCTGCCAGAACCGGAATCTCTGGGGCGTGGAGGATTTCGAGGAGATCACCATCCGTCATTCCAAACATGCCGCCAACCGCTTCGCCCATGAGGCGGCGCCGGCGCTGGCGAACTTCGCCAATTCCTCGCCGCTGCCGTTCGTCAACGGCATCAAGGCGGCCCGCGAGCGGATCGTGGCGCGCAGCGACGAGAATCGCACTGACTTCCTGCGCCGCCGCGGTTTCTCGAAGGCCGAAACCGGCAAGATCATCGACACGGTGTTGGCCGAGGAAGGGCGGCCGCCCGAGAGCATCTTCGATTTCGTGCAGGGCATCACCGCCGTCGCGCGCGACAAGCCCCATCAGGACGCCCGCCTCGACATGGAGGCCAAGGCGAAGAAGCTGCTCAATCGAGCCGCCTGACATCCGCATAGCCGGAGATGCGGTTTTCCGTGTCTCCGGCTTTGCGCTTCCGCGTGTCCCAATTCCGTTCCGTGGCGCTGCCCCCTTTAGAGGAAGAGGGCGGCGCTTCGCTTCGTGACGGGTTTAGGGCTGAGAGAGAGTCTCTCGGCGCCCGTCGCGGAGACTACCCCGATGGCTACTGCCGTTCAGAAGATCACCCTGTCGTCCTCGCGCGACATCCCCTTCAACAAGCTGGTCCTGTCCCAGTCCAACGTCCGGCGCGTGAAGGCCGGCGTCTCGATCGAGGACCTCGCGGCCTCGATCGCCCGTCGCGGCCTAATCCAGAGCCTCAGCGTCCAGCCCGTCGTCGATGCCGATGGCGTCGAGACCGGCATGTTCGAGGTCCCGGCCGGGGGCCGGCGCTACCGGGCGCTCGAACTGCTCGTAAAGCAGAAGCGCCTCGCCAAGATCGCGCCGGTGCCCTGCATCGTGCGCGACCACGACAGCGATATCCTCGCCGAGGAGGTCTCGCTCGCGGAGAATATCGAGCGTGCCCCGCTTCATCCTCTCGATCAGTACCGCGCCTTCCAGGACATGCGCGGCAAGGGCATGACAGAGGAGGAAATCGCCGCGGCGTTCTTCGTCCCGGTGAATGTGGTGAAGCAGCGGCTGCGTCTCGCGTCGGTGTCGCAATCGCTCCTCGACGTCTATGCCGAAGACGGCATGACGCTGGAGCAGCTCATGGCGTTCACGGTCTCCGACGACCATGCCCGCCAGCAGCAGGTCTGGGACGCGATCAAGGACGCCTGGGCCAAGGAGCCCTATCAGATCCGGCGCATGCTGACCGAGACGACGGTGCGCGCGTCCGAAAAGCGCGCTGTGTTCGTCGGCATCGAGGCCTATGAGACGGCGGGCGGCATTGTCATGCGCGACCTGTTCCAGTCCGACGATGGCGGATGGCTGCAGGACCCGGCGCTCCTCGACCGCCTCGTTAACGAGAAGCTGAAGGCCGAAGCCGAGACGATCGCGGCCGAAGGCTGGAAGTGGATCGAGGTGGCCGTGAGTTTCCCGTACGATGCGGCACGCAGCCTGCAGGAGATCACCGGAACGCCGCTGGACCTCTCGGCCGAAGAGCAGGCGACCATCGACGCGTTGAATGCCGAGATGGCGAAGCTGGAAGCCGAATATCAGGACGCCGACGAGCTGCCGGACGAGATCGATCAGCGCCTCGGTGAAATCGAGACCGCGCTCGCGAACTTCGAGAATCGTCCGGTTCACTACGAGCCGGCCGATATCGCCATCGCCGGCGTGTTTGTCAGCATCGACGCCGACGGCTCGCTCACGGTCGATCGCGGCTTTGTCCGTCCCGGGGACGTTCCGGCCAACCCGGTCGACGGCGACGGCAACACCGCGTCGGGGCCCGATGGCGCATCGCGCGAACCAGCCGGCCCGACGGTGCAGCGCGCCGTCATCACCATCGGCGGCCAGCCCGCCGAGCCGGACGATGACGACGAAGACGACATGATCAAGCCGCTGCCCGAACGCCTGGTCATCGAGCTGACCGCCTACCGCACGCTCGCGCTGCGCGATGCCGTGGCGAGCAACCCGCACATCGCCATGACAGCGCTGCTGCACAAGCTCGTCTCGGATCGGTTCATGACCCGCATGTATAACGGCGCCATGGAGATGGGTGTGAAGCACATCTACTTCCCTGCCCAGGACGAGGGTCTGACGGACAGCCCCTCCGCGCGCGCGGTGCGGGAGCGGCACGACGCCTGGGCCGCCGATATCCCCAAAGACGACGACGCACTTTGGTACTGGCTCGCCGGCCTCGACGATGCCAGCCGCATGGCGCTGCTGGCGCACTGCGTCAGCTACGGCGTGAACGCGCTCTACGAGCGGCCGAATCCGCACAGCTCCAGCGGCGTGTCGCAGTATACGCTCGACATGCGGCTGGCCCAGGCCGACCGCCTGACGCGGGCGACCGGGCTCGATATGGTGGAGGCGGGCTGGCGTCCGACCTTCGGCAACTACCTCAATCGGGTGACCAAGCCGCGCATCCTCGAGGCCGTCCGCGAGGCGAAGGGCGAACAGGCCGCGCAGCTCATCGACCACCTCAAGAAGGGCGACATGGCGAAGGAGGCCGAACGGCTCCTGGCTGACAGCGGCTGGCTGCCCGAGCCGCTGCGCCTCGCTGATCCCGTCGATCAGCCTGACGCCGGTGACGCCCAGGCGTTGCCCGACTTCCTCGCCGATGACGATGACGAGGTGGCCGAAGCCGATGAAGACACGTCTGAACTCATCGCAGCCGAATAGTCCACTCGGCGGGGAGCGACCCTGATCGCTTCCCGCCGCTTCGTCTCAAGGAACCTTCAGATGGATATCTCCGGCACCGAAGCGCCGCGACGCATCGTCTTCCAATATCTCGTTCCGGTCTATGTCGAGGTCGAAGATGGCCTTGTCTGCCGCGTGACCGTGATCGACGAAACGCCTGTGCGTGATCCCACGCTCGTCGAGGGCGACAGCGCCTATCTCGACGAGGCCGTCCGCGCCTCCGACGACGGGCAGCCGTGGCCGTCCTGGCAGTTCGGCTACTGACGCCACCACACCCTCTCATCCAGCTCGAGCCCGGTCATTCGCCGGGCTCTTTTCGTTTCAGGAGACCGCCATGGCGGAGTATTTCACACGCTTCTCGCGCCTGCTGGACGTGGGCACGGTCGAGAACGCCGCGCGCGCCCTCGACATCTACAATGCGCAGATGGTGCAAAACGCCGCCGAAGATCCTCCGGCCGAGCCGTTCCTACTCTCGATCGAGCCGGAACGTGGCCCCACGCGCCTGTGGATGCGTGACCCCGGCACCGCCGATCCCCAGCTCCTCATCACCTTCGTGACGCGGTGCGCCGAGACGTTTGGCCTCGCCGGACGTTGGGGCTTCCAGTGGGCCGGCATCGCATCGGAGCCGCGCATCGACGGCTTTTCCGGAGGCGCCCATGTCCTCGACCTGACGACCGGGCAGACCATCGAATGGATGAGCAGCGGCCGTTGGCTCGCCGACCGCCTCGCTGCGGGAGGCGCGTCATGAGTATCCCCGATCATGCGCGGGACAATTTCCAGACGCTGCTCCGCGCCGCAGCCGATGGCAATCTGGCGCTTATGGAATGCACGGACTCGACCACCGGAGAGACCCGCTACGTCATCTGCGCGGTCGGCCGCGACGATGGCGATTATGTCTTCACCCCGTTCGGTCATCTCGCCAACGGCGATCCTTACGAGGCCTATACGCCTCCGAGTGGCGGCGATGACATCGCGGATTGATATCCGCTACCAGACCGCCACCTCCCACTGGTCGTTGACGCGAGCGAAGCCGACCGGCCTGTTCTGCGGTGTGGCGTTGGCCTTGGTCGTATCCATCGTGAGCTGCGTCATGCACGTCACGCCGGGACCGACGCCACCCGGAGAGCAATCGCCGAGCTTCAGGGTCGCATTCGCGAGCGGCGTTCCCGTGAGGAGCCGATGGCGACGAACGGCGGCCATCGCTTCTTCCTCGGTAGGCTGCGCAACGCCGGCGACGGCGGCCGCCGATCCGCCCGGCGCAATCATCGGTCGGACCACGAACCCTGCGCCGAACCCCACCACCAGGCATCCCGCCGCCACAATGCCGATCGCGCTTCCCGTCATATCCGTCTCTCCCTTGTCCTCGCCCGGTGAAGCGCGCGCGTCCTCGATCGTCGAGGCTGCCGCCCGCCATGTTCTGGATGACGGAATGTAGCGCCGCGCAGCCGACCTCGGAAGACGAAGCGGTCAAAAGGTCATTGCGCGCGCCAGAGTGAGAGGTTCGCCGGGACGGGTTCGAGCCGGTGCGGTCGAGAGAGAGCGCCTGCCGGCTCCTCCGTTTCCCGCTCTCCCGAGGTGTCCTCCATGACCATCGCTTCCGCATCCGCGGCCGTTCCGGCTGCGCCGTTTCCGCTTGCCGCGAGCCCGGCACCGGCCGCCATCCTCGCCGCCGCCCACAGCCTTCTCCCCCATCTCGAACGCGGCCAGCGCGTCGATGCCGCAACCTTGCGCGGCGCGATGGAGGCAGCTCTCGGCGCCTCCGACACGTCCGGCGCCTGGAACTGGAAGACGGCCTACGAGGCCTGCGAAGCGGCAACGGTGCTGTTTCTGCGCAAATACGGAAAGGCGGTTATGCGCAAGTCCGGGTCTCCGGCTGCCAGCCTGCCCATGCTGGCCAGGATCGCGAGCCTGATGCCGACGCATACGCGGCGCGCGGAGGAGACGCAGGCCTTCCAGCAGTTCTCGACGCCGATGCCGTTCGGTCTCGCTGCGCTCACAGCGGCTGCGATCACGCCCGCCGACTGCGTGCTGGAGCCCTCGGCCGGGACCGGGCTGCTCGCCGTCCTGGCCGAGATTGCCGGGGCGAGGCTGATGCTCAACGAGCTGGCAGACACGCGCGCAGACCTTCTGTCCTCCCTCTTCCCGGCCATTCCCGTCACTCGCTTCGACGCCGCCCAGATCGACGATCACCTCGAAGCGACCGCGGTGCCGAGCGTCGTGTTGATGAATCCGCCGTTCTCGGTGATGGCGAACGTCTCCGGCCGCATGACTGAGGCCGCCTATCGCCACGTCGCCTCAGCGCTGGCGCGTCTGGCGGATGGTGGACGGCTCGTGACGATCACGGGCGCCAGCTTCGCGCCGGACGCACCGGCCTGGCGCGACGCGTTTGCCCGGCTGCAGGAGCGCGGCACTGTTGTGTTCACCGCAGCGATCGACGGCTCGGTTTATGCCAAGCACGGTACGACGATCGAGACACGCCTGACGGTGATCGACAAGACGCCCGCCGACGATCCCACCGTGTTCCCGCCATCGGCCGGGGTCGCGCCCGATGTCGCGACGGTGCTCGGATGGATCGAAACCCAGGTGCCGGCAAGGCTCCCGGTCACACTGCCGCGGACGATATCTGCCGTCTCGGCGCCTCGCACCGTGCGCGGTTATCTCGCTCGCGCCGCGTCGTCGCCGGCCCGCACCATCGCCGAACCCGAAGGCGTCGAACTCGCCTATGAAACCGTCGACTGGACCCCGCCCGAGGGTGGCCGGCTGACCGATGCCATCTATGAGGAATACGGGCTTCAGGCGATCCGTATTCCCGGCGCTCAGGCGCACCCGACCAAGCTGGTCCAGTCCGCTGCTATGGCCTCGGTCGCACCGCCGAAGCCGAGCTACCGGCCGATGCTCCCCGCCAGCATCGTCATCGACGGCATCCTGTCCGACGCCCAGCTCGAAACGGTGATCTATGCCGGCGACGCCCATGGCGAATTCCTCGCAGGCTCATGGACCGTGGATGAGACCTTCGACCTCGTCTCGGCCGCGCCCGACGATGCCCAGAACGCCGTCCGCTTTCGCCGCGGCTTCATGCTCGGCGACGGCACCGGCGCCGGCAAAGGCCGCCAATCGGCCGGCATCATCCTCGACAACTGGATGCGCGGACGTCGCAAGGCGGTCTGGATTTCCAAATCCGAAAAGCTGCTGGAAGACGCGCAGCGCGACTGGTCGGCGCTCGGCATGGAACGCCTGCTGGTAACGCCGCTGTCGCGCTTCCCGCAGGGCAAGCCGATCACGCTCGGCCAAGGCGTCCTATTCACCACCTATGCCACGCTACGATCCGACGATCGTGGCGAGAAGCTTTCGCGCGTCAAGCAGATCGTCGAATGGTTGGGCTCCGATTTCGATGGAGTGATCATCTTCGACGAGAGCCACGCCATGCAGAACGCCGCTGGCGGCAAGGGCGAACGCGGTGACGTCGCCGCCTCGCAACAGGGCCGTGCCGGCCTGCGGCTCCAGCACGCTTTGCCGAACGCGCGCGTCGTGTACGTTTCGGCGACCGGCGCCACGACGGTCCACAATCTTGCCTATGCGCAGCGGCTCGGCCTCTGGGGCGGCGAGGATTTCCCCTTCGCCACGCGGGCCGAATTCGTGGAAGCCATCGAGGACGGCGGCGTTGCGGCAATGGAAGTGCTGGCCCGCGACCTGCGCTCGCTCGGCCTCTACACCTCTCGCTCGCTCTCCTATGACGGCGTCGAATATGAACTGGTCGAGCACCAGCTCACGCCCGAGCAGACGCGCATCTACGATGCCTATGCCGGGGCGTTCGCAATCATCCACAAGAATCTCGACGCCGCGATGCAGGCCGCCAACATCACTGGCGACACCGGCACGCTGAACCGGCAGGCCAAGTCCGCCGCCCGCTCGGCCTTTGAGAGCGCCAAGCAGCGTTTCTTCGGCCATCTCCTCACCAGCATGAAGACGCCGACCCTGATCCGCTCGATCGATCAGGACCTGGCCGATGGCCATGCCGCCGTGATCCAGATCGTCTCCACCGGCGAGGCGCTGATGCAACGCCGCCTGGCCGAGATCCCGACCGAGGAATGGAACGACGTCCGCGTCGACATCACGCCGAGGGAATATGTCCTCGATTACCTCGCTCATTCCTTCCCGGTGCAGCTCTACGAGCCGTTCACCGATAGCGAGGGCAATCTGTCGTCGCGCCCGGTCTATCGCGATGGCCAGCCCGTCGAAAGCCGCGAGGCTGTCGCACGCCGTGACAGCCTGATCGAGACGCTGGCCAGCCTGCCGCCGGTCCCCGGCGCGCTCGACCAGATCGTCCAGCGCTTCGGCACGGACATCGTCGCGGAAGTCACCGGCCGATCGCGGCGGATCGTCCGCAAGTCGCGTGCCGACGGCAGGGGCGATCGCCTCGCCGTCGAGAACCGCGCCGCTTCCGCCAATCTGGCGGAAACCTCCGCCTTCATGGACGACCTGAAGCGCATCCTCGTCTTCTCGGATGCTGGCGGCACGGGCCGCAGCTATCACGCCGACCTGTCGGCGCGGAACCAGCGGCTGCGCGTCCACTATCTCCTCGAACCGGGCTGGAAAGCCGATGCTGCGATCCAGGGCCTCGGTCGCACCAATCGCACAAACCAGCAGCAACCGCCGCTGTTCCGGCCGATCGCGACCAACGTCAAGGCCGAGAAGCGCTTCCTCTCCACCATCGCCCGTCGGCTCGACACCCTCGGCGCCATCACCAAGGGCCAGCGCCAGACCGGCGGCCAGGGCCTGTTCAGGCCCGAGGACAATCTGGAGAGCCACTATGCCCGCGACGCACTGCGCCAGCTCTACCTGTTGCTGGTCCGGGGCAAGGTCGAGGGCTGCTCACTGCAGATGTTCGAGGATGCAACCGGCCTGTCGCTGATGGATTCGGGCGGCATCAAGGATGAGCTGCCGCCGATCACAACCTTCCTCAACCGGTTGCTGGCGCTGACCATCTCGCTACAGGGCATCCTGTTCACGGCGTTCGAACAACTTCTCAACGCCAAGATTGAGGGCGCCATCGCCAGCGGCGTCTATGACCTCGGGCTGGAGACGCTCCAGGCCGAGAGCTTCATCGTCACCGACCGGACGACCATCCATGTCCATCCGGGCACCGGCGCCGAGACGCAGTTGCTCAGGATCATGCGGCGCGAACGCAACCGGCCCACCTCACTCGACGGCGCGTTCGGTCTTGTCGGCGACCGCCAAGCAAAGCTATTGGTCAACGGCCGCTCCGGCCGAGCTGCCGTACAAATTCCGGCATCGTCCATCATGCTCGACGACGGCGAGATCGAGCGTCGCGTCGCGCTGATCCGCCCGATGGAACAGCACCACGCCACCCTGCGCTCGATGGACGAGAGCCATTGGCAGGAAGCCGAACGGAACAGCTTTGTGGAGGCTTGGACCGCCGAGATGGCGGAAGTGCCGGAATTCTCCGACAGCACGATCCATATCGTCGCCGGGCTTCTCCTGCCGATCTGGAAGCGTCTGCCGAACGAATCGACCCGGGTTTACCGGCTCCAGACCGACCCGGGCGAACGCATCATTGGCCGCCGCGTATCGCCGGCCTGGGTCGCGGGCGCATTGGCGACGGGCGCAAATACGCTGACGCCGGACGACGCGTTCAAGGCGTTGATAGACGGCCGCACAATCCTCGACATCGCCGAGGGCATGCAGCTTCGCCGTGTTCGCGTCATGAGCGCCAACCGCATCGAACTCTCGGGCTTCACCGACGCGATGCGTGACCGCCTTCGCGCCTATGGCCTGTTCAGCGAGATCATATCGTGGAAGCTGCGCTTCTTCGTGCCGACCGACGCTACCGGTCCCACGATCCTCACCAAGGTGCTGGAGCGCTACGCGATCGAGCGCGTCAGTGAGGCCGCATGATGGCCCGTCACAATGCTTTCGAACTGGCGCAACGTCTCGGCCGACAGGCCGAGGCGGTCTGCCGCCATTACCTCTCCGCCGGACATCGCGAGGGCCGCTACTGGCTGGTCGGCGATGTCCGCAACACGCCGGGCCGCTCAATGTTCGTCCGGCTGAAGGGTGGCGATGCCGGCAAGGGCGCGGCGGGCAAATGGACCGACGCCGCCACCGGCGAGCATGGCGATCTCCTCGACGTCATCCGCGAAAGCTGCGGCCTTGTCGACTTCAAGGACGTCACTGACGAGGCGCGCACATTCCTGTCGATGCCACATCCCGAACCTGACGACCCGCATGGTGGCGAGCGCAAACCACCGGCGCCAACCGGATCGCCGGAAGCGGCGCGACGGCTCGTAGGCATGTCACAGCCAATCTTGGGAACTGTCGTGGAAGCGTATCTGCGGGAACGTGCGATTACGGCTTTGCACGGAACCGGATCGCTGCGATTCCATCCCCGTTGCTATTACCGGCCCGACGAGCATTCCCCGACCGAGACCTGGCCGGCAATGATCGCCTCCGTCACCGACCTGGCGGGCCGGATCACCGGCGCACATCGCACCTGGCTCGCCCCGGACGGCTCGGACAAGGCGCCGATCGACACACCGAGGCGAGCGATGGGCGACCTTCTTGGGCACGCGGTCCGATTTGGTGTACCGGGCGACGTAATGGCGGCGGGCGAAGGCATCGAGACGGTGCTGTCGCTGCGACGCGTCCTGCCCGACATGGCGATGGCGGCGGCGCTCTCGGCAGCACACCTCTCCGCCATCCTGTTCCCCGAAACACTGCGCAGGCTTTATATTGCGCGCGACAACGATCCGGCAGGCGACGGAGCGATGGCCACGCTGATCGAACGGGCGAAAGCGGCCGGGATCGAGGCGATCGTCGTGTCTCCGAGACTGGGCGACTTCAACGAGGATCTCTGCTTGGCTGGTCTGGAGAGCCTGAGGGCAGCGGCGCGGGTGCAGATAGCACCGCAGGACGTCGCGCGCTTCATGGCACTGGCGGCATAGCCGGAAGGGAATGCTGGTGACGGCAACGCCGTCGCTTGGCACTCGTTCGGATGCTCCCAGGTGTCGGGTAGAGCCGCAACCCGGCCTTCGAGAGGGCGATCGGCCAGCAAACGGCCCGGACCAGCAACGTCGGCGCCCGACTATTTTCCGGCGGCCCTGCGGCCCTTTCCATCGCGAAGCAAAATAGCCGGGCTTCGCCGTCCTCCGCTGCGCTCCGGCCCTCTCGCTTCGCTCCGGGTGCAGGTCCGGTCCGCCTGCCGGCTTTCGTCGCCAGAAGGCCGCGAGGGTCGCGGTCACACCGACGAAGGAGCATCCCGATGAGCGAGCACGACGACAGCTACGAGCCGCATCATGAATCATCCCCCACCGACCACGTCCTCCACGAGCTTCAGCTTTATGGCTACCGTCCCTTTGCGGACGAACCCGACGGAAGACCGCTACCCGAAGGCAACCAGGTCGCAGGGGCCATCGCAGATATCTTCGACGCCCTGATCGTCACCCTGGAAGACACCCGCCTCGAGCCCGACCTCGATGATCTCCTCTGGTCGACCGTCAACGTCTTCCACCGCGCCACCGACCGGATCGAGCGCGAGCTGGACGACAACGAGCAGGCACAGCGCCGCGGGCAACGTGAACAGGACGGCTCCGAGGTGAAGGCCGTCGAGCTCGAACGCCTGACGGCCGAAGGCCAGACGATGATCGAACGTCGCAACGCCTTCGAGCTGATGCGCGACCAGGCCGCCGAGCATTACGAACGGCACACCAGATCACCCTGGCGTCCCCGTAGCGGATCGATGGTCAACCATCGCAACCTGACCTCGGCGATGATCGACAGCCGCGACTTCCTCGCCGCCAAGCGTCGCGCCGACAAGGAGGTGCTGCTGCCCGCCGGACCCAAGATCGCCTTCACCGGCGGGTTCGATTTCAACGACCACAAGCTGATCTGGGATCGGCTCGACAAGGTTCATGCCAAGCATCCCGACATGGTTCTTTTGCACGGAGGCTCACCCAAGGGCGCCGAACTGATCGCAGCCAAGTGGGCCGACACCCGCAAAGTGCCGCAGGTGGCCTTCAAGCCCGACTGGACCAAGCACGCCAAGGCCGCGCCGTTCAAACGCAACGATCAGATGCTCGACATCCTGCCTATCGGGGTGATCGTCTTCCCCGGCACCGGCATCCAGGACAATTTCGCCGACAAAGCGAAGAAGCTGGGCATTCCGCTGTTCGACTTTCGGAAACGAGGCGGCGCGTGAGCCCGCCTCCGACCCGTCAGCGCCGCTACGGTGTAATCAGCTCGTGATCGAAGATCAGCGTCGCGAGCTGGGCAACCAGTTTGGCGGCGACACATGGCTTGATGCAGAAGGCCAGATCGGGAAAGCGCGCGGCCAAGTCGGGCGGCAGACCGACTCCGGTTTGGAGAATGACCGGAATGCCGAGGCCCATCAATATCTCCACGACCGGCGAAATATCGCCATCGGTCAGGTTCACGTCAAGAATTGCGGCCGCGATGGGCTTGGCTTCGATTAGAGCGAGGGCTTCCTTGACACTCCCGACCGGCCCCGCAACTTCGCCGCTGGCATCTTCGATGGCCAGCGCCACATCCAAGGCAATGAACGGTTCATCTTCGACGACGAGGACGAGCACATGGTTCAGCAATGAAATGTCCCGGCTGGGGGGAGAGGTCAAGTCATCAACCGCTCACGGCATCAGCCGTTCCGCCGCCGCCGAAAGACGGACGGTCAATCCCTCGGCATCCCAGTCGAACTCTAGCTGTCCGCCGAGCTGACCATTGATGCTCCGGCGAGCGAGCAGACTGCCGAACCCTTCGCGCTCCGGCGCGCCGTTGACCGGTGGTCCGCCCCGCTCTTGCCATGCCAATTCTAGTTTGCCCTTGTTCAGCGTCCAGGAAATACGGACTCGTCCCCCCGGTGTAGAGTAAGCTCCGTATTTGACGGCGTTGGTCGCCAGCTCATGCAAGATGAGTGCGAGGCTGGTGGCCGCGTCGCCGCCAACCGCAACTTCCGGCCCTTCGATCATGGCGCGGGCATCGCCATCGGTCGCGCCCGGATCGACGTGAGGCGCCAGTATCGCCCGGACCAGCGCGTCGAGCGTGGATTCCCGCTTGTCACCCGCACCCGGTTTCGTCGTCCGGATCAGGACATGCGCGCTGGCCAGCGCGCCGAGCCGCCCCTGGATCGTGCTAACCATTTCTTTTGGCGTCTTCGCCGACCGTGCACTCAGTGTCACCACTCCGCCGACAATGGCGAAGAGATTTTTGACCCTATGATCCATTTCCTTGAGGAGCAGTTCCTGTAGTTCCTCGCTGCGTCGCTGGTCCTCGATGTCCGTATTGGTGCCGAACCAGCGAACGATCTTTCCGCTCTCGTCACGGATTGGCTCGGCGCGGGAGAGGAACCAGCGATAGGCTCCATCGGAGCCGCGCAGCGGGAAGGTATCTTCCCAAACCTCACCCGTCTCGACCGAGCGTTTCACGCCCGCGACTACGCGATCGACCTCCGCTGGGTCTAGGACGCTGCGCCAGCCCCACCCCTTCATGTCTTCGAGAGTGGTGCCCGTGTAGTCAGACCAACGTCGATTGAACCAGAAGGCCGAGCCTTCCCCGTCCAGGATCCAGGCCAATTGTGGAATGGACTCTGCCAGGGCGTGAAACTGCCGCTCGCTTTGGCGTAGGGCCTCGTCGATTGCATTGCGCTCGCTGATATCGACGAAGGTGAGCACCACGCCGTCGATGACGTTGTCGATCGTGCGGTAGGGGCGGATACGCAAAACGAAACTCGCACCCGGCTCCTTGAGCCTCACCTGCCGCTCGACCATAGTCAGCTTGCGAAGCACGGTTTTCACGTCCTTCTGCAAATCTCCATAGTCGAGCAGGCTGACGATCTCCGTGACCGGGCGGCCTACGTCGCCATCGCGCAGATGGAAGATGTCGGTAAGGCCCGGCGTAAAGCTCTTGACCCGCAATTGTCCATCAAGGAACAGGGTCGCGATCTCCGTGCTTTCCAGGAGATTTTTCAGGTCGCTGTTCAGGTTCGTTAGCAGCTCGTTCTTGCTGGCCATCTCTGAATTAATGGTCTGCACCTCTTCGTTGACCGACTGCATCTCTTCCTTGGCGGTCTCCAATTCCTCATTGGAGGATTGCAGCTCCTCGTTGACTGACTGGTGTTCCTCGTTCGAGGATTTCAGTTCCTCGTTGGCGACCTCAAGCTCGTCGATGGTCGATTGGAGCTGCGCCCGGGTGGTCCGTAATTCCTGTTCGAGAGCCTTGACCATATCGGTCGAGCTCCCGCGACCCTGTGCCGGCCCGCCGGGGTTTCCTGCGCCGACATCTTGAAACACCAGGGCGATCAACCCAGCGTCCGCGCCTTGGTCGGCCAGCGGTTCGGCGATCAGCGTGACCAGGCGGGTGTGGCCGTCGATCCGAATGGGCACATTTTCGTGCCGGACCACGGCTCTGGAGGCTTTCACCTCCTTCAGCGCCGCCCGCGTGGCCGGACGCAGGGACTTCCGCAGAATGTCGAACAGCGCGTAGCTCGGGGCTCCCGAGGCCAGCTCGACATACTGGCCCATCGTGGCCCCGGAGAAGCGCACTATCTGGTCGCGTCCATCGACCACGACGTGGGGTGGATTGTATTTCTCCGTCGCCCGCCGCGCGCTCTTGTCGATCCGATCGTCGCCCGGCGCCCGCGGCGCGTCTTGCGAGGCCGACGGCTCCAGTCTGCGGCCGATGCCCGAGAGATCGGGAAGGGACGCGCCTTCGATTTCGCGTCGCTGGAAGATCCGGTGCTTCTTGTCCCCGACACCGAACAGCTTGGTGGCGCGCGTGACCGATTCGGAGGAGCCCAGAAACAGATGGCCACCCGGTTTGAGCGAGTAATGGAAGGTCCGCATCACGCGGTCCTGCATCTCGGCGTCGATGTAGATCAGCAGGTTGCGACAGGAGATCAGGTCAAGCTTGGAGAACGGCGGGTGCTTGATGATGCTGTGGATCGAGAACACGCACATCTCGCGGATTTCGGGGAGGACGCAATAGTCGCCGCCCTCTTCGCTGAACCAGCGGTCGAGGCGCTCGGCGGACAACCCCGCCACGGGCTTGCGGTAGCGGCCGACCCGCGCGAGCGCGATGGCACGGTCGTCAATGTCGGTGCCGAAGATCTGCACCTTTGGTTTGGGCCGACGGCTGTCCATGGCCTCGCGGATCAGGATCGCCAGGCTGTAGGCTTCCTGTCCTGTCGAACAGCCCGGAACCCAGACGCGGATGTCGTCGTCGGCGCCTTTTCCGGCCACCAGACTCTTGATCACCTCTGTGGCCAGAGCTTCAAAGGCGGCGGGATCGCGGAAGAACTGCGTGACCCCGATCAGCAGTTCGCGGAACAGCATGTCCAATTCTTCGGGCTGCTTGCGAAACCGTTCGATGTAGGCGCCAGGGGTTTCCACTTGCAGCACCTGCATCCGGCGCTGAAGCCGGCGAAGCAGGGTCTTTTCCTTGTATTCACTGAAATCGTGGCCGCTGCGGGCGCGCAGCGCTCCCATTATCGTCACCAGGTGCGACGCCGCATCTTGCCGCAAGCCATTGCCATCCTTGTTGCCGGCGACGCCTGTCAAGTGCTTGTGGTAGGCGACGACCCTGGCTGGCATCGTCTCGACGGCAAGCACCTCGTCGACCTGGCCGGTGGCCGTCGCGCTTTGCGGCATTCCGGGCAGCGCGTGGTGGTCGAACTCCGCCTGGGCCAGGGTCAGGCCGCCGCGTTCCTTGATCGCTGTCAGGCCCAGGGTGCCGTCGCTGCCCGTGCCTGCGAGGATGATGGCGATCGCGTTCTCGCCCTGATCTTCGGCCAGGGACTGGAAGAAGGTGTCAATCGGCCGCCGCCGTTCACGCGGCGGCGCCGGCCGGGCGACCTTGAGGCGTCCGCCGTGGATCGTCAGCGTGGCGTCGGGGGGAATGATGAAGACGCAGTTCGGCTTGACTTCCGTATCATCGGCCGCCTCGATCACGCCCATCGTGGTCGTCCTGCCGAGCAGTTCGGCCAGCATCGACTTGTGGTCCGGCGACAGGTGCTGGACCAGGACGAAGGCCATGCCGGTGTCGGCCGGTGTGTTGGCGAAGAAGCTCTTGAAGGCGTCCAGACCGCCGGCCGACGCGCCGATGCCGACGATCAACAACACGTCGGATTTATCCTTGTGTCCAGATGAGGAACGTACTTTTCGCGCGCCCTCGGCGAGAGCACTTACTGACTTGGACGGTCCAAGGGACTTCGATGCCATAACGCGGGCAGCCTTAACTGTGGGCAGATTGTGGCGATGCGATGTATCTATAGCATTATGTAAACGCTGGTTTCGAGTCCTGAACAGGTGACCTGATCAGGAGTCTGCTGATTCAGAAAACGACAAACGATCCCAACAAACAAATGGCCGGACACGGCCTCGCAAGACTCGCTAATCACCAGCGTGGATCCGACAAGGATTGCGGAGATCCCCCAAGCGCCGCGGGTTCGACCACTACCCGCTCATGGATGCCTCGTCTTATGGCTGGCCTCCGGCTACTTGGAACGGCGACTAAGCCCGCTCTCATTGGCGCTATCCTTGGTTCGACCCAATGCCTGACGCCATCAACCCGTAAAGGGTCCGCTACGCGAGCGTGCGGCCTTGAGGCTTACGCCTCGGCGGTGATTGCGGCCTTGCGCCGAACGCATCGGGCACCTGTCGAGCGGGGATGGTCCCCGCCTCCAGACAGGAGCCGGAACGATGTCCCTCACCGACGCACACGCCTTCGCCTTCAGCCTCGCTACCACCCTGATGGCCGTCATCGTCATCTTCAAGGCAGGCGACGGCACACATTCGGTCACCCCCGCCAACGAGTTCGACGGCGACGCCGAGATCGTCGCGGAGATCGATCCGTTCGCCCCTTGATGGGGCGACACCTGCGGCGATGCGGAGATCCCTATCGGATTTCCGCTCCATCGCCACTCTTCTTCGGCTATACACGGAATGCGCCGCGGTGGAGGTGGATGCCCACCGACACATGGCAGATCATCTTCTCCGTCATCGGCGCAATCGCCGTCGGCATCACGGCGCTGATCCGGGTGACAGCAATAGCCGCGCCCGGGCCATCCGGGCAGAACATCGCGCGCGCCTGACATCGTCACTCGCGGCGGCAGGACAGGAGCTGATGCCTTACCTCTCGCTCGCGCTCCTCGTCTGCAGGGTGCGCTTGCATGGCGTTGATCGGGTCCACGGTTAGCCCAGACCGGCGTGCCATCCTTTCGAAAAGCGGTACTGGAAGCGGCGCGGTGATAGCATTGCCGGCGTTGCGAGTGGCGATAGCGTGCGATCTCGCGCGCCCGTGCAGAAGTCGGCGGACATTTGGTTTGACGGTGCTGGGTGACGTCGCGATGGCTCGATGCGGCCACGGTCATATCGGTCGAAGATGGGCGCCACGTTCTCCTGTGATGCGTCTCTGTCAGGTCGACCGCTCCAAAACGGCCTCTTCAATGGGCTGCTCTGGCCGAAGGTCGGCTGCGCCTCGATCGCCTATGCCGCAACAGCGGCGTCGAAACTTTCATCCCCTGCCGGCTGCGCCGTCATTCCTCGCGAAACAAGAAAGCCCCTCCTTTGCTGTCAGGCCCCTTTGGGGTGCGCCGTCAATCGCCTCCGGCCTGTCGATCGCCATCGAGGCCGCAATGGTGCGGGCTCGGAACAGAGTTCAAGGAGAACTACCATGGCGACCATCGGCACCTTCAAGAAGACCGGCAACAACGAGTTCACCGGCGAAATCGTCACCCTCAGCCTCCAGACCAAGAACGTCCGCATCGTCCCCGATGCCCGCGCCACCGGCGAGAACGCCCCCAGCCACCGCGTCTTCGTCGGCCGCGCCGAGATCGGCGCCGCCTGGTCCAAGACCTCCAACGAGGGCCGCGCCTATCTGGGCCTGAAGCTCGACGACCCCAGCTTCAACGCCCCGATCTACGCCAACCTCTTCGACGACGAAGAAAGCGAAGGCTTCAGCCTTGTGTGGAGCCGTCCCGCTAAGCACCGTGATTGAAGGATCAGGGGCCGCCCGCGAGCGGGCGGCCCCAAGGCCTCTGGTATCGAGCCCGACTTCAGCCTTGGCGGGCGAGCCCGGAGATTAGCATGGTGTCGACACCATCGAGCCTGAGGCCCGAACACTGCTCGGGATCCAACCCGAACTCACAATGATGGGACAAACTTAAGGCCGCGAAAGTCGCGCTGACCGCATGGATGAGAAAGCCGCGGGCGATCCTGAATGCAATGGTTCGCGATGGACGATAGTCGCGGCAAACGGCTGCAAACGGTCTCGTAGATGGCTTGTCGCGTTGCCCAAACTTGCCGTTGATTCAGTATTCGCACTCTGCTGGGTCCGGGCGGCCCCTCAGGCGGCTTCGGCCTCGATCTCGCCTTGGAACTTGTTCAGAAAGTCCTCGCGTCCGATCTCCCCGAGATCGACCGCCTTGGCGCCGCCTGCCGCGATCAAGGTCACGTCGGTGATGCCGATGACACCCAGGATCAGGCGCAGATATTGGCTTGCGAGGTCACGGTCGCGGATCGGCGAGCCTTCGGTGTAGACGCCGCCAGAGGCGAGCAGCACCGTCGCCTTTTTGCCCGTCACGAGGCCGCTGCCGTCCATGCCAAGCGTTAGCCCTTTGCGAACGATATGGTCGATCCAAGCTTTGAGCGCGGCAGGCACATTGTAGTTGTATACCGGCGTGGCAATGACGAGGTGGTCGGCCGCCAATAGCTCGGCGACGAGTTCGTCCGACAGGCGAAGCATCTCCTTCATGTCTGGCGAATGCTGTTCGGGCGGCGTGAAATAAGCCTGGAGCCAAGGCGCGTTCACGAAAGGCAGGTCCGTTTCCATCAGGTCGCGGTGGACGATCTGCCCGACCGGGTGCGCCGTTCGCCACTCGTCGACAAAACGACGGGTGAGATTGCGCGAGATCGAATGGTTGCCGCGCGGGCTGGTCTCGACGACGAGAAGCCGGGTCATAGTTAGTCTCCTTGAGATTGGGTCAACCGAAGCGAAAGCCAGAGATCGGCTTGCCGAGGGCGTGCCCGTGGAAGTGAACGGCGCCGTGCTCGCCCGATGCGGCGCCGGCGGCCACCATGAGAGGCATCAAGTGATCCTCGTGCGGCTGCGCATTGCGCGCGCAGGCTCGCTGCCACTGCGGATGCCCGCTGCCGCGAGCAGGTCGCGCACCCGGGCGGCGAGCGCGGGATCGCCCGGCGCCGGCCAGGTCAGCCGGTAGGTGTAGTCCGGAAAGCCGTCATAATCGAAGAGCAGCGGCGGATGCGCGCCGGTATTGACGGTCGGCGCCTGTTCTTCCCAATGGCCGGAGACGGCGAGAATGGCGCGCGGTAGCTCGTCCAGCGTGTTCGCGAAGCCGCGAAGATAGGCTTCGAGATCGTGCCAGGCGGCACGCATCGGCCCCGGCTCCAGAAAGAAGCATGGGCCGCCACCGTGATTGATGAATAAGGTCGGCTGCATGGCTGCAATCTGGCCTCTCGACGCCATCTGCAGAAGTGATATATATCAGATAGTTTCTATCGGCTGAGATGATGTATGATCGGCAATCTCACTCTCGACCAGCTTCGTGTGCTGGTGACGATCGCCGAAAACGGCAGCTTCTCTGCTGCGGGCCGCAAGCTCCGCCGCGCCCAATCGGCGATCAGCCAAGCCGTTGCGACCCTCGAAGAAGTCCACGGCGTCACGTTGTTCGACCGCGCCGGCCACCGTCCCCGCCTCACGGGAGTTGGTCGTGTGCTGGTTGGGCAAGCTCGAGTGGTGCTCGCGGGCGCGAACCACTTCGAGGCGATGGCTGCGGCCACGCGCGAGGGCATCGAGCCCGAGTTGGCAGTCGCGATCGATCCGTTGGTGCCAACCACCGCCTTCATCGACAGCCTGCACGCGCTCCGCGCCGCTTTTCCCCATCTGCCGGTGAGCTTCTCGACCGAAGGGCTTGGAGGCGCCGAACGACGACTGCGCCGGGGAGAGGCTGCGCTCGCTTTCTGCATCCTGCTTCCGACTGTGCCCGAGGATATCGCCGCCCTGCCACTGCTCGGCGTCGACCTGGTTTCGGTCGTGGCGCCCGTCCACCCGTTGGCTCGACTGGGCCGGGCCGCGACGCGCGAGGACCTGGACGAGCACGTCCAGCTCGTGTTGACCGATCCCTCGGCGCCCGACGGCCCGAGCTACGGTGTCATGAGCACGAAACCTTGGCGCTTCGTCGAGCTTGGACGACGGCTGGACTTCCTCTTGGCGGGCCTGGGGTGGTGCCGTATGCCCGATTATCTCGTGGCGCCGCTACTAACCGAAGGGCGCCTCGTGCCATTGCCGATCGAGGATGATCCCGCGCGCGCGTCCGGAGCCCTGACAATTTACGCGTCGCATATGCGAGATCGTTCTTTAGGCCGCGCGGGCGCGTGGCTTCTCGACGACCTCAAGGCCCGTTTCGTCTGACTTGGATTCGACAAGCAATGCTTTGTTGAATGTCCGCTTGAGAAGGTTCGCTTCCTGAAACGTGACGGAGCGCTTTCCAGCAAACACAGCCAAAACACAGTTGCTCATCTGGTCCCGCCCGAACCGCCGCAACGGCGAGTGAGGTCAGCGCGACGCCCCGCGCGGTAAGTCCGGCCGGGCCGATCGCTTTGTGGGCGACCGAATCAGTTGGATCCCCAACGACTGTCAGGCCTGCCTGTAAGGGCAGTATCAACTAGCATAGCCCCTCAAGAACGACTACTATAGTCGTAGTTCTGGTGTGCGCGTATGTCCGAGTGGGAGGTGATCATGCATGATCACCGCCCGACAATCGCGGGCCGCGCGCGCGTTGCTTGGATGGAATCAGGAGACGCTCGCTGACAAGGCCCAGGTATCACTGACCGCGCTCAAACGCCTCGAATCCGCAAGCGGGCTCGAGGTGTATGAGACCACGCGCGATCAGGTACGTCGGGCGCTTGAAGGCCACGGCATCCTCCTCTTGACCACCGACCAAGGCGAAGGAGTGATGGTGGTCCGTGGGAAAATCGACAAGCGTTAGCGTCTCCGTTGCCTACCGCATGCCGTCGGTATGCCGTTGCCATCACCGGCGCGGATTCTGCTGCGATGCAACCTGCATACGGTTAACAAATGCCACCGGAATGGATAAGAATGACTTCAGAGGACCGGTGTGACCAAGACAGACTTCCTAGACCAGCCGCCTGATAGCGCGGTGCTCACACCCTATGATCGTGAGCACCTGAAAACCTATCTGCGACTGCTGGATGCCGAGGCCGACGGCGCGTGCTGGGAAGAAGCGGTCACCGTCATCTTCGGCCTGGACCCTGACAATGATGCCCAACGCGCCGCGCGCGTCTACACCACCCACCTGGCCCGCGCGAAATGGATGACCGAGAACGGCTTTCGCCATCTGGTCCGGTCGAGTTACCACTGATCGGCTGGTGATGCGAAACCTGCATCACGTTGCGCCACCTTCGGACTTCCCAAGCCAAAGACAACTTGGAATCGTGTTCTCCGTGTTACTCGCCCCAAAGCGGCGCGGCCAGGAGAGTAGAAGCATGTCTGAGGAAGGAAGTTGGAGAACTGGCCCGGCCTACGACTATATTGATGGTCTGAGTGCGCCAGATATCGCGTGGGAGTTTCTGCGGAGAAACCACGACTACCGACGGGAATATTCAGACCTACAGCGCTTAGGGCATCTCGCTCCGGACAAGGCACGGGCCTTATCCGATCGCTGGGGGTTGTCTTTTCGCTACAGACCCGGCTCTCAATGCCTTGACTGTGGCTATCTCCTGGACCCTTACCGCCGATCCGTTCAAACTTCTCCTCGCTCCGTCACCCGCGTTACCCGCCGGTACGGCAGTCACTAGCAAAGAACTTCCCCCCGCGCTCTTCACTGCCGATGGAACTGTCCGGATCGTCATCGACGGCCAGGTGTTCGACATCGTGCTCCACGGAGACACCAGCGACACCCCGCTCGCGGCGCTCGTCATACTGGATGACGACACGCCTGATCGGATCCTCGCACTCGACCGTTTCTGGTCAGCGACGCAGGCACGGAAAGCACGACCCGACGAACGCTTGACGCCACAACGGCGTCAACGGTTGCGCGCTATGCTAAGGGCCGTTGACGCACACGATGACGGCGCAAGCTACCGCGCCATTGGCGAAACCCTCTTCCCTGAACACCAGATCGACGCGAAATCGTGGGTCGGAAACTCCGTTCGCGAAACAACGATCCGCCTCGTGCGCGACGGCCTGAAACTCGTCGAAGGCGGTTACCGCTCCCTTCTGCGCCGACCCCGTCGATCATAGCCCGCCGTCCATCGGCTGGGGCGTGTCGAAATTAGATTCCTATCTTCGACATCGTCCCACCCACCGTCTTCACGCCACCTTGCTCTCGAACCGCCGCCTGACGGCAGCGGCCCCCAACGAGACCACGGAGGCTCGACAATGGCCGAAATTACCGCCGGCATCCCGCCACGCTACCTGCGCACGCAGGAAGCTGCTCGCTTTCTCGGACTGTCCGAGCGCACGCTTGAGAAGCACCGCACCTACGGCACCGGCCCGACTTACCGGAAGCTCGGCGGCCGAGTCGTCTACGCCATCGAAGATCTCCAGACCTGGGCCGATCGCGGCCTTGTCAGCTCGACCTCCGATCCTCGCGGCACGGTGTTGCCCGCAAAGAGACAGGAGCCCTCAGACCGCCGCTTCGCCGGCCGCCAGCCGCGCTGAGACGTCCGGCC